>PKZM01000113.1 GCA_003133065.1 Acetobacteraceae bacterium
GCCAGGGGCTCTGCCCCGGGACCCATCGAAGGGCCGCGCCCTAACCCTTTTTAGTGCCGATCCAACGGCGCGGCCGTTGTCGGGGGTCCAGGGGGCAGAGCCCCTGGCCTTGCTTCCCAAAACCCCCGGCTCACCCGTTCACCCAGTGCCCCTGGTACCACACGCCGCCGGGGCCGTAATGGCCGGGGACCCAGTGGGAGCCGTAAGGGGCCGGGCCGGGCGGTCCTTCGTAGGCGCCCGGTGCCGGGCCGACGCCGCCGGCCCAGTGGCCGACGATCCAGATGCCGCCGGGCCCGTAATGTCCGTTGATCCAGACGCCGGGTCCGCCGACCCAGTGCCCCGGGATATAGGCGCCGTTCGGCGCGTAGTGCCCGGGAATCCATTTCGAGGCGAATGCCGTCGCCGGCGCCCCCAGCATGGCGAGCCCCAGCACTGCCGCGCGCAACAACCTACCCTTAAAACCCATGTCTGTCCTCCTCCTGTTCATTCGAACCTTACGTTACCCGTATTGTATCGTGCGTGATCAGATTTACACCCAACCGCCCCCGCCGCCAGCGCCTTCCCATAAATTTAATACGCCAGCATCCACGGCGCTTGCCGCGGCTCTAACGCTTGATCAGCGACCAGTACACCGGCTTTCGCCCCGCCTTGATCGCCTTCGCCTCGTAGCGTGTCGCCGGCCATCCTTCCGGCCGGCTCTGCGTCCGCAGCGCGACGCGAAACAAATCCTGCCTGCCGATCACCTCATCGGTCCAGGCCTGATAGGTTGGATCGTCCGACGCGATTCGCCATTCCCCGCCTGGCGCCAGCGCCCGCGCCACCTCGGCCCGCAACGCCGGCAGCACCACCTCGCCAAACCAGGGGTTCCGCCGCTCCCACACCCCCGTCCGCCACGAAGGATGCGGCAGCGGAAAATACCGCGGCAGATACGCCCGAAAATCCCGCACCCGCTCCGTCATCGATGAAGCCGCCCACCCATTCGCCCGCGCCGCATCCACCTGCGCGTAACGCCCCACCAGCAGCGTCAGCTGTATCTCCGGCATCGCCGCCAGCACCCGCCCACGCCACAATGGCGCGCATTCCGGCCGCGGCGGCGCATCCCCGCCCTGCGGCAACCGCCCCGGATAGCAAAACCCCGTCGGCACAATCGCCACGCGCCGCGCATCATAAAACGCCGGCTTGTCCAACCCCAGCCACCCCCGCAGCCGGTCACCCGACGCATCCCAAAAGCTGATCCCGGCGTGATGCACCTTCGTCCCCGGCGCCTGGCTCGCAATCAGCAGCCGCGCGGTGCCCGAAATATGGATCACCGGCCGCGGCCCCAGCGGCAAATGCGCCGCACACACCTGGCACGCCCCAATCTCGGAAAGCAGCCCCTCGATGCTCTCCCGCCCCCGCGCCGTCACGCCAGCGCGTACTCCACCTCGGGGGTATACACCGACTGCTCCTTCCCAAGCTGGGAGCTGAACAGCGTGAAATGCTCCACTGGGATCGGCCCGGACCGGAACAGATTATGGCTCTGCACCCACGCCGCCAAACGCGGCTCCGGCGCCCGATCATCCAGCCGTGCCAGCGTCACATGCGGCGCGAACCGCCGCCGCTCGGCCGCCACCCCCGCCCGCTGCAAGGCCGTATCGATCTTCCCCCGCAAATGCTCCAGCGCCGGGTTGCGCGCCACACCCGCCCACAGCGCCGTCACCCGCCCCGCCTTTTCCATCACCCCCACGCCCGACAGCTCCAGGGCAAACCCCCGCGCCCGCAGCGAGGCCAGCGCCAGGTCGATCTCCTCCGCCTTATGCCCCGGCATTTCGCCAATGAACCGCAGCGTGATGTGGTAATTCTCCGGCGCCACCCACCGCACGCCCGCCAGGCCCATGGTAAGGCCGCTGAGCTGCTCCCGCAGGCTCCACGGCAAATCGAGCGCGACGAACAGTCTCATGGTCAGGAGACTCCATGACCCGGCGCATACGGTCAAGAACCCGCCGATCAGGCTATCGCAGGTCAACTAAATATATGTAACCTGGGCGGGTTCTTGAACCGCATCACGCCTCGCCCACGTTCACGTCACGTCTCTGCAACCGTGCACCGGTGCGCAGCGCGACCTGCAAAGGAAACCTCCATGGCTTACAGTCCTGATTTGCGGACCTATTCGCGGCCAGCCGCCGGTGTCGCCGGTGCCGCCGCCATCGATGCCGGCCTGCGCGCCTACATGCTGCGCGTCTATAACTGGATGGCCTCCGGCCTGCTGCTCACCGGCATCGTCGCCTACAGCGTCGCCAACACCAGCCTGATCCAGCTCTTCTACCATCGCGTGGTCACCGAATACGGCGTCCGCATCGCCCCCACGGGCCTGGGCACACTGTCGATGTTCGCCCCGCTCGCCTTCGTTCTGGTGCTCAGCTTCGGCGTCAACCGTCTCTCCCGCCAGTCCGTTCAGGCACTCTACTGGGCCTTCTGCCTGGCCATGGGCGCCAGCCTCACCAACATCTTCCTGATCTATGCCCACGACAGCATCGCCCGGGTGTTCTTCATCTCGGCCGCCATGTTCGCCGGCATGTCCATCTACGGCTACACCACCAAGGCCAATCTCTCCCGCTTCGGCAGCTTCCTCATCATGGGCCTGTTCGGGATCATCCTCGCCAGCCTGGTGAACATGTTCATGCACAGCGCGCCGCTGCAATTCGCCATCAGCATCATCGGCGTCGTCGTGTTCACCGGCCTCACGGCCTACGACACGCAGCGCATCAAGGTGAGCTACACGCAGTTCGCCTATGCCGAGGGTACCGAGGGCGCGGCCAAGCGCAGCGTGTATGATGCGCTCAGCCTGTATCTGAATTTTATAAACCTGTTCATGCTGATGCTGCAGCTGACGGGGAACAGGAACAGCAACAACTAAGAACCCAGGGGGGCTCTGCCCCCCTGACCCCCCCGCTGGGGACTCGTCCCCATGGTTTGCCCAGCTTCGCCAAAGCGGTCATAGCTGCATACCAAAATACACAAGGCCCGCTACGGGCTCTGATCTGGGACTGGCGGGCTCTCGAGGACGACCTATAGATAGTTTAACATACCATTAAGTATATTTAAATACCCATTTTGCGCGCACGCATGCGTGTGTCGCCTGCAGCGATAGAGCTCGATGGTGGCTAGAAACCGCAATGCCAATCGAGGCAGGCGTCGGGCTTTCTACCCGCATGCGGGCTACCGTCGGGGGGTTCTGCGCAGTGAAATCAAGATCGGCATGACCTGCCTGAACCTATGGCCCGTGGGGGGTTGCGACAACCTTACGGGGCTCATCGGTCGCCGCCATTGTCCGTAGACACAAAATACCGACTAGTATATAAAGATACTGTCAAAAATCCCCCTGGGGAAGCCTGGAAGCGGGTCGAGGCAA
>PKZM01000062.1:0-13664 GCA_003133065.1 Acetobacteraceae bacterium
GCCCGGGCCCGCTACACGCAGCCGATCGCGGACGGGAAAGACATCTATATTTCCACCGACTGGTCCTACCGCAGCGACGTGAATTTCTTCCTCTACAAGGCGGTCGAGTTCACCGGGCAATCCCTGGTGCAAGGCGGCCTGCGCATCGGGTATGAGGACCACACGCACGGATTCGAAATTGCCGCGTTCTCGCGCAACGTGCTGAACCAGATCAAGGTGACGGGGGCAATCGACTTCGATAATCTCACGGGCTTTGTGAATGATCCGCGGGTGATTGGCGTGGAGGGGAAGTATAAGTTTTGAAGGAAGGAAGACTCTTCTTTTTTGAAAAAAAGAAGCAAAAAACTTTTAACACTTGGTACGTGCCTCGCCGGCAGCGCGCGCCAAAAAGGCAAAAGTTTTTTGCTTCTTTTTTTCAAAAAAGAAGATTCTTACTTCTCTTTGTTGTTCTCTGTGGTGGCGCCGCCCCCCGCCTCTTCATCGAGGANNCATCGCACGGACATCCCCGTCTACAAGGGCGCTGTCTATCCGCTGGTGAACACCCGGGCGGCGCTGCATGCGTGGGAGCAGGCCTATGGCGCGCTGCCGTGGAAGGGCGCCTGGAACGCACCCGGTTCATTCCCCAGCCAGGGCGCCGTGTTTCATCCGGATAATCCGGCCCTGATACCGGGTGATCCTTCCGGCACGCCCACCACCAAGCCCGCTTCAGGCAGTGCGGTGGGTTTTCTGATCGCCCAGGTGCATCGCTATCCGCACCAGGTCACCATATTGGCGGCCGGGCCAATGACAAACCTGGCCCTTGCCATCCGGCTCGATCCGGATTTCGCCAGGCTGGCGAAGGAGCTGGTGTTCATGGGCGCGATGCTGGATGGGAACCAGCTTCAGGTGAGCGTGAATGCAAATTTCTACACGGATTTCAATTTTCTCTTCGATCCGGAAGCGGCGCATATCGTGCTGACCGCGCCGTGGGCGAAGATCACCTCACTGGGCAGTGTGACGAACGAAACGCGGATGAGTGCCGATCTGGTGAAGCGCATGCTGGCGGTGAAAACGCCGGTCACCGAATATCTGGCGAAATATACGCCGCCTCTGCCGCTATGGGATGAGATGGCGGCCGCCGTGGCGGTGGACCCCACCCTGATCACGCGCAAGATCGAAGCCGCGATGGATGTGGATGTCGGCCACGGCATGTTCTACGGCCACGCGATGATCTGGCCGGCCGAGATGGCCCCGCACCGGGGCGAACGGCTGGTAACGGTGGTTCAGGCGGTGGATTTGAAGCGATTTTATGATGGGTTCATCAAGGCCGCGCAGGCCCCGGTGGCGAAGTAAGGTAAGAAAGCTGTTCTTTTTTGAAAAAAAAGAACCAAAAAACTTTTCTCCCTGTGCGCGCGCTGCCGGCAAGGCCCGCGTAAACAGCAAAAAGACCTTTCGGCTCACCCAAAGGACACGCAGTGCAGCCCGACACCCACTTCCCCGTCGTCATCATCGGCGCCGGCGCCGCAGGCCTGATTGCCGCGCTGGCGGCGCGCCAGGCCGGCGCCGATGTGCTGGTGCTGGAGAGGGACCACACGCCCCGCGGCTCCACCTCGCTCTCGGCCGGCCTGGTGCCGGCGGCGGGCACACGCTGGCAGCGCGCGGCCGGGGTTACTGACAGCGCCGCGCTTTTCACCGCCGACATCATGGCCAAAGCGCATCAGGAACCAGACCCCGCTCTGGCCGCCCATCTCGCCGCCACCACCGGCCCCGCGCTGGAATGGCTGGCCGATGCGCATGGATTGACGTTTTCGCTGATCACCGATTTCACCTATCCCGGCCACTCCGCCTTGCGCATGCACGGCCTGCCCAGCCGCGCCGGCAGCGAGTTGATGGACCACCTGACAAGCGCGGCCGAACGCGCGGGCGTGGAACTGCTGTGCGACGCGCACGTCACCAGCCTGTCCGCCAACGCCGATGGCCATATTTCCAGCCTCATGTGCCGCCGCCCTGATGGTGCCGAGGAAACGCTGGGCTGCGACATCCTCGTGCTCGCCTGCAACGGCTATGGGGGCAATCGCGAATTGGTCGCCGCCCATCTGCCCGAACTGGCCGATGCCCTGTATTTCGGCCACCCCGGCAATCAGGGTGACGCGGTGGTGTGGGGCCAGGCCCTGGGCGCTGCCACGCGCCACCTCTCCGGGCACCAGGGCCACGGCTCCGTCGCGCAACCCCACGGCATCCTGATCAGTTGGGCCACCATCACCGCCGGCGGCATCCAGGTGAACCTGGATGGGCAGCGTTTCTCCAATGAAGCCCTGGGCTATTCCGAGCAGGCTGCCATGGTGCTGCGCCAGCCGGGCGGGGTCGCCTGGACCGTGTTCGACAGCCGTATCGCCGCCATCGCCCGCCAGTTCGAGGATTTCCGCCAGGCCGAGCAAGCCCGCGCCATCCTCAGCGCCGACGATATCGAAAGCCTCGCCGCTGCCATGCGCTTGCCTCAAGCCCCCTTGAGCGCCGCCATCGCGGACACGTCCTGCGGCACAATCGACCGCTTCGGCCGCGACTTCTCCGCCAGCCGCCCGCTTGCCCCGCCCTATTGCGCGGTGCGCGTCACCGGCGCGCTCTTCCACACCCAGGGCGGCCTGGTGGTGGATACGCGCGCACGCGTGCTGCGGCCGGATGGCACGCCATTACCGAACCTGCTGGCCGCGGGCGGTGCCGCGTGCGGGGTTTCGGGCAGCCAGGCGAGCGGGTATCTCTCCGGCAATGGCCTGCTGGCGGCGGTGGGGTTGGGGTATACGGCTGGCCGGGAGGCTGCAGAAGCGGTTCTTTTTTGAAAAAAAGAACCAAAAAACTTTTACTCGTTGAGGTACACGGCGTCACTTTCGTGTCGGATCGCCGGCAAGGCGCCACGTTCCGCTTGGTGCTGGGCGTCTCCCCTGACCACGGACAGAAGCAATCGCCTGGCGGATATTTGACAGCCATCCCTGGGCAGCAGCCCGATCATCCATCAGAGTACGCGTGCATCATTACGCAGGAGACCACCCGGCATGGACGCCGCTGCCGCCACCATCGCGTCACCGGCGCTCGGCGCGCGGGCATCCTTGCGCACCTGCCTCACCTTCGGCCTTGGCACCACCGGCACAGCCATCCTGCTCAACACTGTCGTTGTTTATTTCCCCGCGCTGATGACAACCGTTCTCGGCCAATCGGCCGCCTCGGCCGGCCTGCTGGTGATGATCTCCAAGCTTTACGATGTGGTCGCCGATGTGGTGATCGGCATTGCCAGCGACCGCACACGGTCCGCCTGGGGCCGACGTCGTCCCTATCTGCTCGCCGGCGCCCTGGTATCCACCGCCGCCTTCATCGCCATCTTCGCCCCGCCCGATCTGCATGGCCCCTGGCTGTTCACCTATATGGCCGCGGTGCTGATCGCCTACTCCACCGGCTATTCGCTGTTCAACGTGCCCTATACGGCAATGCCTGCGGAATCGATCGCGGGCTATCATGAACGCACACGGGTGCTCTCCTGGCGGGCGTTCTTCGCCTCCATCGGCCAGTTGGTCGCCTTCACCGGTGCAGCTTACGTTCTGAAGATGGGCGGCGGCGGCGCGGCAAGCTTCGCGTTGATGGGCGCGCTCGGCGGCCTGCTGATCGGCGCCACCATGGGCATGACGTTCTGGGGAAGTTTCGCCCTGCCGGCGGTTGTGCCCGATGCGCCAGCCCCGCCGCGGGCGCGCATGAAGTTCGCCGAGGCAGCCACCACCATGCTGGCCAACCGGCCGTTCATGATCCTGATGGCATCGAAAACCTTGCAGTTCATCGCCCTATCCGGCCTGTCCAGCACCTCGCTGCTGTTCCGGCTGGAAGTGTTGAAGATCGGCTACCAGGGGCAGATCGTGGTGACGCTCGCGCAGAACGTCACCAGCGCGGTCGTCATGATCCTGTGGGTGAAGCTGTCGCGCGCCATCGGCAAACGCTGGAGCTATATCATCGCGCTGGCGGCTTACGGCGCCGCCAACGCCAGTTGGCTCTGGGCGGCTCCCGGCGATGCGCAATGGACTCTGTGGGTGCGCGGAGCGGTCACCGGGGCTGCCGCCGCGGGCGCCATTCTGATGAGCTTCGCCATGTACCCCGACGTGATCGAGTGGGACCGCCGCCGCACCGGGCTGCGTCGGGAGGGCATCTATGCCAGCGCCTATGCCGTTCTGGAAAAGGCCGGGTTCGCCGCGGGCCCGGCGCTGTTCGGCATTTATCTCACCGCCTCGGGCTATGTGCCCTCGGTGCGCGGGCATCTGGCGGTGCAGCCTCCGGGCGCCATCACCGCGCTGTACGCCGGCGCCGGCATTATTCCGGTCGCCTTGCTGGCCGGCGCGGTGGTGCTTCTGCTGTTCTACAATCTGGATGAACGCCGCCTTTCGGGTGGCCCGGATGCCTGAGGCCGATCTTGCCGCGTTGCGTGATCTGCTCTGGGCCAGGGAGCAGGATATCTACGCGGCGCGTGGCCGCGGCGATCTGGGCCGGTACGAGAAAGAAATGACCACCACCTACCTCGCCTGGCCTCCGCAATTCCCGCGGCCGATCGATGCCGCCGCGTTCGCCCGCCAGGTGCGGCATTTCGCCGGCAACGGCGCCGAGCTTCTCACCATGACGCTTGCGGACTTCACCGCCGACGGCGATGCCGCGATCCTGTATTACACCACCCACCGCACCCGCCTGCCGACCGGTGAACCCGCCGACGACCATTTCGAAGTGATCCATGTCTGGCTGAAGCGGGATGATGATTGGCGGTTGTTTGGCGGCATGGCGAGGGTCGCGCCGGACCGGGAGTAGAGACGGAAGGTCGTCTTTTCTAAACAAAAGACGCGAAAGGTCATTGCTCACCCACTGGAGAGCAAGCGGTGCCGGCAGCTTGTGCCACAATAATAAAAGTTCTTTGCTTCTTTCTTTCAAGAAAGAAGAGTCTTCTTTTCTGAAGAAAAGAAGCAAAAGACTTCTATATTTATGCGCCGCCTCGACCGTGCGTTTCCGCTCCGAGGCGTGTGTTCCCGTCCCGACGCGCCGACCCTTGATTTATCCGCAAGGCGAATAAATTTCGGCCCACCATTGCATGAGCCTCCGAAAGCCGGGAGCTTGAGGCGGTTATAGCTCGGGCGGGGAATTCGGCATGGCTTCTGTTTCATATCGGCATCACCTTCTCGCTGGCGTGGGCATCATCGCGGCGCTGGCGTGGGGGGCGCCCGCGCAGGCCCAGCAGGCCGGCGCGGCGCCGAGCGAGGGCGCCACCGAAAATGTGGTCGTCACCAGCCGCAAGCGCACCGAGCTGCTCCAGAAGATCCCTGTTTCCGTCGCCGTTGTCAGCCACAAGGAACTGGTGGCCCAGGGCGTGAAGTCGCTGGAGGATATCGCGCGGCTCACCCCCAGCGTCACGTTCGATGAAGGTATTTCCTCCGTCGATAGCCGCCCCACGATCCGCGGCTTCTACGATGAACGTGGCCGTCCCAGTGTGGCCACCCTCATCGACGGCTACGACACGACCTCCGAATCCATCGTCTCGGCCGGCGGCGGCTTTCCGGTGAATCTCAACCTGATGGATCTGGACCGGGTGGAGATCGTCAAAGGCCCGCAGGCAGCCCTGTATGGCCGCAACGCCTTCGGTGGCGCGATCAACTACGTCACCGCCAAACCAACCGCGGAACCAAGTGCACAGATCACCGCCGAAGTCGGCGATTACGGCGACTACAAGGTGTTCGGTACCTACAGCCAGGCGATCACCGACAAGATCTCCGCGCGCGTGTCGCTGGAAAACGATGGGCAGAACGGCTTTTATAATAACACCACCACCGGAAAGGCGCTGGGCGGCCACAATACGCAGGGCGGATCAGCCGATGTCCTGATCAAGCCGAACGACGACCTGACCATTCGCGTCTACACTGAGCTCGATCACGTCAACCAGCAGCAGGACGCCGCGGCCAATATTTTCTCCAATGGTGTCGTGAAAAACAACAGCCTTGCCACGTCGCCCTCGCCCACCCTGCCCGCGGTGCTCGGCACAATCGGCGCCAATTCATCCCAGGTGGCCTATAGTGGCAACTATCCCGGCACGCGCGAGGAAACACTGCGCGAGTTCATCACCATCGACTACGATATGGGCTGGGCCACGCTGGATTCCCATACCGGCTTCCAGACCAACCATACGCGCCTGACCCAGGATACCGATTACGAAGCGAAAGCCGAACCGGAGCCGTATTTCCAGTTCGACTTTGAAAACGAGCTGCAGGACTTCACCTACGACACTACCCAGGTCAGCCAGGAATTCCGCCTGGTGTCGCCGAACGATCAGAAGCTTAAATGGATCGCCGGGGCCTATCTGTTCTACGAAGGGGCGAAGGTCTACGACGATACGCAATATTATCTGGATCCGTCCTTCTTCTCGTTCCTCTACCCCTTCGCGCGCTCCGCACCCACTCAGAGCAACGCGATCAACCCGTTTACCGACACGACCCGCGATACCTACCACGCATCCCTCTACGGCTCGGTCGGCTATGAAATTCTGCCGCGCCTGAACGCCACCGCGGAAGTGCGCGTGGCCTATGAGGATGTCGACGCCACGCTGCCGAATGTCAGCCGCACCGACATCAGCGAGTATACCGGGGGCGTTACCTACGGCCCGGGCGGTGTGCCGCTCGGCATCACCTATAGCAGCGCGTCCGTCGCCACGCGCTATGTCGATCCGAAATTCTCGCTCGATTACGAGCTGAACACCAACCAGAATGTGTATATCGACATCTCCCGCGGCACCAAGCCGGCCGGCCTCAGCCTGCTCAACATCGAAGGCGGCGGTTTCAACGGCCAAAGCTACAAGCAGGAGCGCGTGTGGGAATACGAAATCGGCGACAAGACCAGTTGGCTGAATAACCGCCTGCTGATCAACGCCGACTTCTACTACAACGACTATCGCGACCAGCAGGTATCCTACAGCAACCTTGCCATCAATCCGCCGCTGATCGGCGTTCTCAATGCCGGCGCCGTCACCGCCTGGGGCGAGGAGCTGCAGATAGCACTTCACCCGACCACACCGCTGACGATCGATGCCAGCTATTCACATATCGTCGAATACTACAGCAACTATCTCAGCACTCAGGGCAGCGACCTGGAATATGTCGCCGGCAACTTCAAGGGTAAATACGTGCCCAGCGTGCCGCCGCACAATATCACCGCCCATATCCGGTACGAGGCGCCGGTCGCCCAAGGTCTCAACGGCTTCTTCGACGCCACGGCGCATTACGAATCCGCCCGCTACGGCAACGACTACAACACCTTCAAGCTGGGCGCCTTCTGGGAGCCGCGCTTCCAGATCGGCGTGGAAAACGCGCATTACGCGCTACTGCTGTTCATCAACAACCCGTTCGACAACCGTACTATCGAAAGCGCCTTCGGCTATTTCGATCTGCATAATAATTTGAACCCGACCGCCCTTGCATTCCTGCCGGATCCGCGCACGTTTGGGGCACGGTTTAGTTATAAGTTTTAAGGAAGAGTGTTCTTTTTTGAAAAAAAGAACCAAAAAACTTTTGCCCCTCTGCGCGCGCTGCCGGCGAGTCCCGCGCCAAGTATCAAAAGTTTTTTGCTTCTTTTTTCAAAAAAGAAGACCTTTCTTACTGCTTATGACAGTATCCCGCGCGCCCAGGAGGTCCATCCATGACATTCTTCACCGCTTGCGTGCCCCAAAGCGTGCGCCCCCCCGCCGGCCTCGGCCAGCGTGGCCGCGCGGGCCTGGAATTGCTGGGCGCCACCCAGAAATACGCCGCCAGCCATCTGCGCCCGGCGGCCCGCGCCGCGTTCGAGGCCAGCCAGGCCGGTGCCGATCTCGCCCGCGCGCATGCACAGGCGGCAGCACCCGCCGAGATGCGCCGCGTGGTGGCGGAAACCACTTCTGTCGTGGAGCGTGATCCGGTCTGGCGCATGGAACGCTTTCTGCAGCGCTATGTGGGCGAGGAGAGCTTCGCCCAGGGTATCCAGGCGGTGGAGGAGCGCCGCGCCATGTTCGCCGCCTTCCTGGCCCCGCCGGCTCAACCAACACTGGGCACGCTGGAACTCGATCCCGGCCTTGTTCCGCCGAAATACTACAGCGCCACGGAATGGCATCTGGAGCCCGGCAGTTGGGACGGCTACGACCTGTACGGTGCGGTCTTCGCCTTCGGCCTCGGCCCGCTGGTCTTCAAGCATGGCGGCTACGCCGCCGTCGGTGCCGGCGACGATATCCTGCAGCAGCGCGTGGACACCATCCGCCAACTGCCGAAAGCCACCTACGGCCGCATCTACGAGCCCGGCTGCGGCTCGGCCACCACCCTCCTGACGCTCCACAAGGCCTTCCCCCAGGCCGAGCTCATCGGCTGCGACCTTTCGCCGCTGCTGCTGCGCATGGGCCACAAGGTTGCCGAACGCCAGGGTATCCCCATCCATCTCAAACAACGCGATGCGGTACGCTGCGGCGAACCCGACGAGAGCGTGGATGCCGTGGTAACCTACGCCCTGCACCACGAATTGCCGCCGAACGAGAACATGGCGCTGTTCCAGGAGATGTTCCGCATCCTCAAACGCGGCGGCGACATCGTGATGAGCGATCCGCCGCCGTTTCGTGCCGTCTCCCCCTTCCACGCCGCCATCCTCGATTGGGATACCAAAAACCGTAACGAGCCGTTCTTCTCCTCTGCCTGCCTGTCGAACTGGGATGACCGGCTGCGCGAGGCCGGCTTCGTGGATGTGCAATCCTATGCCCTGGGGCAGGATGGCTACCCATGGATCACCCGCGCCAGCAAACCGGCCTGACCGATGGCCGAGCCGTATCTGGGGCCTGAGAGCGTCGAGGATCTCGGCCGCATGCTGATGGCCCTGCTGACGGAACACTGGATCCTGCGCGACCGCTTCGCCCTTCTGGAAGCCCTGATGATCGAGCGCGGTGCGCTGGCCGAAGGCGAACTGGAGGATTACGTGCCCGGGCCGGCGATGGCCGAACGCATCCAGGCGCTGCGCGCACGCACAGTGTCGGCCGTGATCGGCGCGCCGCTCGCCGCGCGGGACCGCAGCGTGGAAGCCATCATCGCCCGTGCCGCCCAGCGTGGGACGAAGTAAGGAAGGTCTCTTTTCTGACGAAAAGAAGCAAAAAACTTTAAACGCGCTGTCGCGGACCGCGCCGGCAGCGCACGCCAACGAACAAAAGTTTTTTGGGTCTTTTTTTCAAAAAAGAACAACTTCTTCAGCAAAGAATTAGTCGCAGAGCGAAGAAACCAAACATTGCTGTGGAATCACCAGCCCCGCACACCCCCATGTAAACGCGAAGGGAGAAACACGATGGAAACGCCAACCCTAGCCTCCCCCCGCCTCGCCCAGCGCGGCCGCGCCGCCATCAACTTCCAGGCAGGGATCGGCATCGCCAGCGCGCGCCTGCTCGCCCAGGCCGAGCGGGCCCTGGCCGACCGCGGCATCACCGCCGACACCCTGCCCGAGGACATGGATGCCCGGCACGATACGGTGGCGCACGTGATCGGTGATCACCCTGCCTTCCGCCTGAACACCCTGCTCTCCGAGTGGCGCGCCAAATCCCACGGCCCCGTCGCCCGCGATGCGTTCGAGGAACAGCGGGACCAGCTCGTCCCTGCCCTTCACGCGCTGGATGCCGGCCCCAGCCGGCTGGTGGAAGAACCCATCCCACCCTTGCCATCCTACTGGGCCGACACCGAGTTCCACCGCACCGAGGGCGGCTGGGACAGCAGCGCCTATAACGGCTACGTGCATGGCGAAATCCTGCACAAGCTGATGCTGGCCAAGATGTTCCCCGGCGACATCTTCGCCCAGCGCCGCGCCGCCGCATCCGCCGCACCTCGGCGGGACTATGCCCGCATTCTCGATATGGGCGCCTCCTCCGGCCACTACACGGTGGCGCTGGCGGAGATATTCCCCGCCGCCCGCATCACGGGCATCGATCTCTCGCCCCGCATGCTGGAACACGCCGCCCGCAGCGGCAACGCCCGCGGTCAGGCCTGGCAACTCCATGTGCGCCCCGCCGAGGATACCGGCTTGCCCGCGGAAAGCTTCGATCTCGTCACCTCCTTCAACCTGCTCCACGAACTCCCGCCCCCGGTCATCGATGCGGTGTTCGCCGAGACGTTCCGCCTGCTCGCCCCCGGCGGCGATATGCTGATGTCGGACGTTCCCCGCTTCGCCGAGCTGGACCGCCTCACCGCCTGGCGCTTCGATCACCTGGCAAAATGGGGCGGCGAGCCGTTCTGGCGCGCCTCCGCCAGCATGGATCTGGCCGCAGCCGCCACACGCGCCGGCTTCACCGGCGTCACGGCCGGCGGCATCGGCACCGCTCCCACCTTCCACCCCTATCTCATCCAAGGCCGCAAACCGGCATGACGCGCCACGCCGAATACGCGGTCGCCGGCGACCCCGCCGCACGAAGCGCTCTCGGCCCCAACCAGATCGATCAGTTGGGCGAAGCCCTCCTCGCGCTGACCGGCGAGGTGTGGATCCTTACCGACCGCCTGGCCGTGCTGGAAGCCATCCTCGCCGAACACGGCATCGATGCCGCCGGCGCGATCGACCGCTTCGTGCCATCGCCCGATATGGAAAAAGCGCTGAACGCGAAACGCGACAAGCTGATCGCCACGGTCCTGGCCGCGCTGGCCGGGCAAGCAATACCCGCCCCAACCTGAGCGCATCGCCGCCCGCGGCGTGCGCCCCTGCAGGCACCACGAACATGAAACGCACTCAGGTCATTATCGCCGGGGCCGGCCCCACCGGCACAATCGCCGCCTACGCCCTCGCCCAGCGCGGCATCGACGTTCTTCTCGCCGAAGCCCAGCCCGATTGCCCGGAGGATATGCGCGCCTCCACCTTCCATCCCCCCACGCTCGAAATGCTCGACGATCTCGGCCTGCTCAGCGCCATCGATCCCTTGGGCCTGCGCGCGCCGGTCTACCAATATCGCAACCGCCGCAGCGGGGAGATCATGGAGTTCGATCTCACCGAAGTGAGCGACGTCTTGAAATACCCCTACCGCCTGCAATGCGAACAATGGAAACTCTCGCGCCTGATCTGCGCCCGGCTTGAAGCCCATCCGCACGCCGAACTTCTCTACAACCACCGCGCCATCCATTTTTCCCAAGCCTCCAGTGGCGTCGTCGTATCCCTGGAAGGCCCACACAGCATCACCGAAGTGCAGGCCGACTACCTGATCGCCGCCGACGGCGCCAATTCGCTCATCCGCAAATGGCTCGGCATCACCTTCGACGGCTTCACCTGGCCGGAAAAATTCCTCACGCTGACAACCCATCTCGCCATCGAGGCCTATTTCCACAACCTCGCCTACGTGAATTACGTGGCCGATGCCGCGGAATGGTGCGTGCTGCTGCGCGTGCCCTCGCTGTGGCGCATCCTGGTGCCGGCGCTGGAGACCGACAGCGACATCTATCTGCGGTCCGACGAGAAAAAACAGGCCGTCTTCGGCGGTCTCTTCGGCGCCGACGGTCTACAAGCCGAAACCTCCCATCGCACCGTCTACCGCGTCCACCAGCGCGTGGCCCAAACCTTCCGCGCCGGCCGCATCCTGCTGGTGGGCGACGCCGCCCACCTCAACAACCCGCTCGGCGGCCTCGGCATGAATTGCGGCATCCACGACGCCCTCAACCTTGTCGACAAACTCACCGCCATCCTCAAGGAAAATGCCGACCCCGACCCTCTTCTGGACCGCTACAACCGCCAGCGCCGCGCCGTCATGACCGATTTCGTTCAGCGCCAAACCATCCGCAACAAACACTTCATCGAAGCCGGCACGGAGGAAGCCCAGCGCCTCGGCCAACTGCAAATGCAGGCCGTCCTCGCAAACGATGCGGCGCGGCGGAATTATCTGTTGCAGCAATCGATGTATAATAGTTTGCAGATGGAGAAGGCCATAGCATAAGAAAGGAAGATGTTCTTTTTTGAAAAAAAGAACCAAAAAACTTTTGTCCCTTGGCGCGCGCTGCCGGCGAGGTATACGCAAACAATCAAAAGTTTTTTGCTTCTTTTTTTCAAAAAAGAAGACCTTCCTTCCTACCCCCTCAACCGCGCCAGATCCCCCCCAATGGCCACCGCCGCCCGCTTCAACGGCGCCAGATACGCCTTCACCGCATCCGCCAAATTCATCGACGATGAAAAAAACGCCAGCGTCACCGTCCCCTGGCAAAGCCCATCGATCAGCACCGGCACCGAAATCGCCGATGTCTTCCCAGGATTGGCGGTATGCCGAATCCGATCGAAACTCGCAAAACCCTGCGCCCGCACGGCACCAAATTCCGCCTCCAGCCGGCTCACCAGGCGCGCGCCCGCGGCATCGTTGCGGGCACGCAGCGGTGCCAGCACCGCCTGCTGATCAGCCAGGCTGCTGAACGCCAGTTGCACCTTGCCGCTGGAAGATCCCAGGATCGGCATCGTATAGCCGGGATGATACAGGCTCAGCGTGTACGGCGCGATCGCATGGGTCGACTCACGGATCATCATCGACATGCCAACCCGCGTGCAAACGCTGATCGGCCAACGCAAATCCCGCGTCAGCCGCTCTATATGCGGCCGGCACGCCACCGCCAGCTCGTCATCCGGCTGGTATCCCGCGCTCAACGTGCGCACCAGCGCCGTCGGCCGGTAATGCTTGCGGGTCTGCTCCCGCTCGATCATCTGCTCGGCGATCAGCGTATCCACAATCCGGCACGCCGTCGGGTAGGGCAGCTCGCACAGCGCCGCAATCGCTGTCATGCTCAATGAACGATGATGGTTGATCGCCTGCAGCACCTTCAACCCGCGCCCGATCGCGCGGATTCCGCCATCGCTCCCCGCCTCGCCCACCGCCATCGCGCCCACCTCCAACACCCGAGCCTACAACCAGATCTGTTCGGCAGGCGAGAAAAATCTCCCCACCCCGTGGCGATACACGCCATTCGCATGCAGTCTGCATGCCCAGCCCAGCCCCGACACAAGGACCGGCGACCCATGGAATACGACTACGTCCCGATCCCGCACCGCCTTCCCCTGCGCTGGCCCGGCGGTGCACGCATCGCCGTCATCCTCACCTTCAACCTGGAAACCTGGGACCTCACCAAACCCACCGAAAAACCCTATTACGCCGGCGGCCCCGCCATCCTGCCCGATATCCTGCCCGGCGACACACCAGACTTTCCCAACTACACCTGGCGCGAATACGGCCAGCGCGTCGGCATCTGGCGGCTCTACGAATTGTTCGATGAACTCGGCGCCCGCGCCTCCTGCACCACCAACGCCGTCACCTTCGATCGCCGCCGCCCCATGGTCGATGCCTGCCTGGACCGCGGCTGGGAACTGCTCGCGCATAACTGGGAACAAGGCGAGCTGCTCACCAACTTCGCCAAACACCCCGATCAGGAACGCGACATCATCCTGCGCACGCTGGCAAAATTCCAGGCGGAAACCGGCCGCCCCGCCCGCGGCTGGCTCTCCTCAAGCCTGCGCGGCACATTGCAAACCGCCGACATCCTGGCCGAACAAGGCTGCATCTTCTATTGCGACCTGCTCAACGATGACCAGCCCTACATGCTGCGCACCCCGCACGGCCCCATCGTCGCCGTGCCCTATTCCAACGAGATCAACGATTTCACCTTCATCACCCG
>PKZM01000062.1:13685-15556 GCA_003133065.1 Acetobacteraceae bacterium
ATCCTGCACGCGCAGTCAAAACCCGATGTGTGGTGGCCGACGCGGGAGGAAATCGCAGATTGGTACATGCAGAATCACGAGACGCATATTCCGGCGGCGAAAACGAAGTAAGAAAGCACTTCTTTTTTGAAAAAAAGAAGCAAAAAACTTTTGTCGGTTCGCCCTCGCCGGCGATACGATAGGCCGGCAACAACGCGCGCCATTCGCTGATGCCCAACCCCCAAGCATCCTGGTTCACCCCACCCCCCACCACCGGCCCCGCTTTGGCCGACCTGTTCTACATCCACCCCACCACCCTCATCAGCGATGCCTGGAACCAGCCCGGACCCGACGCGGCCACCGATGCCCACACCTGGCACACCGCCATCCTGCCCCAGGCCGGCCTGTTCGCGCCCTTCACCCGCCTGTTCATCCCCCGCTACCGCCAGGCCACCGCCCGCGCCTACCGCCAGCCAGGCCCGGCTGCCGATGCCGCCTACGATCTCGCCTATGCCGATGTCGCCGCCGCCTTCGCCCACTACCTCGCCCACCACCATCATGGCCGCAACTTCATCCTGTTCGGCCACAGCCAGGGCGCCCTGCACGCCGCCCGCCTGATCTCGGACATCATCGAACCCGCAGGCCTGCACACCAAACTCGTCGCCGCCTACGCCATCGGCATCGGCTTCAGCCAGGCGCTCTTCCCCACCCGCTTCCGCCACATACGGCCCTGCACCCACCCCACCCAAACCGGCTGCCTGATCAGTTGGAACAGTTTTCTGGCCGGCGCGGACACCACCCAATTCCTCCAGCGCACCGCCGCGCGGGATGCGGCCTGGCTCGGCGCATCACCCCCCGGCGCCCCCCTCTGCATCAACCCGCTCACCTTCACCGCCGATCTCCCCGAATCCGACGGCATCACCGCCCGCAACGGCGCCCTGTGGATCCCCCCCGACCGCGCCGCCCACCTGCAAGCCCTCCCCAACGGCAGCCTGCATATGCATGATATCGCCTTGTTCGCCGATGAACTCCGCCAGGATGCCGCACGCCGCTGCGCGGCAGCGCTTTGATGAAACCGCACGCCGCCGCCGCGCCATGACCGGGCTGCAAGGTCCCTGGACCGCCACCGGCACCCTGCCATCCAGCCTCTGCCCGCTGCGCTATGCGGAATGTGGCAGCGGCCCGCCCATTCTTCTGCTGCCCAAGCTCGGCGGCTGGATCGCGGATTGGCGCCACGTCGCCGCCCATCTCGCCGCCACGCACCGCGTCATCGCCATGGATCCGCCCGGCCATGGCGGCTCGCGCATGCACGGCCCCCCCGCCTATCTGCACACCGTGCCGGAATCCGCCGCCGCCATCATCGCCGGGCTGGACCACCTCGGGGTCGATCGTTGCGCCATCGCCGGCAACTCGCTCGGCGGCTGCATCGCCATCGCCATCGCCGCCCTCTGGCCGCCTCTCGTCACCCGCCTCGCCCTCGTCGGCGTCAGCCTGGCCGCCCGCATGTCCCTGCCCGACATCGCCGCAACCGACGCCGCCCAGCCGCCGGATGCCTTCGCGCCGGATGGCACCCCGCTACCCCGCCCCGCCCTCAGCCTCGCCCGGCTCGGCCCCATCAGCGATGCCGTGCTGGCCGAAAACAATCTCAGCCGCGCCGCCTGCGGCCTGTGGCTCCGCCCCAGCGAGCGTGGGGTCGGCCGCATGGGCATGCAGGATTACCTGCCCCGCCTCAGCCAGCCCGTCCTGCTGCTCAACGGCAGCAATTCCTTCTACCTCAAATACGTGCCCACCGCCGAACGCCTGATCCCCCAAATCCGGGTTGTCACCATCCCCGGCGCCGGCCCCTTCCCCCACCAGGACGACCCCGCCACCACCGCCCGCCACCTCGCCGC
>PKZM01000106.1 GCA_003133065.1 Acetobacteraceae bacterium
GCCATCATGGGCCCGAACGGCTCCGGCAAATCCACGCTCTCCTACGTGCTCTCCGGCCGCGCGGACTACACTGTCACAGGCGGAAGCGTTACCTTCGATGGGCAGGATCTGCTCGCCATGGCGCCGGAAGCGCGCGCCCAGGCCGGCCTGTTCCTCGCCTTCCAGTCGCCCGTAGAACTTCCCGGCGTCGGCAACGCCAATTTTCTGCGCACCGCGCTGAACGCCGTGCGCCGCGCCCGCGGCGAGGAGGAACTGGATGCCGCACAATTCCTCAAGCTGGCCCGCGCCGAAGCAAAGCGCCTGCAAATGCCGGATGACATGCTCCGCCGCAACGTGAACGTGGGCTTCTCCGGCGGCGAGAAAAAGCGCAACGAGGTGCTGCAAATGACGATGCTGCGGCCCAAACTCGCCATCCTGGACGAAACCGATAGCGGCCTCGATATCGACGCGCTGAAGATCGTGGGTGAGGGCGTCAACGCCCTGCGGGCGCCTGGCTTTTCCGCGCTCGTGATCACGCATCACCAGCGCCTGCTGGACCATATCGTGCCCGATGCCGTGCATGTGCTGGCGCATGGCCGGATCGTGCGCAGCGGCGGTGCGGATCTGGCGCGCGCGCTGGAAGCCCAGGGCTACGCGCAGGTGATCGCGGAGGCGGCATGACCACCGCCGTGCTGCCCCCGCCGGCCGCCGCCTCGGCCGAATTCTTCCTCTCCCGCTATCAGGGGCTCACGAACCGCCTGCCTGGCAGCGCGGGCCTGCGGCGCGGCGCGGCCGACATCCTGCGCACGCTGGGTTTGCCCACCACGCGCGACGAAGCCTGGCGCTATACCAGCCTCGTGAAACTCTCCGAGGCGCGCTTTCACGAGGCGCTGACCGATACGGGCGGTTTCGGATGGGACGACGATTTTTCCGGCTTTGAAGGACTGCCGCGGCTGGTCTTCGCGCAAGGCCGCTTCAGCGCCGCGGAATCGGTGCTGCCGGAAAAAGCCCGCGTTGCCTCCTTCGCCCACCGCGCCGATTTCGGCACGCTGGCGCGGCCCGATCATGAACGCCTGGTGGCGCTGAACACGATGCTGGCGGAAGACGGCGCCATCATCGATGTGGAGGCCGGCGTGGATGCCGGTGCCATGCTGCTGGTCAGCCTGGGGCGGGATCTGCACGGCACTGCCACCGCCTTTCATCCCCGCCACGCCATTCGCCTTGCTGCCGGCGCGCGTGCCACGATCATCGAAATCGCACGCGGCCACGGCGAGTATCTGCACAACCCGGTGATGGAGATCGTGCTGGGCGCCGGTGCACAGCTTACCCATGTGCGCCTGCAGAACGAGGGGAAGGCGGCCTATCATTTGGCGACGATCTACGCCGATGTCGGGCAAGCCGCTTCCTACGACAGCTTCACCCTCTCCACGGGCGCCCACCTTGCCCGCACGGAGGTGCATGCCCGCCTGCATGGTGCTGGCGGCCACGTTGCCATCAACGCCGCGCAATTGCTGCGTGGCACACAGCACAGCGATTTCACCACCGTGGTGCGTCACGAAGCGCCGGGCTGCGCATCCCGCCAGACGGTGAAGCACGTGCTGGCCGGCCACGCCCGCGGCGTATTCCAGGGCAAGATCGAGGTCGCCCGCGCCGCGCAGAAAACCGATGGTTACCAGATGAACCAGGCGCTGCTGCTCTCCCCCGATGCGGAAATCGATTGCAAGCCGCAGCTGGAAATTTTCGCCGATGACGTGAAATGCAGCCACGGCGCGACCGTGGGCGAGCTGGACGCCGACCAGATGTTCTATCTTGTCAGCCGCGGCATCCCCAACGCCGAGGCAAAGGCCTTGCTGGTGCGCGCCTTCCTGGGCGAAGCGCTGGACATGGTCACCGACGAGCGCGCCCGGCGCATGCTGGATGATGTGATCGATGCCTGGTGGGCGGTGCCGGCATGAACGCGGAAACCAAAATCCGCCCGCCTTTTGATGCCGCGCGGGAACGCGCGCCCTTCGATGTCGCGCGGATACGCGAGGATTTCCCGATCCTGTCGCAAATGGTGCACGGCAAACAACTGGTGTTTCTGGATTCCGCCGCCTCCGCGCAAAAGCCCCGCGCGGTGATCGCCGCGATGACGAGCGCGATGGAAACGCAATACGCCAACGTGCATCGCGGCCTGCATTGGATGAGCGAGCGCACCTCGGACGCCTATGAGGGCGTTCGCGACAAGGTGGCTGCCCTGATCAACGCCCCCTCCCGCGCGGAAATCGTCTTCACGCGCAACACGACCGAAAGCATCAATCTCGTCGCCCACAGCTACGGGCGGGGGATCCTCAAACCTGGCCAGGCGGTGCTGATCACCGCCATGGAGCACCACGCCAATATCGTGCCCTGGCAGATGCTGCGCGACGCGCATGGCGTGGAACTCCGCGTCGCCCCCATCACCGATGCCGGCGAGCTGGACATGGAGGGTTTCGCCAAGTGTCTTGAAGATGGCCGCGTCGGCCTCGTCGCCGTCACCCACATGTCCAACGTGCTCGGCACCTATCTGCCCATCCAGCGCATCGCCGCCCTCACCCACGCCGCCGGCGCCCAGTTGCTGGTGGATGGCAGCCAGGCGGTTGTGCACCGCGCCGTGGACGTGCAGGCTTTGGGGGCGGATTTCTATGTGTTCACCGGCCACAAGCTCTATGGCCCCACCGGCATCGGCGTGCTCTGGGCCAGGCGCGCGCTGTTGGATGCCATGCCCCCGTTCATGGGCGGCGGCGACATGATCGGCAGCGTCAGCTTCGAGCGCTCCACCTGGGCCGAGGTGCCGCATAAATTCGAGGCCGGGACGCCTGCGATCCTGGAGGCAATTGGCCTGGGCGCCGCCATCGATTACGTGAACGCCGTCGGCATGGATGCGATATCCGCCCATGAATCCGCCCTCACCGATCACGCCATCGCCAAACTCTCCGAAATAGACGGCCTCACCATCATCGGCCGCGCCCAGGATCGTGGCGGCGTCATCTCCTTCACCATGGACGGCGCGCACGCGCATGATGTGGCCACCCTGCTGGACCGCAACGGCATCGCCGTGCGCGCCGGCCAGCATTGCGCGGAACCGCTGATGCGCCGGCTGGGTCTCTCCAGCACCGCGCGCGCCAGCTTCGGCATCTACACCACGCCCGAAGAAATCGACTTCCTCGCCGCCACGCTGGTCCGCGTGCGGAGCTTCTTCCAGTGAGCAGTTTCGATGATGTCCGCGACCTCTATCAGGACGTGATCCTTGATCGCGCCCGCAACCCGCGCCACATGCACATACTCGATCCTTTCGACGCCGCCGCCCGTGGCGACAACCCCATGTGCGGCGACCAGGTGGAAGTGCGCATCCGCCGCACCCCCGACGCACGCGTGGCCGAAGCCGCCTTCCAGGCCCGCGGCTGCGCCATCAGCCTGGCCTCCGCCGATCTGATGGCCGAAGCCGTGCGCGGCCTGCCGGACGCGGACATCCGCGCGCTCGCCAGCGATTTCCGCGATATGGCGCGCACCGGGGCCACCCATTCGGCCACACCCGCGATCGAAATGCTCCGCCCGCTCTCGGGCGTTTGCGAATACCCCTCGCGCGTCAAATGCGCGACCCTGCCATGGGCGGCACTGATCGCCGCCCTCGATGGCGCCCAGGAGGCACAGCATGAGTGAGCCGGAAATGCAGGCGGCCGAGGTCGCAGGGAGCTGGTCGCCCGATGGCGAAGTTGTGGCGCGCCCCAGCGAAACCGCGCTGCTGGACGCGATCGCCACCATCTACGATCCGGAAATCCCCGTGAATATCTACGAACTCGGGCTGATCTACGCCGTGGAGATCGCCGAGAACGGCGCCGTGAAGGTGGAAATGACCCTCACCGCCCCCGGCTGCCCCAGCGCCCAGGAACTGCCCGTGCAAGTGCGCGACGCCATCCTGGCCGTCCCCGGCGTCACCGCCGCCGACGTGGAAACCGTCTGGGATCCGCCCTGGGACCCCAGCCGCATGACCGACGAAGCCCGCCTCGCCCTGAACATGTTCTAGATGAGGTTACCAACCATGGACCAAACCCTCTCAACCCCACCCACCCGCCCGCGCCGTGCCCTGCCACCCTTGCTCACCCTCTCGGACTCCGCCGCCGCCCGCCTGCGCGCCCTCTATGAAAAAGGCGAAGGCCGCCTGCTGCGCATCAGCGTCAACACCAAAGGCTGCTCCGGCCTGGCCTACGACATGAGCTGGGTCGAGCAACCCGGCCCGGGCGACGAAATCGTCCGCGACCGCGACCTCACCGTGCTCGTCGATCGCAAGGCGAGCCTGTTTCTTATCGGCACCACCATGGAATACGAACAGACAACCCTCACGGCGGGCTTCACGTTTACCAACCCGAACGAAAAGGGGCGTTGCGGGTGCGGGGAGAGTTTTCACGTGTGAAGGAAGAAAGGATGTTCTTTTTTGAAAAAAAGAACCAAAAAACTTTTATCCCTTTGCGCGCGGCTGCCGGCGAGGTGCGCGTAAACAGGTGAAAGTCTTTTGCTTCTTTTCTTCAGAAAAGTAGGCCTTCCTACTTCGTCGCCTCCGCCGCCAGCAGCCGGTCGATCGGGTCCCAGCTATAGGCCACCTGCGGCAGTGCCACGCCGGCCAGCCGCGTCTCCCCCTCCGCGGCCGGCTTGCCGCCCAAATGCCGGTAAAACCAGCGGCTGGGATTATCCCGCAGCACCCACACGAAAACCGATCGGCAACCCCGCGCCATCAGCGCCGCCGCCGCCGCGCGCATCATGCGCCGGCCGGCACCCTGGTCGCGGAAATCGTCCAGCACATAAAGCGTCTCGATCTCCGCATCGCCCAGGCCGGGCGTGCGGGGGGCGCCGGCGGTGGTAAAGCCCACAATCCGCGGCCCCTGCCCGCGCGCGGTCGCCACCATCACCGTGGAGCCGGACGTGATCGCCGCGCGGTAATGCATTGCCAGCCGCGTGGGCGAAAGCTTGGCGAGATACGCATCCGGCAGGATCCCCGGATAGGCGCTGCGCCAGGCAGCCACATGTACCGCGCCGATGGCGGTGGCGTCGGCCATCTCCGCGCGGCGCACGGTGATCATGCCAGGGGCTGGCCCGGCTGGCGCTCCAGGATGGCGCCAAAAAACCCATCCGTGCCGTGGCCGCGCGGTGTCAGCGACAGATAAGGGTCCACGCAGGGCTGTGCTGCGGGCAGATCCCAGGCCTGGGAGAGCGGGATCACCCGGAATTCCCCATGGCGCCCGAGGAAAGCCTCGATCTGCCGCTCGTTCTCCGCCGGCAGCAGCGAACATGTGGCATAGACCAGCCTGCCGCCGGGCCGCACGAGCCGTTCTGCCGCATCAAGGATGCGGGCCTGTTTGGGCACCAGCTCGGCAAGGTCGCTTTCGGACAAGCGCAGGCGTCCATCGGGGTTGCGGCGCCATGTTCCCGTGCCGGTGCAGGGTGCGTCAACCAGAACGCGATCGAAAGTTTGCGCCCGGCGTTTGGCCCATTTGTCCCCCTCCGTGGTCAGATGCCGTTCCACGTTATGGATGCCCGCCCGGCGGAGGCGTTTGACCGCCCCTTCCAGGCGCTTTTCGTTCACGTCGCAGGCCACGATATGGCCACGGTTTTCCATCGCCATGGCGATTGCCAGCGTCTTGCCACCGGCGCCGGCGCACCAATCCGCCACCCGCATGCCGGGCGCCGCGCCAACGAGTGCGGCCACAAGCTGGCTGCCCTCATCCTGGATCTCCACCGCCCCGGTCTGGAACGCGGCACCCGATGTCACGGCGCGGCGATGGGCGATCCGCAGGCCCCAGGGCGAGAGCGGTGTCGGATGAGCCTCGATCCCTTCGCCGGCCAGCGCCGCCTGCGCTTCCGGCCGCGTCGCTTTCAGCAGGTTCACGCGCAGGTCCAGCGGGGCGGGTTCCGCCATGGCGTCCATCTCGGCGTGCAGGTCGCCGCCGAAGCGTTCGGCCAGCGCGGGCAGTATCCAGTCCGGGATTTCCAGGCGCACGGGTTCGGGCATCTGTGGATGGTCGATCGTGTGGCCTTCCAGGGGCCGAAGTACGTTTTTTTCAGGCGTTGCGAGGGGAGCCGGGGCGAACTGCCCGCCCGAAAACCCCTGTTCCACGCCGGAGAAGGCCCATCCCTCCAGCAGCAGCGAGGCCGCCACCAGCAGCCGTGGCGAGGCTGCCGCCCCTGCCCTTTCCAGCCACCAGGCCAGCCGCCGCCGCGCCCGCAGCACGCCCCACGCGCGATCGGAAACCGCCCGCCGGTCTCCTGAGCCGATAAACCGCCGTTCCCGAAAGAAGCTGTTGGCCACCGCATCCGCTGGCCGGCCGTTCGTGGCCTCGATCTCCTCGATCAGTTCGATGGCCGCCAAAAGTCGTGCGCTGGGAGTCATGACAAGGCCAAACAGTGAAAAGTTTTTTGGTTCTTTTTTTCAAAAAAGAACATCTTCTTCTTACGCATCGGTATGCCAGGATTCTTCCCAACCATCCCGCCTATCTGATCACTTCCACGGTGACCCCGATTGTGGCTGCGAGCGTCTGCCATACGCGATCGGCGGTGACGGCCGTATCGCCGCTGTGCCGCGCGGCGGCGAGGCACGCGCGATCCCCGAGGGAAAGGCCGGCGATTTTTGTCATGGCGATCATTTCACCCGCGATGGCTGCCAGGTTGACATCAAAATCAACAGGTTCGAGGGGTAGTCTGCTGATGGCGCGCGTTGCCTCCTCGGCGGGCATGCCCTTGCGCACCAGCACGGCGATCGCTTCGGAGAGGTTCACCGTGCAGGCGCTGGCTCCGGCTTTTAGGCAGGACGCCACGTGGGCCGCGCCGGTCTCCCCCAGGCAGAAGGCCAGCAGTGCTGAGGAGTCGAGCATCTTGGGCATGACTTAATCGCTCGGATATCGTGCTTCTTCCTGGCGCGCTTCCGCCCGCCGTTCGGCGATGAAGTCGTCAACCTCGTGACCTGTGGCGGGGCCCAGATATTTGCGCACCTGGGCCTGGATATCGGCCAGTACCTGGTCCATTGGCTGAACCACGAGGTGGCCATCGATGATGTCCATCACCACGGCGCCGCCATCTTCCAGGCCCAGGGCCTTGCGTTGTCTGGCGGGCAGGACGAGGCGGCCGTTTCCATCTATCCGGCTAATTTTACGGAACTGGGTCATACTGAGAAAATGGCACCCCGGGCAAAGATGTCAAATCCCTGCATAAGAAAGGCCTTCCCTTCTACCCCTCCTGCCGGTAATTCGGCGCCTCCCGCGTAATCGCCACATCATGCACATGGCTCTCCCGCAGCCCCGCCCCGGTAATGCGCCGAAACCGCGTGTTCTCCCGCAACTCCGCAATCGTGGCCGAACCCGTATACCCCATCCCCGCCCGCAAGCCTCCCACCAACTGATGCACCACGGCCGACATCGGGCCTTTATACCCTACACGCCCCTCAACCCCCTCCGGCACCAGTTTCAAACTATCGGTGATCTCCTGCTGGAAATACCGGTCCGCCGAGCCGCGGCTCATCGCACTGATGCTGCCCATGCCGCGATAGGATTTGTAGGAACGGCCCTGATACAAAAACACCTCGCCCGGCGCCTCATCCGTGCCAGCAAGAAGACTGCCCACCATGACCGCCTCCGCCCCGGCGCCGATCGCCTTCACCATGTCGCCGCTGGTGCGGATGCCGCCATCGGCAATGCTGGGGATATCCCGCTCCCGGCACGCCGCCGCCGTTTCCATGACCGCGGAAAACTGCGGCACACCCACACCCGCCACCACGCGGGTGGTGCAGATGCTCCCCGGGCCGATGCCGATTTTCACGCAATCGGCGCCGGCCTCGATCAGGGCCACGGCCCCCTCGGGCGTTGCCACATTGCCGGCCACCACCTGCACCGCGTTGGAAACCCGCTTGATCCGGTCCACCTGCGCCAGCACACCGGCGCTGTGGCCATGCGCCGTATCCACCACGATCACATCCACCCCGGCGGCGATCAGCGCCTCGGCCCGCGCGTGGCCGTCATCTCCCACGCCGGTTGCCGCCGCCACGCGCAGCCGTCCCAGTTCATCCTTGTTGGCCAGCGGGTGCGCCTGTGCCTTGTCCATGTCCTTCACGGTCACCAGCCCGACACAGCGGAAATCCTCGTCCACCACCAGCAGCTTTTCGATGCGGTGATGGTGCAGCAGCCGCCGCGCCTCATCGGCCCCCGGATTGCCCGTGACGGTCACGAGCTGCTCCCGCGTCATCAATTCGCGGACGGGGATGCTCGGGTCGGTGGCAAACCGCACATCGCGGTTGGTCAGGATGCCCACCAGGCGGCCGCCATGCTCCACCACGGGAATGCCGCTGATCCGCCAGGTGGCCATCAGCGCGCGCGCATCGGCCAGCGTCTGGTCCGGATGGATCGTCACGGGGTTCACCACCATCCCAGACTCGAACTTCTTTACCGACCGCACCTGCGCCACCTGCTCGGCGATCGTGAAATTCTTGTGGATCACCCCAATGCCGCCCTGCTGCGCCATGGCAATCGCCATCGCGCTCTCCGTCACGGTGTCCATCGCGGCCGCCAGCAGCGGGATGTTCAGCTTGATGGTGCGGGTCAACCGTGTGCGGGTATCCGTGCGCGCCGGCAGAACTTGGGAATAGGCGGGCACCACCAGCACGTCATCGAAGGCAAGAGCTTCGGTGATTCGGGTGTTGACGGATTCCGGGGCCATGGCGTTGCCTTTTACTGCCTTGGCGGGGCTAGGTAGGCTCGTTGGGGAAAAAAAGGAAGGATGTTCTTTTTTGANNGCTCTGCTCAAGGTGTTCCATGCCCCAAATCCGTATCGGCATCGGCGGGTGGACCTACGCCCCCTGGCGCTTCAGCTTCTACCCGCCCGCCCTGCCCCATGCGCAGGAACTCGGCTACGCCGCCAGCCGCCTTACTTCTCTTGAGATCAACGGCACATTCTACCGCCACCAGGACCAAGCGAGCTTTGCCGCTTGGCGTGATGCCGTGCCCGCGGATTTCGTGTTTGCCGTGAAGGCGCACAGGGCCACCACTTATGGCCGGGATCCTGCCGCGGCCGGTCCCGCGATCGCGCAATTTCTCGGCAGCGGGCTTACCGCGCTCGGCGAGAAGCTCGGCCCCATCCTCTGGCAATTTCCACACACCAAGACATTCGATCCGGCCGCCTTCGAGGCTTTCCTCGCCCTGCTGCCGCTCCGGATTGAGGGCCGCCCCCTGCGCCATGCCGTTGAAGCCCGGCACCCCAGCTTCGCCGATCCGGCCTGGATCGATCTCGCCCGCCGCCACAAGGTCGCCCTTGCCATCATCGATTCCGACAGGCACGCCCTGCACGGCGATCTCACGGCCGATTTCGTCTACGCCCGGCTCCAACGCAACGAAGCCGCCGCTCCCGAAGGCTATGCGACCGACGCCCTGAACGCCTGGGCCAAACGCCTCCGCGCCTGGGCCACCGGCCAGAACGTGCCTGATCTGCCCCTTCTGGCCGCCCCCGGCCCCGCCAGACCCCGCGACGTGTTCGCCTATTTCATCAGCGGCGACAAGGAACGCGCCCCCGACGCTGCCCAGGCCATGATCGCCCGGCTTGTTGCGGCCAAGCCCTGCGGATAGCGCCTGCACTTGGGTCGTTCGGCTCAGCCGGCCTCTGGCCGAAACCGCTGAGCCACCACATACAGCTCGCTACTTTCCTTCCGGCTCGCCGGCGGCTTGGCGTGCTTCACGCTGGCAAAACGTTGTTTCATCGGGAGCAGCATCTCGCGCTCCGATCCACCCTGGAACACCTTGGCGACGAAACTTCCCCCCGGTGCGAGGATGCCGCAGGCAAAATGCAGCGCCAGTTCGGCTAGCCCCATGATGCGGATATGGTCCGTCGCGGCATGGCCCGTAGTGTTGGGCGCCATGTCGGAGAGCACCACATCTGGCGCCCCGCCGAGCAGCGCGATCAGCCGCGCCGGCATCTCCGGATCCTCGAAATCGCCCTGGATCAGGGTTGCACCCTGGATCGGCTCGATCGGCAGGAGATCCACCCCCACCACCTGGCCAGCGCCGCGCAGCAGTGCCACCTGGCTCCAGCCGCCTGGCGCGGCCCCCAGATCCAGCACGCGGCAGCCTTTGGTGATCAGCTTGAACCGGTCATCCAGCTCCATCAGCTTGAACGCCGCGCGCGATCGAAACCCTTGTTGCTTGGCCGCGGTCACATAGGGATCGTTCAACTGCCGGCTCAGCCATCTCTGCTGCCCCGGCGTGCGCTTCTTGGCGGTACGCAGGGTCACCGCCAGCCCCCGTGCCCCAGTACCCTTCTTCTCCGCCATCCCGAAACCTAACAGAGTAAAAGTTCTTTGCTTCTTTCTTTCAAGAAAGAAGACTTTTGTGGTTTGCCGCGCCGAGGCGGGTCTTTTTCTGAAGAAAAAGAAGCAAAAAGACTTTTATCCTTAAGTTCTATAGTGGGCAAATGTGGGGCGGCGGCGCATCATGCGGAGCAGCATCCCCTCGCGCAGCCCGCGGTCGGCCACGGTCACCTCGCGTGCGGGCCACATGCCGCGGATGCCTTCGAATATGGCGCAACCGGGCAGCACGAAGTCCGCGCGGTCCGGCCCCACGCAAGGATGGCGGTCCAGCCCCTCCCGCCCCAGGCCGCGCAGCAGCCCGAGCGCCGAGTCAGTCGCCGCGGCCGAGAGAACCAGGCCATCCACCATCGGCCGGCGATACCGCTCCAGCCCCAGGGCCACGCCGGCCAGCGTGGTCACGGTGCCGCTGGTGCCCAGCATCTTCACCCCGCCCAGCCGGAACTCGTGCTCGATACAGTGGATGCGCTCAAACGGCGCCAGCAACCCGTGCACATGGTCCACCATGGCCTGGTAGCCATCTGGGTTGAATCCCTGGTGCCCGAACCGCTCGGCCAGCGTCACCACGCCCACCGGAAGGCTCTCATACCCGATCAACTGCGGCGCCCCGCCTGGCCCCAGCCGCACCCAGGCGAGTTCGGTGGACCCGCCGCCGATATCGAACAGCAGCGCCCGCCGCTCCGGCCCGCGCAGCAGGGGCGTACAGCTTTCCAGCGCCAGCTCCGCCTCCTCCCGCGTGCTGATCACGGTGAAGGCCAGCCCCGTCTCGGCCCGCACGCGCTTGAGGAAGGCCGGGCCGTTCGCCGCCCGCCGGCAGGCTTCCGTGGCGATCGCCCGCACCCCGCGCAGTGGCCGCCGCCCCAGCCGGCTGGCGCAGGCATGCAGCGCCCCCATGGTGCGTTCCATCGCCACCTCGCTCAACATGCCGGAATTCTGTAGCCCCTCACCCAGGCGCACGATGCGGGAAAAACTGTCGATCACCCGAAACCCGTCCCCGGTGGGCGCGCCAATCAGCAGGCGGCAGTTATTCGTCCCCAGATCGAGTGCTGCGAACGCGGCCGCTTCAGCCTGTAGCCGGCGGGGTGCAATGGTGTGCGGCGCAGCAACATGAACCATATGGCGGGACCTTCCCGTCCGGGAATGGGGTAGTCTCAACCACTTGGGTGCCTCTGTGCAAGCCGGGAGTGATGCCGCGCCCGATGAAATGCGCCCCGCCGCCCCCCCCGCCAGTTGCACGTGCCGTGTGCCCCATGGTAAGGCGCGCGCCTCGCCGGGCGGTTTGTCCCCTGGTGGGGGATAGTTTAGCGGTAGAACTTCCGACTCTGACTCGGAAAGCCTTGGTTCGAATCCAGGTCCCCCAGCCACGCGCCGCGTAAGTTCCCGGATAATTCGCCTGCATGCGATAGGCTGGCCCCCTCCCGCTCGCCGCCGTATCTGTGGTTACACATGTGCGCACGGAGAGGGTTGCCCTGCCGGAACAGAAAGACCCACCCGACCCATCTGTCCAAAAAAGATCGGAACGGAAGAGATAAGGCTCAGCACGCCGGTCCTGCTGGGCACGGCTCATCATCGATCCAGTTCGGCCGCCGGCCGGTCCCGTAGGCACCGCCGATATAGGCACCGCCCACATAAATCGCCATACTGCGGAACGATCGGCGGCACGGTGACCCAATGTTCGCTATCTTGTTCTTCCTGGTCCTCCTCTGCGTCACCATCGCGTTCCAGCTCAAGGCGCAGCACCACGCCGGCGCCAGCCTGGAGCAGGCCATCACCTTCCCCTTGCCCGGCGTCGCGGAAGCCCTGGCGGAGAAGGCCGGCATCCCGCTTGCCGATGCGCAGCGGCGAGAGGCGGAGTTCCGCCGCTGGTTCGCCGCCGCCGCCGCAAGTCCCGTCCTGCTCGGCATGGGCAGCCAACACGTGGATGCCTTCTGGCACACGCTGCTCGAACGGCCGGATCTCTACGAAAGCTACAGCCGCGCGGTCTGCCGCCGCGTTGTGCAGCATATCGAAGGGATCGGCGGCGACGTTCTGGATGCGAGAAGCTGGGTCGCGTATGAAACCCTATGGGGCGCGCCTCCGCCCGCCGATCTCTGGCCCCGCCCCGCGGATGCAGCCTTGCACCGCGTGCGCGCGGTTCGCCGGCGCGCCACTGCCAATGGCGAGGATGGAATGGTGACCCTAACCATCTCGGATGGCGGTGCCGATCAGCACGCGCACCATCACCACGGCGGCACGGATGGCGGCGGCCACCACGGTCACGCCTGCGGCGGCGGCCATAGTTGCGGAGGCGGACATTAGCACCCAAGCCGGCGACAAATCACCATCCGAGCTCATCGACGCGCGGATCGCCGAACTGGCCGACTGGCGCGGCAAGATGCTGTCCCAGCTTCTTGTGCTGATCCGGCAAGCCGACCCTGGGATCGTCGAGGAATGGAAGTGGCGCGGCGTCCCCGTCTGGTCGCACCACGGCATCATCTGCACCGGCGAAACCTACAAAACAGTCGTAAAACTCACCTTCGCCAAAGGCGCCGCCCTGCCCGACCCATCACGCCTCTTCAACTCCAGCCTCGATGGCAACACCAGGCGCGCTATCGACTTCCCCGAGGGCGCAACAATCAACGCCGACGCCCTGACCACCCTTATCCGCGCGGCGGTGATGTTGAACACGTCCCGCTCCCGCACGTGATGGACGTGTCAGCCCCGGCACAACGAGGTGATAGCTGACAAACCGGAAACTTCATGGGGGCCCCGCCCGGGCAAAGCCTGTCCGCTTCCACCGACAATTCGCGCGTGCCACGCAGCCGAAAATGCACAGGGGCCGTCGGCACGCAGCGTACATGGTAAAACTTGCCGGCAGGCGGAGCGCCATCCACGGTGACCATGCTTGCGGAAGGTGGTCCGCCCCCCGCCTCGGAGGCACACGCTTCCGGCGAGTCCGCGACAGCCGGTCAAAAGTCTTTTGCTTCTTTTCTTTAGAAAAGAAGACCTTTCTATTCTTACCATGACACAAGACCTGCGTTGGCAAAGCTGCCTGCTGGCCTGGCTACTGCTCCTGGCGCCCGCCCATGCGCAGCCCGCCAAGCCCGACATTGAAAAAATCCTCGTCACCGCCCAGCGCCGGCATCTGCTCGGCACCGCCTCTACCGCCAGCGAGGGCGTGGTGGACGATTCGGAACTGCAACTCACCCCCGCCTACCGCCCCGGCCAGTTGCTGGAAACCGTGCCCGGCCTGATCGTTACGCTGCATAGCGGCGAGGGGAAGGCCAACCAGTATCTCATGCGCGGCTACAATCTGGATCATGGCACCGATCTGGAAACCTACGTGGATGGCATGCCGATCAACCAGCCCACCCACGCCCATGGCCAGGGCTACACCGATCTGAACTTCCTTATCCCAGAATTGGAAGACAGCCTGACCTACACAAAAGGCCCCTATTACGGAGATGTCGGCGATTTCGGCACCGTGGGCTCGGTCCGCATCAACCTGCGCGACGACAGTGCGGACCAAATCTCGCTGACCGCCGGCACGCTCGGCTTCGAGCGCGTGCTCGCTGCCGGCGCCCAACACGCCGGAAGCGGCACCGTGCTGGGAGCGATCGAGATGCAGCACTATGATGGCCCCTTCGTCAAACCCGATGATGCCCGCAAGGAGAACGGCGTTCTGCGCTACAGTCAGGGCAATGACGAAACCGGCTTCACCGTCACCTTCATGGGCTACCACCAGGTCTGGACCAACACCACCGACATCCCGTTGCGCGCCATCACCGAAGGCATCGTCCCCGATCGTTTCGGCACGCTGGACCCCAGCGACGGCGGCCACGCCGTGCGCCTCAGCCTCTCATCCGAAGCCCACCAGGATGCCGGCCCCGGCACACTCACCCTCAGCACCTTCTATATCTACAACCAGCTTCATTTGATCAACGACTTCACCCACTACCTCGCGGATCCCATCCACGGCGACCAGGAGGATCAGTTCGAAAACCGCAACATCCTCGGCGGCGCCACCACCTATTCGCTGCCCATCAGAATCGCCGGCTTACAAAATGAATTAACCGCCGGCACCCTCATCCGCAACGACATGCTACTCGTCGGCCGCCTGCCGAGCGAAGGCCAGATTCCGCTCACCTTCGCGCAAGCCAGTGGTGATCCCGCCAGCTACTTCAACCGCGACCACGTGAACCTTCTCGCCGGCGCCCTTTACGTGCAAGCCACCACCCACTGGACCCCGAGCATCCGCACCGTGCTGGCCCTGCGCGACGATACGCAACACGGCACCGATTTCGATGAATACGCGCAACTTCATCAAACCGCCGGCTACACCAATGGCGGCACAAGATCGCAATCCCTGCTGCAACCAAAGGGCAGCCTGATCACCGATCCGGTGCACGATCTGGAACTCTACGCCTCCGCCGGGGAAGGTTTTCACAGCGCCGATCTGCGCGGCGTCAACCAGGATGTCTCCGTGGATCTCGGCCTGCCACACACCCCACTTCTCGCCCGCCAGATCGGCGAGGAAGTCGGCCTGCGCTCAACGCCATTCCCCAACGTCACCTTCACGCTCGCGCTCTATAATCTGTGGCAGCAATCCGAAACGATCATTGATCCCGATATCGGCCAGGATGTCGCCGGGCCACCCAGCCGGCGCTACGGTCTGGAAGCCAACGTCACCTGGCAGATCGCCAAATACCTCGAATTCTACGCCAGCTTCTCCGCCAACCACACCCGCTTCACCCAGAATTTCGACGATGGCACCGGCCATCTCGGCGAATACATCACCGATGCCCCCGCCGACACCGGCTCCGCCGCCCTTTATCTGATCAATCTCGGTCCGTGGCGCGGCGGCCTGGATTTCCGCTATCTCGGCAACTACCCGCTCTCCTCCGGCCCCTGCGTCAATGCCGCCGCCGTGCACGATTTCCCCGGCATCGCCACCTCCTGCGCCAACGCTCCCACAGCGCTTGGCCAGGTCAATGGCCACGGCTTCGGCCAATTCAACCTCGATGCGCAATACCGCATCTCCCCAGCCTGGACCTTCGGCTTAGGCATCTACAACCTGCTCAACACGCGCGCAGCCGCCGCCGAATTCTGGTACGTGGACCGCCTGGAATCGGAAATCGCCACATACCCGGACGGCCGCGCCGGTATTCATGAACACCCACTTGAGCCGCTGATGGCCAGATTTACGGTCACGCGAAGGTTCTGAAAGGAAGTGTTATTTTTTTAAAAAANNAACCAAAAAACTTTTGCCCGTTTGGGTACGCTGCCGGCGAGGTCAAGCCAGCTAGCCAGTGTGCCAGGCTGGTGCAACGGCCTGCTCCGGATGGTCCAGCAGGCCGGGGTTCACACGCGCTGTCGCTTGCACCCATGCAGGCGGCAGGCTCGCCATGGTGCCGCCAAACCCGCCATAACCTAAAGCCTCCATATGCCCCGGGCGCGCGCCCATCTTCAGCCACGGGCGCCAACTCACTGTCGCCTCGAAGGTGGTCTCGCACGGCGTGGCTTGCGTATCGGGCCGATCCACATCGCGCAGTTTGGCCCGCAATACCGTGTTGTCGCGATAGGCGAACGGAAGCTGACCCGGGCTGCCATCCAGCGAAACATCCACCTGTTCGACAAAAACGATGTCTTCGCCGATCATCTCCGGGCCGCGGGCGGATTGGTGCACATGCACGCCCTTGGGCGCCGGCGCCGGACTGCGGAACACAAGGTCCGGGCCAAGGAACAACCGAACCGGCGGCCGGCTATACACGGGGACGGCGACCACCTCACCGGTATAGGGGTTTTTCCAGTGCTCCAAGGCCTTGCCCGAGGCCAGATCCGTGAAATAGGCCTGTTCGAAGCTGGCGACATCGAAGCCACCACCCCGTGGGCGATAGCGCGCGAATACCGCCGAAACGACGCCGAAGAGCGGTGTCACCACGCCCTCCACCACGCCATCATAGCGCCCGCTCACGCAGCCGATCACCAGCCGGTCATCCAGGGCGCCGCGCAGTTTCACAAAGCGCCGCAATGCGGTCTGGTCCGGCGCCCATGCGGCACCCGTGCCAGCGCCGGCCATTGCACCCAGGCCCAGCATGAGACGACGGCGCAAAATCATAGGGCAGGCTCCAACCTTTGGAAGGGTGAGTATCCTGCGCCTGGCCCTTACACAACGTTGTTTCGGCCGCCCATACGATCCATCGGATTGGGAACTGCCTCGCCCAGCGAGGGCTGGGAGCTCAACGGATTGTTCACGTTCACAAACTCCTCCGGTTCGCCAATGTCCTTATTCCAATCATCATCACCCTCGGTCGGGCCCACGCTCAATGGCGCGCTGTTCACCAGATCGGTGATGACGGCNNAAGACATCGGGCATATCGTGGCGGTCCTCGGCTCAAGCCGGGCAAGCTCCCGGCGCTGAATCGTTCGCAGGTGGGGCGGGCGCGGCACCGATGCAATCCTGCCGAAATACAATCGGCCTGGCACGCCGATCGTCCGCACCCCACAGATGTGTGGGTAGATGCGGTCCAGTCCAGCCCGGCTCGGCCGCCGCGGCCTCAATGATCCCCAGGCACTCACGGCCGCGCCAAACCTCGATACCAGCCTCAAACGCCAGCAAGCGAACCGCGACCGCATAGGCCTCGATATCCCCGCCGCACGACGAGGCAGTCGCGGAGATGATCCTACGGGACCCGTCGATCCCCAAAAACCGGTAGAACGGCATAGCGCATCTCCAGGCGTCGCCAATCCCGGATCATAGCCCAGCCGTCACGCGCCGGAGAACGCTCGGAATATACCTATCTCCGCAGCGCCATCACGTGGGTCCCAGGAGAGGATGCGTCGCCCCGCAGCCCATCGCCGGCAGACGCTCCGCGATCCACGTCAAATGTCGCCTCGCCCCGCCCGCGCGCTCATACCGCATCAAAAATACACGGCCGCCACCCACGCGCAGTCCGGCCCCCGGCGCTGCCCGCGTGTAGGCCAGCGCGTAAGCATCCGCATCGCTGCGCAGGTGGCATCAGCCGACGCGAGGATGTGCCCTGCGGCTTCGAGACGATCAATACGATACTCCGCCATGGACAAGCGCCTCCTTGTGTCACCTCTTGGCGCACCATTGCGTGTCCCGCACAGGCTGCATGATGCTGGGAAGACAGACTGTGGCGCCTGCGATACCGGCCCGACCCTTGTCCGCTGCTGCCAGGAACGCAGGCAGCCGAAAAAAATTCCGCCCCCGGATCAATGTCGGGCTTATGGGCTTTCGGGCGCCTCGCCCGCGCCATCCTGCGGCCGTTCGGGCCTGAACAGCCCCCCCTGCGGCGGACATTCCCGTGCGATCCAGGTTAGATTCCCGCCGGCGCCATTATGGGCGCCGAGGGGCCCGGTCACCACGCCCAGAAACTCGCGGCTGCGCCAAACCTCCCGGCGCTGACCCGGGCCGAGGCGCGTGCGCGCAAGGGCATACGCCTCAGCATCATCAACGCAGACGGCATCGGCGGCTGAAAGGATGTGTCCGGCCGTGTCCAAATCATAGAGTCGGTAATTCGGCATCTGGAGCCTCACGGTACAGGTCAGTGGGATCATCACCCTAACGTGACCTGGCGGGGGCGGCAGACTCGGAAACTACTTACGTCAGCGTCATCCGCGTGCCGCTTTCGCGGAATCGGCGGGCTAGCCACTTTCCAGTTCGGCCCTCACCCGATCCCAGGTGAGGATAGTGGGGGCAAAGGGGGCAAAACTGTCCCGCTGGGCGGCGAGTTGGTCCAGAAAACGCCCGGGGTCGGTGATGTCGCAAGCGAACACGACGCTCGGATGACACTCCCACCATCGGCTGGCGAGAAGGCGTTCGATCATCGCGTCGGGGAAGCGCATGCGGATGACGCGGGCGGGATTGCCGCCGACGATGGCGTAGGGCGGCACATCCTTGGTGACAACGGACCCGGCCCCTACCACGCAGCCGGTGTGCAGGATGATGCCGCGCTGCAACAGCGCATGGTTGCCTGTCCATACATCGTGCTGCAGCACCGGCACCGCCGCTGTGAGGATGCGCGGCGTGATCATCTGGCCGGAGCCGCCGAGAAGATCCTCCCGGGCCCAGCGGAAGGAGGGGCGTGGGGCACGATAGGGGAAGGTGGAGGTGGTGACATGCTCCACGGGATGGCGCTCGCCCATGATGGACGTGTGGTCGGCGACCGAACAATAGCGGCCCATGTTGACGGTGAGACCGCCGGCCATCTGGTAGCTGAAGGCGCCAATGGTACAGAGTGCGGTGCCGTTCGTGTAATCGGCGTATTGCTCGATTCGGGCGGATTTGTAGAAATCGATCAGCGGCAGGTTCTCGCGCTTGCGGTCCCCGAACGAGAGGCGATGGCGCTCGAAGATCGCCCACAGGCGCTCGCTCATGCGCAGGCGGACAACGGAGGGGTCTTCGCGGACGATTTCGGTGATCACGGGGGGAGCAGTAAGCGAGGGGCGTTAAGGAAGAAAGTGTTCTTTTTTGAAAAAAAGAACCAAAAAACTCTTGTTTGTTTAGCTATGCGCCGAGCCAGCGGTGTCGGAGAGTGGGAAGGGCGAACGGATAAAAGTTTTTTGGTTCTTTTATCCAAAAAAGAACACTTTCTTCCTCTATCCCCCGCCGTGGCAACAATGGCATGACCCCCCTATGAACCAGGTGATTCCCGCCCCGCGCACTGTTCGCGAGATGCTTCAGGCCTTTGCGCTCTACGACCCCAAGCGTGGCCTGCCCTCCCTTCTCAACCGGATGCAGCATGAGGGGGTCACGCGGCGGCAGATTTATTTCAACACGCTGGGCCGCGCACCGGAACGCGGTCGCGTGGCGGCCGACGGGCCGAACTTCAACGCGCGCGCCACGCTGACCAACGCTCTGGGCGGGCGTGAATTCCAAACGCGCATCCGCGAAATCATACTGGATGCGTTCCCGGAGAAGAAGCGCAAGATCTTCGTGCATATCCCGAAATGCGCGGGATCGGATCTGCTGGTGACGCTGCGGCGCCATTATCCGTATCTGCACCATCATCTCGCACTGCCCGAAACCACCGAGAAGGCCATGCTGTTCGAGCATTTGCAGGAATTCGCCGCCTGCGTTGGCCTCTCGGATACGATTGCCATCTCCGGCCATGTGCCGTTGCGCTGGTACCAGGAGAAGGAACTGATCCGCTTCGAAGATGATGTGTTCACCACCATCCGGCACCCGCACGACATCCTGTATTCCTATATTTCGTTCATCCTGACGCGGCTGGTGCAGTTTCAGGGCAAGCCTCGTGGCGATACCACGGGATGGCTGACGGCACTGGGGCTGACCGATATCGTGCCGGAGCCCTCGGCGGCGTATCTGACGGATCTGGGGGGGCAATTGCTGCGCACGCCGGCGGTGACGAAGCCCAACATGATCTGCGGCAATCTCGGCCGCGGTACGGCGGAGTCCGCACTGGATGCGATCATCGTGACGGATATCGAGATCACCGATGTAGCACGCTACTCCAACTGGCGTGCGGCGAAGTTCGGCTACGAACCTGCCAAGCGCGTGAACCCTTCCAAGCCGCTCTTCACGCCGGATCTGGCGAGCAAGGCGGATCGCAAGCTGATCAGCGAGATGACCGGCGAGGATATCGTGCTTTACGAGAAGATCCAGGCGAAACTCTCGGCCAGCGGGACGCTCTCGGTGCGGGGGCTGGCATTCGCGTGAAAAGCGGCAGGTCGCCCCGCCACTGCGGCTGCTTGTCTCGCGGGGCGCCAAACAATAAGGTTGGCCCATGAATGATCGGCCCTGGCGCCCCGTTGGTCTGAGCGAGGCGGCGCGATTGGAGGCGCCGATCTACCCCGCGGTGACGGTGAGCATGCCGCATGTGCAGGTTTACACCAACGCGGACCGGGAGATGGCCGATGTGGTGCGCGGCGCCTATGCCCCCCGCGTCGGGCGCCCGGAGGCGGTGCGGATCATGGCCCTGCCGGACGGCGCGCTCGTACATGGCCAGGCACAGTTTCTGCTATCGGTCGGCGATGCGCTGGTGGAGGAGCAGATACCGCCCCATTGGCGTGCCGATCAGGGTGGCACCCTACCGCCGCGACGCGCCTTGCCCGAGCCAAACGAGGTAGATGGCGATGTGATGCTGATCGCACGCTTCGGCTGTCGTACCTGGGGCCATTGGCTGGGTGAGTTGCTACCCAAGATTGCCGTGTGCGAATGGCATTTCCCGAACCGCTACTTCTATGCCCTGCCGCAGGAGGCGATCGACGTCGAACGCTCCGGGGTGATCGCGATGCGGATTAGGGAATCGCTGGCCGCCTATGGCGTGCCGATGGGGCGGATTTTGCCGCTGAGCGGGCAATTATATCGCTTTTCCCGGCTGTTCGCGATGACTGGCGTGTGGACGGATCGGATGATGCATCCGCAGGTCATGGCCACGTTGCAGGCGACGGCGCGTCTGCCGCATGCGGCATCGGCGGAAAAAATACGGCGCGTGGCTTTGCTGCGCGGCGACAACGACCGGCGTCAGATGGCCAATGCGGATGCGGTCAAAGCGTGCCTGCGCGCGAGGGATTATTCAATTCTGGACATTGCCGATCTGAATTTTACTGATCAAATAAGCGTCTTTGCGCAGGCCCGAAGCATTTTCTCGATTCTGGGATCGAGCCTTTCCGGGCTCATCTACGCCGATGAGGGGGTGGATGTGATTGCCGCGGCTCCGGCGCGGTTTGCGGATCGATTTTTTTATGCGCTGATGCAGGCGAAGGGCGCGCGTTACGCAGAGGTGCGCGGTCCGGTAGCCGGTGAGCCGTTGCCGATGTATCGCGACAGCGCCTTTGAGGTCCCCATCGCCGATCTCGAGGCGGCGCTCGCGGCCCTGTCGTGAATTCAGGACGCGTGAATTCAGGACTGGTGAATTCAAGACTGGGGCGTGTCATCAATTGTCGTCTGACGAGTCAGATGGCCTGTGTTTTTTGAGCACCGGAGCCCCGTGCGATGAGCGCGCTTGCGCATGACAAACACGCGCCAAATGGCCGCCAGAGCGCAATTGATGACACACGCTAGCGGTTCAGACCCGCATGGCAGCCGCTTGGCACCCTGAGGTCACCGCCGGGGATTGCGTTTAAGCATAGTCGCTAGCCGCTTATCGAGCGCGTCCCGGCGCCGCCGGCGTGCGTTGAACTGGAGCCGGCCGAATGCCGGTAATGTCCGCAGCCACACGCCTTCATCAAGGTCGCGTAGCGCGCCACGGCACTGGCCACGGCGCTGCGCTGGGCCCGACGCTGTCTCGCCCTTCGCCGGCAGGAGCCACGTCATGATATCAGATCCTTACGCGAAGTCCGCCCCGGAATCCGCGCGGCCGATCCCCCGGAATGCCGGCTGATGCCGACCACAACGCCGCTTCAGACGGCCTGCGCGCCGCGGGCCGCACCCCTCACGACGGCCGAACTGGAGAGCATGGATGCCTGGTGGAGGGCGGCCAACTATCTCTCCGTCGGCCAGGTATATTTGCTTGCCAACCCGCTGCTGCGCGAGACGCTGACGCTGGCCCACATAAAGCCGCGGCTGCTCGGCCATTTCGGCACGGTACCCGGCCTGAACTTCGTTTATCTGCACCTCAACCGGATCATCAAGGCGCTGGACCTGAGCATCCTGTTCATCGCCGGCCCCGGCCATGGCGCCCCCGGCGTGGTGGCGAGCACCTGGCTGGAGGGAACCTATGGCGAGACCTACCCGGATGTGTCGCGCGATGAGGCGGGCATGTGCCGGCTGTTTCGGCAATTTTCCTTCCCAGGCGGCATCCCCAGCCATGCGGCGGCAACCACCCCCGGCTCCATCCATGAAGGCGGGGAATTGGGCTATTCGCTCGCCCACGCCTATGGCGCCGTACTGGACAATCCGGGGCTGATCGCGGCCTGCGTGGTGGGCGATGGCGAGGCGGAAACCGGGCCACTGGCGGCATCCTGGCACGCCAACAAGTTCATCAACCCGGTGACCGATGGCGCGGTGCTGCCGATCCTGCACCTCAATGGCTGGAAGATCGCCAACCCCACCGTGCTGGCGCGCATCCCCCACGCGGAGCTGACGGCATTGATGACCGGCTATGGGCACGACCCCATCTTCGTGGAGGGCGACGATCCAGCCCTGATGCACCAGGCCATGGCGGCCGCCATGGACCAGGCCGCCGCCGCGATCCGCGCCATCCAGGACGCTGCGCGGTTCGACGGAGAGACCACGCGCCCACGCTGGCCGATGATCGTGCTGCGCAGCCCAAAAGGCTGGACCGGGCCCAAATTCGTCGATGGCAAGAAAACCGAGGGATCCTGGCGATCACACCAGATCCCGATTGCCGATATGGAGAAGCCGGGGCATGTCGCGCTACTGGAAGCGTGGATGCAGAGCTACCGGCCGCGGGAACTGTTCGACGAGGCCGGGCGCCCCCGCGCCGACATCATCGCGCTTGCTCCTTTAGGCGAGCGACGGATGGGCGCCAACCCGCACGCCAATGGCGGCGCGCTGATGCGGCCGCTGCGCATGCCCGACTTCACCGCCCATGCGGTGGCCGTGGAATTTCCCGGACGCCACGATGCCGAGGCGACGCATGTGATGGGCATGCTGCTGCGCGATACGATGAGCCGCAACGCGGAGACGCGGAATTTTCGCGTCTGGGGTCCTGACGAAACCGCATCGAACCGCCTGCAGGCGCTGTTCGAGGTCACCGGGCGGAGCTGGGATTCAGCCACGATCGCCGACGACGACGAACATCTGAGCCCGCAGGGCCGGGTGATGGAAATCCTCAGCGAGCATATCTGCCAGGGCTGGCTGGAGGGCTATCTGCTCACCGGCCGCCACGGCCTGTTCTCCTGCTACGAGGCTTTCGTCCATCTCGTCGATTCGATGGTGAATCAGCACGCGAAATGGCTGAAGACCGCCCGCTGCGTTGCCTGGCGGCGGCCGGTCGCCTCGCTGAATTATCTGCTCACCTCGCATGTCTGGCGCCAGGACCATAACGGGTCCAGCCACCAAGATCCCGGCTTCATGGATCACGTGGCCAACCAGAAGGCCGACATCGCGCGTATTTATCTCCCGCCCGACGCCAACACGCTGCTTTGGGTCACCGATCATTGCCTGCGAAGCTGGGACCGGATCAACGTGATCGTCGCCGGCAAGCAGCCGGAGCCGCAATGGCTCGGTATGGAGGCGGCCATCACGCATTGCGAAGCGGGGTTGGGCATCTGGGAATGGGCCAGCAGCGATGCCGGGCGCGCGCCCGACCTGGTGATGGCCTGCGCCGGCGATGTGCCGACCTTGGAGTGCCTGGCCGCAGTGGATATGCTGCGCCGGCAATTCCCCAAGCTGGCTGTGCGCGTGGTCAACGTTGTGGATCTGATGACGCTTCAGCCGAAGGATGACCATCCGCATGGCCTGCCGGATGAGGAATTCGATGCGCTGTTCACCGCGGACAAGCCTGTGATCTTCGCCTTCCATGGCTATCCGGCGCTGATCCATCGCCTGATCTACAACCGCAGCAATCACGCCCGCTTCCATGTGCACGGCTTCATGAACGAGGGCACAACCACCACGCCATTCGACATGGCGGTGCTGAACGGCCTGGACCGTTTCCATTTAATGTCCGATGCGATCGCCCGCGTGCCGCTTCTGGCCCCCCACGCCGCGTATGCGCAGCAATATATCCGCGAGAAGCTGACCGAGCACACACGATATTGCCACGCGCATGGGGTGGATATGCCGGCGGTGCAGGATTGGCGCTGGGGGGGCGATACGGCGGTTTTGTATTGAAGAAAGCGCTTCTTTTTTGAAAAAAAGAAGCAAGAAACTTTTATGCCGTTGCCCCTGCCCGTGATCCGACACGCCCGGAACCGCTCGTATCTCAAGAGACAAGAGTTTTTTGGTTCTTTTTTTCAAAAAAGAACATCTTCCTTTTCAAGAGGGCAACCATGCATCTCGACCCGCTCTTCCTCTCGCGCATGCAATTCGTCTGGGTTGTCGCGCTGCATATTCTGCTGCCCGCTTTCACTGTAGGCCTCGCCTCGTATATCGCCTTCGCCGAAGCGATGGGCTTCTTCACCGGGCGCGCCATCTACACCCGCATTTCGATGTTCTGGATCAGGATCTTTTCCGTCGCGTTTGGCATGGGCGTCGTCTCCGGCATCGTAATGCCGTTCCAGTTCGGCACCAATTGGAGCCGGTTTTCGGATGCGACCGCCAATGTCATCTCGCCGCTGCTCGCCTATGAGGGCCTGACTGCGTTCTTTCTGGAATCCACCTTCCTGGGCGTTCTGCTGTTCGGCCGCAAACTGGTGCCGCGCTGGGTGCATCTGTTTGCGACCTTCGCGGTGGCCTTGGGCACCCTTTCCTCTTCGTTCTGGATATTGGCGGCCAATAGCTGGATGCAGACGCCGGCCGGGTATGAGATCGTCGATGGACGGTATTTCCCGGCGGATTGGTGGAAGGTGATCTTCAATCCCTCCTTCCCGTATCGGCTGGCCCATACGGTGACGGCCTTCTATATCACCACGGGTTTCGTGGTTCTGGGCATTGGTGCCTGGCTGGTGCGCGCCGGCCGCTTTGTGGATGAAGGGCGCACCATCATGTCGGCGACGCTGTGGCTGCTGCTGGTGCTGGTGCCGCTGCAGATCGTGTTGGGCGACCTGCATGGCCTGAATACGATGCAATACCAGCCGACAAAGCTTGCAGCCCTCGAAGGCCGCTATGACACTGCCGCGCCGGCGCCGCTGACCCTGTTCGGCATCCCCGACGATGAAGCCGGCGTGATGCACGACGAGATCGCCATCCCCCATCTTGGCAGCCTGCTGCTGACACATTCCTGGAACGGCCAAATCCGCGGCCTGAAGGACTGGAAGCCGGCGGACCGGCCGCCGGTGGGACCGCCCTTTTACGGTTTCAGGATCATGGTGGCGGTGGGGCTTGTGATGCTGGCGCTGGTGGTCGTCGGCAATGCGATGCGCCGCGGCGGTGCCTTTGCCCGCTCGCCAATCTTTCTTGTTCTATGCCAATGGTGCGCCCCACTCGGCTTTATCGCGGTGCTCGCGGGATGGACCGTGACTGAAGTGGGCCGGCAGCCCTGGACGGTGTTCAACCTGCTGCGCACCGCGCAATCCGTCTCCCCCTCGCTGACCGGCGTCGACGTGCTGCTGTCGCTGATCGGCTACGTGGCCGTATATGCCGTGATCTTTCCCAGCGGGTTCTTCGTCATGCGGCGGATCATCCGCCAGGGTCCGCAGGCGCAGGTTCCCGATGGGCCGGTGCAGAGCGGCCGGCCAGCGTTGCCGATTGCGGCCCTCTCCAGCGTGACCGCGCGGGAGTTGATGCCATGATCGCCGCTCTGACGCCGCTCTTTGTTCCGATTTGGGCAGCGATCCTCGCGACAGGTGTATTTCTCTACGTCGTGCTGGATGGATTCGATCTCGGCGTCGGCATCCTGTACCGGTTTGTGCCGGATACGGCTTCGCGCAACCTGCTGATGAACAGCATCGCACCCGTTTGGGACGGCAACGAAACCTGGCTGATCCTGGGCAGCGTCGGCCTTCTGGTGGCGTTTCCGCTGGCGTTCGCCATCATCATCCCGGCGGTCTACTTTCCTGTGCTGATCATGCTGTTGTCGCTGGTCTTCAGGGGCGTGGCTTTCGAATTCCGCTTCCGGGACACGCCACATCGCGGTTTCTGGGACCATGGATTTTTCACCGGATCAGTGTTGGCCACATTCGCGCAAGGCGTGCTGCTCGGCGCCTTCATCCAGGGGTTCAAGGTTGACGGCCGCGTGTTCGTCGGCGGCAGCTTCGACTGCTTCACGCCGTTCTCGGTGCTGACGGGTGTGGCGCTGGTGTTCGGCTACGGACTGCTCGGCGCCGGCTGGCTGGTGATGAAAACGCAAGGGCCGCTCCAGGTCCAGATGCGTCAATTGGGCATTGTCTGTCTGGCCGGTGTTGCCGCCTGCATCGCGGCCGTGAGCATCTGCACGCCGATCCTGGATGCCAGCATCGCGCATCGCTGGTTTTCCTGGCCCAACATCGCCTGGCTCATGCCGGTGCCGATCGCAACCGCGCTGATCGCCGTCCTGACCGGGTTTGCGCTGCGGGGGCGAACGCAAGCCTGGCCGTTCCTGGGTGCCGTGGGCCTGTTTCTGATGTCCTATGCCGGGATTGCCATCAGCCTGTGGCCGATGATCGTGCCGCACCATTACACCGTGTGGCAGGCGGCGTCCTCACCACGTACCCAGGCGTTCCTTCTCGCCGGTACCGTGTTTCTGTTGCCGACCGTGCTGCTCTACACCGCCTGGTCTTACTGGGTGTTCCGGGGAAAAGTACTGGCCGACATGGGCTACCATTGAGGAATACAGCCGTGGCTCCCGTTATCCTGACGCTGAACGCCGGATCGAGCAATGTGAAATTCGCGCTCTATCGCGGCCCGGAGCAGACCATTCTGCGCGGCCTTGTAGACGGGATTGGGCAGGTGCCGCGGTTTAGCCTCACCCAATCCAGCGTGCGCCGTGCCGAGCCCCCGGTTCTGGCCGGCGGCACGTTTGAAACCGTCCTGCATGCCCTGCTACGTTGGCTGAACGCACATCTGGAAGGGGATGTGATCGATGCGGTGGGACATCGGATTGTTCATGGCGGGGATCGCTTCGCCGAGCCTGTCCTGATCGATGCCGGCGTGCTAGCCGCGCTGGATGCGCTGGGCAAGCTGGCGCCGCTGCACCAGGCCCGCAATCTCGCGGCCGTTCACGCCATCGCCCGCGCGCACCCCGAAATGCCGCAAGTGGGCTGCTTCGATACCGCGTTCCACCGCACGATGCCGCCGGTTGCAACCCGGCTGCCGATACCCCGCGCGCTGGGCGATGCGGCGTTGCGCCGCTACGGGTTCCACGGGCTTTCTTATGAATTCATCGCGGACCGGCTGCGCGCGATCGCACCGGCCCTGGCGGAGGGGCGGGTGATTGCCGCGCATCTGGGCAGCGGCGCCAGCCTATGCGCGATGCGCGGCGGCCGCAGCATCGAGACGACCATGGGGTTTTCCACCCTCGATGGGCTGATGATGGCGACCCGGCCCGGCTGCCTGGATGCGGGGGCCGTGCTGTATCTCATGCAGTCGTGCGGCATGACGCCCAACGACCTCGAAGACCTGCTGTACCACCACGCAGGCCTGCTGGGCGTATCCGGTATCAGCGGGGATATGCGGGAATTGGCAGAAAGTGCCATGCAGCCGGCGCGCGATGCGATCGAGTTGTTCACCTATCGCCTGGCTGGTGAAGTGGCACGCCTGACGGCCGCTCTCGGCGGGCTGGACGGGCTGGTATTCACGGCGGGCATCGGTGAACACGATGCCGCGTTGCGCGCTGACGTGTGCCGGCGCCTTGCGTGGCTGGGCGTGGCGAGCGACCCGGCGAGGAACGCGCACGGTGCGGGGCGGATCAGCAGTGACGCGAGCGCCGTGGAGGTGTGGGTTCTGCCGACCGACGAGGAGGCGATCATCGCGCGCCACACCCATGCGCTTGTAGATGGGGCCTCGAACGCAACGTAAAGAAAGAGTGTTCTTTTTTGAAAAAAAGAACCAAAAAACTTTGGACGCGCTGTCGCGGAGTCGCTGGCAGCGTACGGCTTCGGGATGCAGGTTATGCCGACGCTTTTCAATCCAGGTGGGCAGGGGCTTCTTCAGTTCGAGGAGTTGCTCCTCGCGTTCGTCTTATCGGCCTTGGTCGGGCTGGAGCGCGAAATCCGCCAGAAGAGCGCGGGGTTGCGCACCTACACGCTGGTGGGGGTTTCCGCGGCGCTGTTCATGCTCGTCTCCAAGTATGGATTTACGGATGTGCTTGCCGCGGGGCGCGTCGTTCTGGATCCTTCCCGCGTGGCGGCGCAGATCGTATCCGGGATCGGGTTCATCGGCGGCGGTGTGATCTTCATGCGCCGCGACGTGGTGCGCGGCCTGACGACCGCGGCCTCCGTGTGGCTCACCGCCGCCCTGGGGATGGCGTGCGGGGCGGGCCTGCCGGTGCTTGCGGTCACCACGACCGCCATCCACTTCATCATCATGCTGGTCTTCCCGCGCCTGGTCGCGCAACTGCCGCGGGAGAGACGCACATCCACACGTATCCGCATCTGCTACCGGGACGGCAGGGGATTGCTGCGTGACATCCTTGTCGCGTGCACGCAGCTTCGGTTTGCGATCGACCATGTCGACGTTGAGCGCAAGGCGGCGGCCGGCGAGAGTGCCGAAGAGGCCCAGGACCGCGCCGACCGGGAGGGATCCGAGACCGAGGATCCGCCGAAGGGGTTGGTTTTTCTGAGCTTGCAGGTGAAGGGCAAACGGCCGGTTTCGCATCTGATCGCGCGTCTGAGCGACATCGACGGCGTAGTGCGGGTGGGAAGCCTGTCGGCCGAAATGGAATTCGAGTAAGGATGCGTGTGCGTCCCGCCCGGTCCGCGACAGCCCGCCAAAAGTCTTTTGCTTCTTTTCTTCAGAAAAGAAGAATCTTTCTTTGCTTATTCCACGACAATGCCCGCACTCCACACGGCCCTGCGGAACGACGATTGCATGGCCGAGGCCGAGTCCATGATCGTTGAAGCGATGGAGGCCCCATGAGCATCGAGAGTTTTATCCAGGCTTTGCCGAAATGCGAGTTGCATGTGCATCTGGAGGGCACGCTGGAGCCGGAACTGAAGTTCGCGCTGGCCGCGCGGAACAAGGTTGCCTTGCCTTACCGGGACGTGGCCGAGATGCGGGCGGCGTATCTGTTTCATGATCTGCCGTCGTTTCTGGCGGTCTATTATCAGGGCATGGACGTGCTGCTGAAGGAGCCGGATTTTTATGATCTGACGATGGACTATCTGACCAAGGCGCGATCGCAGAACGTGCTGTATGTAGAGATGTTTTTTGACCCGCAGGCGCATACGGCGCGTGGGGTGGCGTTCGATACGGTGATCCGCGGCATAAGGCGGGCACAAATGGATGCGGAACACACATTGGGCATTCGCAGCCAGTTGATCATGTGCTTCCTACGCGACTGGAGCGCCGAGTTCGCGATGGCGACGCTGATACAGTCCCTGCCCTATCGCGAATGGATTGTGGGGGTGGGACTGGATTCCGACGAGAAGGGCAATCCGCCCGCAAAATTCAAAAAGGTTTTCGATCGGGCGCGGGAGGAGGGTTATCTGCTGACGATGCATTGCGATGTGAACCAGGAGGATTCGGTTTCCCATATCTGGGATTGCCTGAACCTGATTGGCGTCTCCCGCATCGACCATGGCGTGAACGCGCTGGAGGATCCGGCTTTGTGCCGCGAAATCGCGCGCCGCGGCCTGGCGCTGACGGTGTGCCCGGTTTCCAATGCGTTCGTGACCGACGGGCCGCAGGCGGATGTGGTGAAGGCCATGCTCGATTTGGGCATGCGCGTGACGGTGAATTCCGATGATCCCGCGTATTTTGCGGGTTATATTTCGGA
>PKZM01000076.1:0-9150 GCA_003133065.1 Acetobacteraceae bacterium
CGACCCCAACCTTGGCAAGGTTGTGCTCTACCCCTGAGCTACGCCCGCGCTCCTGCGGAGGAGCGGTGCTTAATACCCTGGGCACGGGTTTGCAAGGGGATGGGCGGGCCGCAGGGCTATCGCATTTGGCCTGAGCCGAAAGCGGCGAGCAATTTGGTCAGGAATGCGTCGTCCCATCCTGCTGTTCATCGTCACCTCCAAAACCCAGTGCAGGCCGTTCTCAACACCCCAATGAGCCCGCGCCACGTCGCCGAAACGCTGAGCGGTGAGAGGCGCGCTGAGCAGGTAGCAGCCGGTTTCGCAGGTCATTTTTCCGCCGGTTTCGCGGCTGCGGACAAGCTGGCCGATGGCGGCCAACCGGGCCATGCGTGCAGCTCTTGCAGCCACTCCGTGTCGGTACAAACCGTGCTGGTCCGGGTCTCGATGCGGCCGTCGCCGCATCGATCGTGCCGTGGGTGGCGTCGGGCGTGCGCTGCGTGTCGTTCAGGAAGCGACGTATGTCATTCATGCAGGCTGGGCTGATTGGCTTCAACGCCAGCAGGTAATCGGCGCCCTGCTCCACCACTTTCGCGGCAATGGCGCGCTGGCAATTGCGTGCGTCGGCGGTGACAATACAGTCCTTTAAAGAGAGCATTTCCTCGGGGGCCAGCAGCGGGACTACGCGGCTGAACGTATCGTGGCTGGGAATGCCGTGCTTGAGGGTCAGGAATTGGCGCAGGAACGGCTCCTTTGCCTCGCCGAAGACCGCCATGTCCGAGCACTCCTTGCCACCGCACCGCAGGGTGCAGAGCGCGCTCATCAAAATCTCATCCAGATTATGCCGGGCGTCGTCCTGTCGCGGATCGGTGGCATCCGCGAATCAGGCGACAAATTCTTCCATTGGGCGGCCTCACGGCTGAACTCTACCCCTGGAATCCAGCGGCCACCCGTGCCGCAACCCTATGTCTCAGGTGATAAATCCATATGCGATTCCCCTGGGGCGGGCCTTGGCCAAGACGGCCTGCGGGACGACAAACACGCACGGCGGGCGGCTTGGCCCGCGCAACACCGGCACTCTGAGTGTGTTGACGCATCGTGCCAGGGCTGGCACCGGACATAGCCCCTCACGGCTGCCAGCCGCATAGGGGCATGCCGAAACGGGTTGCAGCCGGGGATGCGCGCAACATGTTAGGCTGAAGGCTCCGCCGCCGCAGACGCAGGATCGACACACCATGGACTACATTATCGGCCAGAAGACGGCCGCCCAAGACCGCGGCGCCCGCAGCGCGCCGCAGGCTGCCCCGCCGCCCCGCCAAGCTGGCCTCCCGCAAGGTGCTGCCGTTCCAACAGGCCCGATGATCGTGGAGGGGGACCAGCGCAGCTTCATGGCGGACGTGATCGAGGCCTCCCGCCAGATCCCTGTGCTGGTCGATTTCTGGGCGACATGGTGCGGGCCGTGCAAACAGCTCACCCCGGCGCTGGAGCGGGTCACGATCGCTGCCGGCGGTCGGGTTAAGCTCGTCAAGATCGATATCGACAAGAACAAGGCGCTGGTGCAGCAGCTCTCCCAGCTTGGGCTGCCGCTCCAGTCGGTGCCGACGGTGGCGGCATTCTGGCAGGGCCAGATCGCCGATATCTTCCAGGGCGCGCTGCCGGAAAGCGAGATCAAGCGGTTTGTCGAGGCGCTGCTGAAGCTCGCCGGCGGCAGCATGCCCTCGGCCGATATCCTGGCGGAGGCGCGCGCGGCGCTGGAGGCCGGGCAGCCCGAGCTGGCCGCGGACGGGTTTTCGGCGCTGCTGAACCAGGATCCCGAGAACGCCGATGCCTGGGGCGGCCTGATCCGCGCGCTACTCGCGATGGGCGATGAGGACCAGGCGCAGGATGCCCTGGCCCAGGTACCCGCCAAGATCGCCGAGCATGCCGAGGTGGCTGGTGCACGTGCGGCGCTGGCCCTGGCGGCCGAAGGCCGGCAGGCCGCTGGCCAGATCGGCGCCATCACCAAGCGGCTGGAGGCCGACCCCGCCGACCTTGAGGCGCGCTACGAACTGGCCACCGCGCTGAACGCGGCCGGCAAGCGGCTGGAGGCGGCGGAGGCGCTGCTGGAAATCGTCAAGCGCGATCGGGCGTGGCGGGAGGATGGCGCGCGGCAGCAACTGCTGAAATTTTTCGAGGCCTGGGGGTTCACCGATCCGGCCACGATTGCGGCACGGCGAAAACTTTCCGCCTTGCTGTTCGCATAGGATCATGATGAGCCTTCTGCATCCGACCGAGGCCGACCTGCCGTCGGAATTCCCGATATTTCCCTTGCCGGGGGCTCTGTTGCTGCCGCATGGGCGGCTGCCGCTCAATATCTTCGAGCCGCGCTATCTCGCGATGGTGGATGACAGCCTGGCCGCGGGACGGGTATTCGGCATGATCCAGCCAAACACCCACGCGCCCCGCGCGCCGCATGGGCCCAGCCTGTACCAGATCGGGTGCCTGGGCCGGCTATCGCATTTTTCGGAGACCGATGACGGGCGGTATCTGATCACCCTGACCGGCGTCAGCCGGTTCCGGGTCATCGAGGAATTGCCCATCCGGCATGGCTATCGCCGGATCACCGCCGATTTCGCGCCTTTCCTCGCCGATCTCTCGCCGCCCCCGCCGGCGATCGGGATGAAGCGATCGGAACTGCTGGGCGCGCTCAAACCGTTCTTCACGATGCACGACATCGACGCCAACTGGGATGCGATCGAGCGCATGCCGGAGACCATGCTCGTCACCACGCTGGCCATGCTCTGCCCCTTCGACGACGCCGAAAAGCAGGCCCTTCTGGAAGCCCCCACCGACGCGGACCGCGCCGCCGACCTGCTCGCCCTTCTCCGCATGTCGGTGCATGAAGGCGACCCGAACAGCCGCCCCAGCTAAGGGATAAAAGTTTTTTGCTTCTTTTTTTCAAAAAAGAAGAGTCTTCTTTTTCTGAAGAAAAAGAAGCAAAAAGACTTTAGTTCTAGTGCTCGGCTGGATCGTCCAGCGGGACTTCGGGGTCCTCCTCGTCGGCGTCTTCCTCGATCACCTCGGCGTCCTCGTCGGTTTCGTCCTCATCAACGTCCAGCACGGGGGCGGCATCGTCTTCTACATCGCGGGCGACCGGGACGGGCGCTTTCATCATGCGGTGGCGCATGCCGGGCACGCGGCGGATGGGCGCCACCCGAGGCGCCTCGGGTGGTTGGGCGGTGCCGCATTTGGGGCAGACCGGAGGGGTACGCGCCAGATCGTAGAATCGGGTGGCGCAGGAGACACAGACCCGCTTGCTGCCGACGCCCGGCAGGCGGATCGCAATGGCTTCGTAGGTCATGATGCGGCGCGATCAACCGTCGCGCCGCAGGTCATTCCGAACAGGGGGGATGCCACGAGCTAGCGCGCGCCGCGCGCGATGCGGCCGGCCAGATATTGGGCGTTGCTCACACCCTCGTAGGACATCGAAAAGGGGCGGCCCTTGCTGCTTTCGACAGGGGCGGGCGCCTTGGCCGCGGGCTTGGCGCGCTTGCGCACGACGGCCGCCTTGGCGGCTTTTGCGGCCAGCGCCAGCGTGGCATCGGCCGCGCGGTCGGTAGCGTCGTCATCTCGGGCGGACCAGGAGCGCACATCCTGCTGCAGCTTGGCGGCGAAGCGGTCAACGTTAGCGGACTCATCCTGCGCGGCATCTGCCGGGGCGGCAGCTTTGTGATCGGACATGCTGGGAACCTTCTGCTGTGGAATGGCGACGGCGAGGGCTGGCCTGGCCGGTCAGACTAAGGGAGCAACGCCCCCCGAGCAGGCGACAGAACATGCCGGGCCGCCCGTGGGCGCGGTCGGTGATGCGCCCTTTAATATAAACATGGACCCTATATGGGCTTAAGCCCGCGGATTTGTAAGTGTCTATCAGACGTTGGAATGCGCGCGCTCGCGGATTGTTTCACCTGAAACAAAACAGGAACGAAAGCGCCGGCCGCCGGATCTTTAGAAATACTAAATTGGGCTGGTTGAGCGGTGAGTTTTGCTCAGCTAAATGTCGGGTGTGCAAAACTTGAAAGCGCTCTTTCGCCTCAGCGGCATACGGCAGCGCGACATTGCCGCGGCCGTGGGCCGTAGCGAGGGGGCGGTGAGCCAGTGGGTCAGCGGGGAGCGGGAGATCCCGGCCGACCTGGTACAGAAGGTGGAGCAGATCACGGGCATCCCGCGCCACAGGCTACGGCCGGACCTTTGGGAGTATAGAATGCCGAACGCCATCGAGGCCGCCCTTCGCGCCGCGCCGGACTTGACCCATCTGCAGCGCCTGGAGGCGGAGAGCATCCATATCCTGCGCGAGGTGGTGGCCGAAGCGGACAAGCCGGTGATGCTGTATTCGGTTGGCAAGGACAGCGCGGTGATGCTGCATCTGGCGATGAAGGCCTTCGCGCCGGGCAAGCCGCCCTTCCCGCTGCTGCACGTGAACACCACCTGGAAATTTTCCGGCATGATCGATTTCCGCAACCAGCGCATGGCGGCGCTTGGCCTGGAACTGATCGAATGGATCAACCGCGATGGCGTGGCGCGGGGCATAAATCCGTTCGACCATGGCGGCGCCTATACCGACATCATGAAGACCGAGGCGCTGAAGGCGGCGCTGGACCATCACGGGTTCGATGTGGCGTTCGGCGGCGCACGACGGGATGAGGAAAAGAGCCGCGCCAAGGAACGCATCTTTTCTTTCCGCTCGGCGCATCATCGCTGGGATCCCAAGAAGCAGCGGCCGGAATTATGGCACTTGTATAATGCGCGCAAGAACAAGGGCGAGACGATCCGCGCGTTTCCGATCTCCAACTGGACCGAGCTGGATATCTGGCAATATATCTATCTGGAAAACATCCCGATCGTGCCGTTGTATTTCGCAGCCGAGCGGCCGGTGGTGAGCTATAACGGCATGACGATCATGGTGGATGATGCGCGCATGCGCATCCCCCCGGGCCAAATGCCGGTGATGAAGAAAGTGCGGTTCCGCACGCTGGGATGCTATCCGCTGACCGGGGCGGTGGAAAGCCAAGCGGCGACCCTGCCCGAAATCATTCAGGAAATGCTGCTGACGACGACGAGCGAGCGGCAGGGCCGCGCGATTGATCATGATGCCAGCGCGAGCATGGAGAAGAAGAAGCAGGAGGGATATTTCTGATGGCCCATATCAGCGATCTGATCGCCACCGATATCGCCGCCTACCTCAAGCAACACGAAACCAAGAGCCTGCTGCGGTTCATCACCTGCGGATCGGTGGATGATGGCAAATCCACGCTGATCGGGCGTTTGCTTTACGACAGCAAGATGATTTTCGAGGATCAGCTCGCGGCGCTGGAAGCCGATTCGAAGAAGATGGGTACACAGGGACAAAATATCGATTTCGCGCTGCTGGTGGATGGGCTGGCGGCGGAGCGCGAGCAGGGCATTACCATCGATGTCGCCTACCGCTTCTTTTCCACCGAGAAGCGTAAATTCATCGTGGCCGACACCCCGGGGCATGAGCAATACACGCGCAACATGATTACCGGCGCCTCCACGGCCGACCTGGCGGTGATCCTGATCGATGCCCGCCGCGGTGTGCTGACGCAGACGCGGCGCCATTCCTATCTGGTGTCGCTGATCGGCATCAAGCAGGTGGTGCTGGCAATCAACAAGATGGATCTGGTGAATTACAGCCACGAGGTGTTCGACCGGATATTGGGCGATTACACCGCGTTCGCGGCACAGTTGGCGATCGAGAGGATCATCCCGATCCCGATTTCGGCTCTGGTGGGGGACAATATCACCGAACCCAGTGGCAATATGCCCTGGTATCACGGGCCTACCCTGATGGCGCATCTGGAGACGGTGGAAATTGCGCGCATGGCGCGCGAGGCACCGTTTCGGATGCCAGTACAATGGGTAAACCGGCCGAATTTGGATTTTCGCGGATTTTCCGGGCTTGTTTCCAGCGGCACGGTGTATCCCGGCGATCCGATCAAGGTAATGCCCTCGGCGCGCATGTCGCGCGTGGCGCGGGTGATGATCGATGGGGATCTGCCCTATGCCACGGCGGGGCAATCGATCACCATCAGCCTGGAGGACGAGATCGATTGCAGCCGCGGCGACGTGATGTGCGGCGCGGAGAACCCGGCGGAAGTCTCGGATCAGTTTGAGACCACCATCGTGTGGATGAACGACACCCCGATGTTGCCGGGGCGATCCTATTTGCTGAAGCTGGGCACACAGACGGTAACGGCTTCAGTCACCACGCTGAAGCATAAGGTGAATGTGAATACGCTGGAGCAGATGGCGGCGCGGCAGTTGGAGCTGAACGAGATCGGCTTGTGCAATATCAGCCTGGACCGGCCGGTCGCCTTCGATGCCTATGCCGAGAACCGTGACATGGGCGGGTTTATTCTGATCGATCGGCTGTCCAACGAGACGGTTGCGGCAGGGATGATTCATTTTGCCCTGCGCCGGGCACAGAATATCCATTGGCAGGCGGTGGATGTCAGCCGCACATCCCGGGCGGGGCAAAAGGGGCAGCGTGCCTGCGTGCTGTGGTTCACCGGGCTTTCGGGCGCGGGCAAGTCCACCGTGGCCAATCTGGTGGAAAAGCGGCTATTCGCGCTCGGCAAGCACACCACGATGCTGGATGGGGACAATGTGCGCCATGGCCTGAATCGTGACCTTGGTTTTACGGACACGGACCGTGTGGAGAATATCCGCCGGGTGGGCGAGGTGGCGCGGCTGATGGCGGACGCGGGATTGATTGTGCTGGTTTCCTTCATTTCCCCCTTCCGGTCGGAACGGCAGATGGCCCGCGATTTGATGCCGGCAGGAGAATTTTTCGAAGTGTTCGTGGATGCCCCGCTGGCGGTGGTGGAGAGCCGCGATCCAAAGGGCCTCTACAAGAAGGCACGGCGCGGAGAGATCAAACATTTCACGGGCATCTCCAGCCCATACGAGCCGCCGGAGAATCCGGAATTGCATATCGATACGACGCGCCTTTCACCCGAGGCGGCAGCCGAGCTGATTGTGGCACAGCTTTCGGCGCGCGGGCTGCTGCAAGGGGATGTGGCGTGAGCGGGAAGCTGGATTTGAATGCCTTGCTGGCCGCGGTGCGGCCGATCGCGGAGGAAGCGGGCCGCGCGGCCATGCGGTTTTACGGTGTGACCGAGGCGATGGAAAAGGCGGATGGCAGCCCGGTGACCGCGGCCGACCAGGCCGCGGAGGATATTATCCTGCCGGCGCTGCGCCATCTGACGCCGGAGATTCCCGTGATTTCGGAAGAGGAGTCCTCGAAGGGACTTTCCCCCGATGTCATCGGCCGGCGGTTCTGGCTGGTTGATCCGCTGGATGGCACCAAGGAGTTCCTCAGCGGCAATGGCGAGTTCACCGTCAACATCGCGCTGATCGAGGATGGCGTGCCCGTGCTGGGGGTGGTTGTGGTGCCGGCCTTGGGGCAGACCTATGCGGGGGCGGCGCCAGGCAGTGCGGTTGTGGCGGATGCAGCGGGGGAGAGGGGGATTTGCGTGCGCGCGATACCGGCGGAGGGGCTGACGGTGGTTGGATCGCGCAGCCATGGCGATGCGGCCGCGATGGAAGCGTTTCTGGCTGGGCGCCGCGTGGCGGCGTTCCGCGCGGCAGGCAGTTCGCTCAAACTCTGTTTGATCGCGCGGGGGGAGGCGGATCTGTATCCGCGGCTAGGCACCACCATGGAATGGGATATTGCGGCAGGACACGCAGTGTTGCGTGCCGCCGGGGGGCGTGTGAGGACCCTGGAGGGGGGTGAGTTTCGATACGGCAAGGCGGGATATCGGAATCCGCATTTTGTGGCGGTTGGGGGGTAGAACCGGGGAGAAGAAAGCAGGTCTTTTTGAAAAAAAGAACCAAAAAACTTTTGACACTTGGTGTGCGCTTCCGGCGACTCCGCGACAGCCAGTCAAAAGTCTTTTGCTTCTNNTGGGTCGGTGTAAGCTTCAGGGCAGGTGATTACCCCCGGTAACGCCATAGACCTCGCCGGTGACAAAGCTGCTCTCCTGGCTGGCGAGCAGCACGTAGATCGGCGCCAGCTCCACCGGCTGGCCGGGGCGCTTGAGCGGCACCATGGAGCCGAAATCGGGGATCTTCTCCTGTGGCTGGCCGCCGGAGGGTTGCAGCGGCGTCCATACCGGCCCTGGGGCCACGGCGTTCACCCGAACTCCTTTGCCGGCCACCTGCTTGGCCAGGCCGTGGGTGAAGGCGACAATGGCGGCCTTGGTGGAGGCGTAATCCAGCAGCGAGGGCGAGGGCTGGTAGGCCTGGATCGACGTGGTGTTGATGATCGTGGATCCCGGCGGCATCTTGGGGATCGCCGCCTTGCACAGCCAGAACATGGCATGCACGTTGGTGCGGAAGGTCGCATCGAATTGTTCGGTGGTCAGCTCTTCGATGTCTTCCACCGCGGTCTGTTTGCCGGCCACGTTCACCAGGATATCGATCCCGCCCAGCGCATCCGCCGCGCGCCCGATCAACTGACGGCAAAACGCTTCATCCGAAATATCCCCGGGTGCCTCGATGGCTTTGCGGCCGGCCTCGCGCACCAGGGCGACGACCTCGTCGGCATCCTTCTGCTCGGACGGCAGATAGTTCAGAACGATGTCCGCCCCCTCGCGCGCGAAGGCGATGGCGGCCGCACGGCCAATGCCGCTATCGGCGCCGGTGATCACGGCGCGGCGGCCCAGCAGTCTGCCGGAACCGCGATAGCTCTCCTCGCCGTGATCGGGCTTTGGGTTCATCTCCTGGGCCAGGCCGGGTGCTGCTTGCGGCTGTTCCTTGAACTTCGGCTGCGGGTAGGCCGTCAGCGGATTGCGTAGTTCGGCCTGGGCTTGCCTGCTGTGGCTGTGTCCAAACACGGGAATGCTCCTTGGTTTGTATGCAGCCCGCCCCAACGGACTCGCTGCGCGATGGTTCGGTCTGATCGCGGCGAGTTGCCTTAACGGAGGCTGATCGAGCCTGAGCCTTGAAGAAACCCGTAAGCCCGGGCGGCGTATGCGCCCCGCGGCACAGCCGCTCGGAGATATCAGCCGGAGGTGGAAGCATGCCGATCTACTTTCTCAAGCCCCGCGTCGCAGCGTTGGAAGATGCGGCCTGGAACAACAGCCGCTTCCGCAGCGAGTGCTGGGTGAATGCGGC
>PKZM01000076.1:9174-78630 GCA_003133065.1 Acetobacteraceae bacterium
TGGGCTTTGACGCCCGCTTCGAACATAGTTGGAGCATCGCCGATCGCGTGGGCCGCATCTTCATGGTGCTATTCATGCTGGCGGCGGGCGCGGGTTTGCTGGGGCGCGGACCTTTCTGGTTTCGACATAGGCGCCGAGCCTTTGCTTTTCCCGTCCATCACGGGGATCCTTTAATCAGCTCCGTCGCGACTAAAGGATAATGCCGTATATCTTAATAGCGGTGGGGTTAATTCAAGGCCCCGCGGCGGTTGCTCCCTCGTCTAGAGCTTCCCGACCGGGAGAAGCTCGCTCAGCAGCCGATTGGGGAACCGCCGCTTCTGCACGATGGCGTAGAACGTCTCCGTGACCTCGGGTAACCGGCAGTGCTCGACGAGGACACCCGCCTCAAGCTCGTCGCGGACGACAATTGGAGGCACGAGGGTCACGCCCTCCCGTTCACGGGCGAGCAGACGCAGCATCGCCATGTCGTCGACTTCGGCCAGGATGATGGGTCTTATCCCGGCTAGCTCGAGCACCCGATCGAAGGCGACGCGAATATCGCTGTCCAGGCTCGGCAAAAGAATCGGTTCGGACCGGAGATCGTGGGGAAATTTGAACTTGCGCCCATCGGCACGCGGATGGCCGACCAAGCTCACGGGCTGCTCGTTGAGCAAGTGATTGCGCAAGGACGAGCGGGCGTCGCGTGGCGCGGCGCTGTTGGCCAGGACCACGTCGATGGCGTGCGCCTCCAATTGCGTGAGCAGATCGCGAATGTTGCCCGAGCGGACGATCAATTCGACATCCGATCGGCCAACCAGGGGCCGGAGGAATTCGAGCTGGAAATTCCTCGACAGGGTCGTCAGGGCACCGACGCGGAGAACCTGACGGGTAGCCAGCGGCTGTCCCCGCAGGGTGCTGATGAGCTCGTCGCCGGCCTTGAAAACCGTGTCGGCGTAGTCGAGCGCGATCTGCCCGGCCTCTGTCAAAATGAGCTTCCTGCCGACGCGCTCGAAAAGCGGATGGCTCATCTGGTGCTCAAGCTTCTGAATTTGAACAGAAAGAGCCGACTGGGACAGGTTCATGCGCTCGGCCGCCCGCGTGAGGCTGCCCTCGTGAGCCACCACCCAGAAGTAGCGCAGGTGATTGTAGTTCAGGTCTCTCATATCGTTCTACTAAAACGAACGAATTTGCCGAAACAATGAATTTTTTTCGGATTTCGTGATCAGGTATCAACGTTCCCGAACACTCATTGTCTTTGAAGGGCGCTGTCGTGCAGCACTTCCTCGCGCCGCTGTCGGCGCCCGTTCCGCTGCTTCTCGCCGGGGCAATCGGCTTCCTCGATCGTGGTCGGCGGCCAAAACTCAGCCCCTTACTGGCCGAAACGGCTTCGCTCCTCGCTTTGCTTGCGGCGATCTTTTCAGCCGGGGGCCTGATCCTCTTCGGCGCTGTCGAAAGTCCCGTCCTTGGGTTCAAAGGATTCGGTCCGTCGGTCAGGCTCGACGCCGTCAGCGCGACCATGTTGCTGCTGGTGACGTTCGTTGGCTGGATCGTCGTCCGCTATGCGCGGACCTACCTAGACGGCGAGGCCCGCCAAGGCGCCTTCACCGGGTGGCTTTGCCTGACACTGGCGTCGGTGGCGCTCCTCGTGACCGCCGGCAATCTGTTCCAGCTGGCGATCGCTTGGATCGCCACCAGCCTGTTTTTGCACCGGCTGCTGCTGTTCTATCCGCAGCGCATCGCCGCGCAGCGGGCGGCGCGGAAGAAGTTCATCACCGCGCGGCTCGGCGATGCCGCGCTCCTCGGCGGCGCGTTCTTGCTGGCCGCCGCTTACGGGACATCTGACGTCGGGACGATCCTTGCCGCCGCGAAATTGGGCGCGGGTGGAGCGCTCGCCATCGCCGCCGCCGGCTTTCTGGCGATCGCCGCGGTGCTCAAGTCGGCCCAGTTTCCCGCCCACGGCTGGCTCACTGAGGTGATGGAAACGCCGACGCCGGTGTCGGCGCTTCTCCACGCCGGCGTCATAAATGCCGGCGGCTTTCTGCTGATCCGCTTTGCCGACGTCATGCTGCTGGCGCCCGGCGTGCTTGCCGCGCTGGTCATGATCGGCGGGTTCACCGCGCTTTTCGGCAGCCTGGTCATGCTGACCCAGCCCGCGGTCAAGACGTCGCTTGCTTGGTCGACAGTGGCCCAGATGGGGTTCATGATCTTCGAGTGCGGCCTGGCGCTCTTCCCGCTGGCGCTGCTGCACATTGTCGCCCACTCGCTCTACAAGGCGCACTCCTTCCTCGCCTCCGGCGGCGCCGTTGAGCGCGTGGCTGCGATCCGCAGGCCCGGCCCGGTCGCCGTGCCAAAGGCCGGCGCCGTGGCGCGCGCCTTCCTGTCGGCGCTCGCCATCTATGTCCTTGTCGGGGCTTGCTTCGGTTTCGAAAACAAGTCGCCTCAGGCGATCGCGCTCGGCGCCATATTGATCTTCGGCGTCGCCTATATGCTGGCGCAAGGGTTCGCCGACGCGGCGCCCAGAGCGCTGACACGGCGCACAGCAGTCTATGCCCTGGCGACCTCGGTCGGCTACTTCGCCCTTCAGTGGGCGGCGACCGCGATCACCGTGAATGTCCTGCCACCGCCGCCGGTGCCTGGTCCGCTCGAATGGGCGCTGATTGCACTGACGGCCGCAAGCTTCGGCATCGTCGCCATCGTGCAGGCCATGTTTCCCCTCTGGGCCAACCACCCCGCGGCCGCTGGCCTGCGCGTGCATCTTTCGAACGGATTTTACGCCAACGCGGTCTTCGACCGGCTGATCGGCGCCTGGTCCCTACGCAGCCCGACCTAACGCGCCAGGAAAGCAATCATGACCACCGACATCCTCTCGACCTGGCCCGCCCCGCCAGCGTTGACGCTGGCCATGGATCGCGCCGCCCGCGCGGTGCCGCCCGCCTGGCCTTTGGCTTGCAGCGTCGCGGTCAATCCGTTTCTTGGGCAAACCGACGAGCCCCTCGCCAAAGTCGGCGCGCGGCTCGCAAGGGTCGCCGGCGCCGCCGTCACCATGCCCCGGAGCTGGTATGCTCAGAAGATCGCTACAGGCGTGATCAGTGACGCTGACCTTTCGGACGCTCTGGCGAGCGTCTCGGCGGGGCCGAGACCTGCGGATGTTACGGCCCTAAAGGCCGCTGCCGGCGTCGAAGCGCCGCCGCCAAAAGCGCTTGCGACCGTCGCGGACCTGGCGGCGCGCGCGTCCGGCGTCGATTGGCCGGTGATGATCGCCGAACGCTTCGGAGCCTGGGCCGCCGGCTATTTCGACGAAGGGCAGGCGCTGTGGGCGGCGCCTAAGGGCAAGGGCGCCTACGCCGCCTGGCGGGCGATCGCCACCCACGACCTAACGCCCGAAATCGCTGGGCTCCCTAACTTCGCCCTGCACGTATCGGAGGCGCCGGAGACCGCCTCAGCTGTGGTCGAACGCGTCGTCACTCGGCTGGGATTGGAGGCGGACGCCGCTGAGACCTACTTCCATCAGATGCTCATGACGCTTGGCGGCTGGGCGCAGTATGCCCGCTACGCGCTATGGCAGGCCGAGCTCGCCGGCGGCGCGGACGAGACGATCACCGATTTCCTGGCGATCCGGCTGATCTGGGAAGAAGCGCTCTTTCTGCGCTACGACGCCAAGATCGCGGAGGCTTGGGCGAGCGTGCGGACGGTGCATGCCGCGCCCCTTGCGCCGACGCTCGATTGCGCAATCGACGCCGTTCTTCAGGAGGCCGCCGAGAGAGCCGCGCAACGGGCTTTGGCGCAGACCCTGGCAGGACAGGCTCCTCAACCGCGCGATGGCCGACCCGCGCTCCAGGCCGCATTTTGCATCGATGTTCGGTCGGAGGTGTTGCGCCGGGCGCTGGAAAGCCTCGATCCCCGGATCCAGACCATGGGCTTCGCCGGCTTTTTCGGTCTTACCACCGCGCATCGGCGCTTCGCCTCGGACGTCGAGGAACGGCGGCTGCCGGTTCTGCTCAATCCCGCACTCAGGTCGTGCTCCGGCGGCCCCGATGTCCATGCGAAGGATCAGGTCACGCGCTTCAAGGCGCGCGCAAAGCGCGCCTGGGGCCGTTTCAAGCTTGCCGCCGTCTCATCTTTCGCCTTCGTCGAGGCGACCGGTCCGGTCTATGTCGGCAAGCTCCTGACCGATGCGTTGAGCCTGCAGGGCGCTCAACCGCCAAGCGACCCGCCGCCTCGGCTCGATCCAGCGTTCGACCCTGCGGCCCGGGTGACGGCGGCCGAGACCGTACTGCGAGCGATGTCCCTGACCCGCGATTTCGCGCGGCTGGTGCTGCTGGCCGGTCACGGCGCCAACGTCGTCAATAATCCTCATGCCAGCGCCCTGCATTGTGGCGCCTGCGGCGGCTATTCCGGAGAGGTCAACGCCCGGCTGCTCGCGTCGCTCCTGAACGATGTTGAGGTGAGAGAGGGACTCGCAAGCAGCGGCGTGGACATACCCGACGACACGCTGTTTGTGGCGGCGCTGCACGACACCACCACGGACGACGTGACCCTCTATGACGAGGATCATCCGTCCGCCGCCCACCGAAGCGACCTCGAGAAGGCGAGAACCTGGCTGGCTTCTGCGGGCAAGATCGCCCGGACCGAACGCGCCCTTCGCTTGCCGGGGGCCGCAAGCGAGGCCGCTCTTCATCGCAGGAGTCGCGACTGGTCCGAGATCCGACCCGAATGGGCGCTGGCCGGATGCCAGGCCTTCATCGCCGCGCCGCGCGGGCGCACGGTCGGCAAGAGCCTGGAAGGGCGGGCCTTTCTGCATGACTACGACTGGAAGCAGGACAAGAGCTTCAGCGTTCTCGAGCTGATCCTGACCGCTCCGGTCGTCGTGGCGAGCTGGATCAGCCTGCAATATTATGGATCGACCGTCGCGCCCGATGTCTTCGGGGGCGGCAATAAGCTCCTACACAATGTCACCGGCGGGATCGGTGTGGTCGAGGGCAATGGCGGGCTCCTGCGCGTCGGCTTGCCCTGGCAATCGGTGCATGACGGCGAGCGCTATGCGCACGATCCGCTGCGCCTCTCGGTCTGCATCGAGGCGCCGCGTCAAGCGATGTCGGAGATCCTTGGCCGGCACGCCGGCGTGCGCGCCTTGTTCGACAATGGTTGGCTGCACTTGTTTGCCCTGGACGAGGCCGGACGCATAGCCTGGCGTTACGCGGGCGATCTCACATGGTCTGCGACGGGAGACCGCGACGCCGCTCACGCATCGCACCGTATCGAAATGGCGGTCTGACGCGATGCTCCGCCAGCCGATCATCACCAATTCCGGTCTGGAGCCAAGGTCACGACCCGAGCCGCAGACCATCTCGCCGCGCTGCGGTCTTCAGCTTCATGGTGACACCCCGACGAACTGACCTAACGCTCATGGTCGGATCTGCCATGGGGCGCCGACCAAGTCGTCTGGAAGGAGGAAATGGGCGAGCGCCTTTGAATCCAGCCGTCAGGACTGTGTTGGGCCGGAAGAGAAAATTCAAATCGCCCTTCTGCGAGGGTAACAGCCAGCTACCGCAAGTGCGGCCCAGGGGCTACCTAGGCCGTTTTCAGGATCCAATCCCGTGCCGATAAGTTTTTGAAAGATTGGCGGACCCGAAAGGATTCGAACCTTCGACCTCTGCCTTCGGAGGGCAGCGCTCTATCCAACTGAGCTACGGGTCCAGCACGCGTCAGATACAGGCAAGCGGCGCTGCCCGCTAGCCCCCGGCGCCCGGGCATGCCCATCCGCCCTAATACGGCCAGGTGGACCGCTCGCCAGCCCCATCCAGCACCTCGGCCGGCAGCGCGGCGGCGGTGCTGCCGGACCAACCGTGGTCCGAAGCCCAGGCGCCGGCATTCACATCGGCGCCGGAGGGGAGCCACCGGTCCGGATCGTCCAGCCAGGCCAGAATGTCACCCTGCACCAGCGCCCTATCCCGGTCACGCAACAGCAAATGATAGCCGTTGAGGTAAAAGCCCCGGCGCACGGCGGCCGGCATCTTCGCCCAGGCGACGGCCATGGCAGCCACCGGCACGATCTGGTCCAGCCGGCCTGCCAGCACAAGCGTATGCGGCGGCAGATGGGGCGCGGCTGCCTGCGCATCATCCATCAAATCGACCAGGCCGTGCAGCATGGCGACCGTGGATCCCCGCAAGGTCAACGGGTCCGTGGCCAGCCGGATCAGGGCATCCCGATTGTCACTGGCCGCGATATCCAGTTGCACCTCATTGCCGAACAGCCGGTAGCCCGGTGCCACCCGGTTGGCCACCCACAACCCACCGCGCACCGGCAGCTTCATCTGCGCCCGGCCCCATACGGCCGGCGCCAGCAGCACATAGGCATCGGCCGTGGCAGGCGCGCGGGCGGCCAGGCACATCGCCACGGCGCCACCCATGCTCTCGCCCATCAGCACCAGGCGCTGGCCGGGGAAGCGCGCCCGCAACTGGGCCGCCACCGCGGCCGCATCATCCACCAGCACCTCCCGCCCCGGCCAGACACCCCGGTCGGCCGTGCCGCCGAAACCCCGCTGATCGGGCGCGAACACCGTATACCCGTCGGCGGCAAAACCGGGCGCCGGCATCTCCCACGCATCGCGGCTATCGGTGAAACCATGCAGCGCCAGGATCACGCCACGCGCCGCCACGCCCGGCGCCGGCCGCCACACACGGGCCGGCAGCACGAACCCATCGGTCATGGTGAACACCATATCCGGCGCCGGCAGTGCCGCCACACCCACCGCCCCCGCCACACACCGCGATGCCGCCATGCCCAGAACCACCGCCACCAAGGTTGAAACCACCACAAGCCGGCGTATCATGCAGCCATCCCCAAACGTCGGTCAGGACCCAGTATGGCGGTTTCCGCGCTAACCCCAACCCCGCTCATCGGCACGGTGGAAACCATCCTGGTGGAAAGCCGCGTTGTCGCATGCGATGGCGGCGATGGGCCGCTGGGGCACCCGCGCGTGTGGCTGCGCATTGAGGCGCAGCAAATCTTCTGCCCCTACTGCTCACGGCTGTTCGTGCTGAAGCCGGGGACGGGTGGCGAAACACACTAAGAGAAGAAAGACTCTTCTTTCTTGAAAGAAAGAAGCAAAGAACTTTTATTCTGGGGCGTCTCGTGAACCTGGTTTTGATTGACGGCTCGGGGTATATTTTCAGGGCGTTTCATGCGCTGCCGCCGATGAACAGGGCGGATGGCACGCCGGTAAATGCCGTGTTCGGCTTCACGAACATGCTCGCGCGCTTCCTGCGCGATCATGTGGGCACCCATATCGCGGTGGTGTTCGATGCCGGAAGCCAAACCTTCCGTAACCGCCTCTATGACCAATACAAGGCCCAGCGGCCCGATCCGCCGCCCGAACTCATCCCGCAATTCAAGCTGGTGCGCGACGCGACCGCCGCCTTTGGCGTCGCCTGCGTGGAACTGGATGATTGGGAAGCCGACGACCTGATCGCCACCTACGCCCGGGTGGCCGTGGAGCAGGGGATCGAGGTAACCATCGTCAGCTCCGACAAGGATCTGATGCAGCTTGTGCGCGCGGGCGTGAACATGCTCGATCCGATCAAGCAGAAACCCATCGGCCCCGCTGAAGTGATGGAAAAGTTCGGGGTTCCGCCGGAGAAAGTGATCGATGTTCAGGCCCTGATGGGCGACAGTGTGGATAACGTGCCCGGCGTGCCAGGCATCGGCCCGAAAAATGCCGCCGAGCTGATCACCACCTATGGCGACCTCGAAACCGTGCTCGCCGCGGCTACCGCCATGAAACCCTCCAAACGGCGCGACAACCTGATCGCCCACGCGCAAGCCGCCCGCATCTCCAAGAAGCTGGTCACACTCTGCGACCAGGTACCCCTGCCGCTGCCCGTGGATGCCCTCATCACCGTCCCGCTGGACCGCACCCGCCTCAGCGACTGGCTGCACGGCATGGGCTTCCGCAGCACCGCGCTGCGCCTCGGCCTGGCCGATTCCGCGCCGGAGGCCGATGCCACGCACCCCGCGGAAGATACGGCCCCGCCCCCCGCCACCGCGCCCTATGGCCCCTACGAGACCATCGCCACGCCAGAGGCCCTCGCCGGTTTTCTCGCCGATGCGGTCAAAGCCCGTCACCTCGCGCTGCATATCCAAACCGACCTCGATCCGCGGCCCTGGCGCGCGCCCCTGCTGGGCATCGCCCTTGCCACCGCCCCCGGCCACGCCGCCTATATTCCGTTGCCCGTCATGGAACTGACGGAGCCACGCCTGCCGGCCGCCACCGTGCTGGCGGCCTTGGCACCGCTGCTCGCCGACCCGTCGATCCTGAAAATCGCGGCCAACGCCAAATACGCCTCCCTCGTGCTCCAGCACGCCGGCCTGCCCGCCATGGCGCCGCTGGACGATCCCACGCTGATCAGCTTCGCCCAGTCCGCCGGCGCGCATGACCACGCGCTGCCCGACCTCGCGCCCCTGCATCTCGGCCACACGCCGAAATCGCTGGACGAGACCACCGGCACCGGCCGCAATCGCCTGCCCTTCGCTTCCGTGCCCATCAGCCGTGCGACCGCCTACGCCGCCGAAGCCGCCGATATCACGCTTCGTCTGTGGTCCGCGCTCCGCCCGACGCTACGCTCCAACCATGCCCTCGCGCTGTACGAGCAGATCGAGCGGCGCCTGATCCCGGTGCTGGCAGAGGCCGAACGCGCCGGGATCCGGGTGGACGAGGCCGAGCTGCGCCGCCTCTCCGCCGATTTCGCGGCACGCATGGCCACTATGGAGGATGATGCCTATCGCCTGGCCGGCCATAGCTTCGCGCTGGCCAGCCCCAAGCAGCTCGGCGAGGTATTGTTCGATGAACAAGGCCTGCCTGGCGGCAAGCGCACCCCCAGCGGCACCTGGGGCACAGATGCCAACGTGCTGCAAACGCTGGCCGATCTCGGCCACGATCTGCCGGCGCGCGTGCTGGAATGGCGGCAGCTCGCCAAGCTGAAATCCACCTACGCCGACGCGCTGGTGGAGGAAATCAACCCCGCCACCGGGCGCGTGCACACCAGCTACGCCATGGCCGCCACCAGCACCGGCCGCCTCTCCTCCAACGACCCGAACCTGCAGAACATCCCTATCCGCACGGAGGAAGGCGGGCGTATCCGCCGTGCCTTCGTCTCCGAGCCAGGCCATTTGCTGGTCAGCGCTGATTACAGCCAGATCGAGCTACGGCTGCTGGCGCATGTGGCGGACATTCCCGCCCTGAAGGAAGCCTTCGCCACCGGGCAGGATATCCACGCCCGCACCGCCAGCGAGGTATTCGGCGTGCCATTGGAAAAGATGGACGCGACAACACGCCGCCGCGCCAAGGCGATCAATTTTGGCATTATCTACGGCATCAGCGCCTTTGGCCTGGCCCGCCAGCTCGGCATCGATTCCGGCGAGGCCGGCAGCTACATCGCCGCCTATTTCGCCCGCTATCCCGGCATCCGCGCCTATATGGAGCGCACCAAGGAGGAGGCGCGCATCCACGGCTATGTGACGACGCCATTCGGCCGGCGCTGCACCATCCCCGGCATTGCCGATCGCAACATGCAGCGTCGCGCTGGCGCGGAGCGCCAGGCGATCAACGCGCCGCTGCAAGGGGGCGCGGCCGACATCATCAAGCGCGCCATGGTGCGGTTGCCGGCCGCGCTGCGTGCCGCAGGCCTGCGGGCACGGCTGCTGCTGCAGGTGCATGACGAATTGCTGTTCGAGGCGCCCGAGGGCGAGGCCGAGACGCTGGCGGCGCTGGCACGTGAGGTGATGGAGGCGGCGGCGTCGCTGTCGATACCGCTGACGGTGGAGACGGGGATCGGGCGGAGTTGGGCGGAGGCGCATTAAGAAAGATGTTCTTTTTTGAAAAAAAGAACCAAAAAACTTTTCATCGGCTGTCGCGGACTCTCCGGCAGCCTGCGCCAAGGAACAAAAGTTTTTTGGTTCTTTTTTTCAAAAAAGAACATCCTTTCTTTCTTCGGGAGCCACCATGCGCGACCTCACCCATTTCATCGGCGGCCAGCACGTCCCCGGCACCTCCGGGCGTTTCGCCGACGTGTACGATCCCAACACCGGCCAGGTGCAGGCGCGCGTGCCTTTGGCCAACGCCGCGGAGCTTTCCGCCGCCGTGGATAATGCGGCCGCCGCGCAGCCCGGCTGGGCCGCCACCAACCCGCAGCGCCGCGCCCGGGTNNATTCAGCGCGGGCTGGAGGTGGCGGAATTCGCCATCGGCATTCCGCATCTGCTGAAGGGCGAATATAGCGAGTCCGCGGGCACCGGGATCGACGTCTATTCCATGCGCCAGCCTCTGGGCGTGGCGGCAGGGATCACACCGTTCAATTTCCCGGCCATGATCCCGCTGTGGCAGGCAGCACCGGCCATCGCCTGCGGCAACGCCTTCNNTTCATCCTGAAACCCTCCGAGCGTGACCCCTCCGTGCCGCTGCGCCTGGCGGAGCTGTTTATCGAGGCCGGCCTGCCGCCGGGGATTCTGAACGTGGTGAACGGTGACAAGACCGCGGTGGACGCTATCCTGGAGGAGCCACGGATCAAGGCGATTGGTTTTGTCGGGTCCACGCCGATCGCCGCGTATATCTATGAAAACGCCGCCCGCCACGGCAAGCGTGCGCAGTGTTTCGGTGGCGCCAAGAACCACATGGTGATCATGCCAGATGCCGATATGGACCTGGCGGTGGAGGCATTGATCGGCGCCGGTTATGGCTCTGCCGGCGAGCGTTGCATGGCGATTTCGGTTGCGGTTCCGGTGGGCGAGGCGACGGCGAACGAGCTGGTGAAGCGGCTGGTGCCGCGGGTGGAAGCTTTGCGCGTGGGCACCTCCATGGATTTGACCGCCGATTACGGCCCGCTGGTAACGGGGCAGGCCAAACAGCGCGTGCTGGACTACATCGCCATCGGCGAACGGGAAGGTGCCAAGCTGCTGGTGGATGGGCGGGGTTATACGCTGCAAGGCTACGAGGACGGTTATTTCCTCGGCGGCAGCCTGTTCGATCACGTCACACCCGAGATGCGAATCTACAAGGAGGAAATTTTCGGCCCCGTGCTCGCCATCACGCGCGCGCAGGATTACGCGCAGGCGCTGCAACTGTGCAACGATCATGAATACGGCAACGGTGTTGCCATCTTCACCCGTGATGGCGATGCGGCGCGCGATTTCGCCGCCCGCGTGGAGGTGGGGATGGTGGGCGTGAATGTGCCGATTCCCGTGCCGATCGCGTATTACACGTTTGGCGGCTGGAAGCGATCGGGGTTTGGCGATCTGAACCAGCATGGGCCGGATTCGATACGGTTTTATACCAAGACGAAGACGGTGACGCAGAGATGGTCGCCGGGGGTGAAGGCGAGCTTTGTGATACCGACGATGAATTAAGGATGAATCTTCTTTTTTTAAAAAAAAGAAGCAAAAAACTTTTGTCTGTTGGCGCGCGACTCGCCGGAAGCGTGCGCAAGGGATAAAAGTTTTTTGGTTCTTTTTTTCAAAAAAGAACCCTTCAGGATCTCTCCATGCGTGAAGTGCTATACCCACGCCGGAGGCCTGCTTGGAGCAGGATTACCGGCTTGTGTTGGCCTTCATGCGAAGTGGTGGTCCGGCAGCAGGCAAGCGGCGGATCAGGGTTGGCCCCGATCCAGCCGCAGCGTCATGCAATAGGCCCCGCCTCCGGAAAGAATGAATGGGTCGAGATCAACCTCCACCACCTCATACCCGCGCCCCGCCAATAAACCCCGCACATGCGCGGGCGCACGCGCCATCACCACCGTGCGGCCCAGATTTACCGCGTTCACGCAAAACGCAGCCGCATCCTCGGCGCTGGCCTCCAGGCGCAGCTCGGGCGGAACCTCGGCGTGAATGCGGGCCAATGCTTCGGCCGTAAAAGCCGGCGCATAGTACAGCACCTCGCCGCCCGAAAGCGGGCAGAAGCACGTGTCCAGGTGATAAAACCGGTCCGTCGCCAGCTCCAGCCGCACCACGCGCTTGCCAAAAAACGAGGCCACATGGTCCGTCGCCGCCAGGACGGATCGCTGCCCGTAGCCCGCCCAAAACAGCGCGCGCCCCGCATCCCAGATCGCATCGCCGGCCCCCTCCTGAAAACAGCCCTCCGGAAAGGTCGCCACCTCGTCCAGCACACCGCGCGCGGCGAAATCCTGCAGGGCCGCGGCATACGCCGCCTCCTCACCCTGGCGTTCCGGGCGCGCGAAGCGGGCCACCAGCGCCCGCCGGTTCAGCACCACCGCGGCGTTGGCGGGGAACACCATATCCGGCAAACCCTCCACGCCGGGAATAATGTCCACCCGCGCACCGGCCGATTCCAGCGCGCCGCACAGTGCCGCAAAGCCAGCACGCGCCCGCACCGCCTGGCCCGCGGGGTCGGCGGCCCAGGCACCTGGCTTCATCCAGGGGTTGATCACGTAGCTCACATCGAAATGCGCGGGATCGACGAGCAGGATATGCGGCTGTTCGGTCATGATTGTCCCTCCAGTCGGCTTCCGTGTTGGGCATCTTCGCTGGTAACACTGCGCATCGGAGTCTGTACGAGGCTGATGTGTACCTTTATACGCGGATCGCTCGCGCGACTCGGCAAAACTTTACGGCTGTCATCTTAACCGCTCTCACCCTTGCCGCCCCGCCCGCGTACAGCCAGCCGGTGCTGGCGCCCGCCCCAGTGCGGGCCCCGGTGCCGGCCGAATTGCCCGGCTCTGCCGCGCCTGCATCAGCGCCGGAGGCACCAGCAGCCGAAACGCCGGCCGCTGTAACGGTGCGCGCCGGTGACCACGGCAATTACACGCGCGTGGTGTTCGTGCTGCCCCCGGGCACGAGCTACCGCTCCACCCATCTTGGGGATCTGCTGGTCCTCACCTTTCCCGGTGCGGGCCAGGTCGCGGGCATGAAGCGCGTACCTGCCCGCATCCTGTCCATCAGCGGCGGCGACAATCAGGCCGCCATCGGCCTGGCCGCCGGTATGAATGCCCATGTCTGGCGAATCGGTGATCGGGTGATCGTGGATGTGTCGTCGGGCGATGATGACACGGTACCCCAGCCACCAGCTTCACCGCCCGCGCCACCGTCACTTCCGGCCGGCCCTGCCACTCCAGCGCCGCATCGGTAGAAGATCACCCGCTTTCAGCAACTTTCCGCCCGCGTGGCGGTTTCAGTGTGCGACCGGCACGACAAGCGTTGTGCCATAACGGCATCGGAACAGCACCATGGGCCTTATTCTTCTCATTATTCTCGTGATCCTGCTGTTCGGCGGCGGTCTCGGCACAACGTTTGGCGGCTGGGGCGGCGGCGGCTACGGCCATTACGGCTATGGCGGCATCGGCCTGGGGACCATCCTGCTGGTGGTGCTCATCTTCATGTTGCTGCGCCGCGCGTAAGGGGGCGCGCCGGGTCAGCCCGGCGCCGCTTTCGCCTGGATCATAGCGGCCAACGTGGCCGCATCGTAGGATTCGCCGGTATCGACATCGACAATGCTGACGGACGTATATCCCAGCTTGCGATAGTCCCGCGCCTGCTTCACCGCGCGCTGCGCCAGGTTCCGGCGGGATACAATCCGCTCGATCTCGCAATTGGCGTGGATGTTGTAGGGCACGGGGATCGTCCGGCTGGTAAAGAGTAAGTAAGAATGTTCTTTTTTGAAAAAAAGAACCAAAAAACTTTTGGCACATGCGTTCGCTGCCGGCGCGGTGCGTGATAGCGCGGATTCTTCATCATTAATTTTGCGTGGTGAGCCCGGTGGGAATCGAACCCACGACCCCAAGATTAAAAGTCTCGTGCTCTACCGACTGAGCTACGGGCTCGGTGAGGTGTGTAAAAGGGCATGGCGCCCCGCAGGTCAAGCCTGCGGGGGCGCCGGGCTGGGATGAAGCGAAACCTCAGGCGGCGGGAACGTCAGCCGCCACGCGCATGTGCACGATGCGATCGGGATTGGAAACCACGCCGCCGCCGCCGCTGCCGCGCTTGATCTTGTCGATATGCTCCATGCCCTCCGTCACCTGGCCCCAGATCGTGTACTGGCCGTCCAGATGGGGCGCCGGGGCGAACATGATGTAGAACTGGCTGTTGGCGCTGTTCGGATCGCCGGTGCGGGCCGCACCCACGGTGCCGCGCACAAAGCGGGCGGTGCGGCTGAATTCGGCCGGCAGGTTGCCGTATTTGCTGCCGCTGGTGCCGGTGCCAGTGGGGTCGCCGCCCTGGGCCATGAAACCCTCGATCACGCGATGGAAGGGCGTGTCGTCGTAGAACCCCTCGCGGGCGAGCATCTTCACGCGTTCGACATGCTTGGGGGCGAGGTCGGGGCGGAGTTCGATGGTCACGCGGCCGGTGGTTAAGTCCAAAAAGAGGGTGTTTTCGAGGTCCATGGAAAACTCCAAAAGAGAAAAAGGCCAGGGGCTCTGCCCCCCATTCTTGAAGGAGGGGACCCCGCTTCGGGACTCGTCCCCAGACCCCGGCTTCGCCCTGCGATCCCCGGCCGTGCCGGGTCCAGGTGCGAAGCCCGGGGTCCTGGGGCAGAGCCCCTGGCCTTACTTAACGTCCGCCATCACACGCATATGCACGATCCTATCCGGCCCAGTCACCTTCCCATTATCATCGGGATCCCCCCGCTTGATCTTGTCCACAAACTCCATCCCCGACACCACATTACCAAAGATAGTGTAATCTCCATCCAGGCTAGGCCCCGGCGCGAACATGATAAAGAACTGGCTGTTCGCGCTGTCGGCATCCGGCCCACGCGCCGCGCCCAACGTGCCGCGCAGAAAATGCGCCTGGTCAGTAAACTCCGCTGGCACATTGGGGTATTTGCTGTGGCCTTCGCCGGTGCCCGTCGGGTCGCCGCCCTGCGCCATGAACCCCTCGATCACCCGGTGAAACGGCGTGCCGTCGTAAAACCCCTCCCGCGCCAGCAACTTCACCCGCGCCACCATCTTGGGCGCCAGATCCGGCCGCAGCCGGATAACCACGCGGCCATAGGGCAGATCCATATAAATCGTGTTCTGCGGGTCCAGCACCGGGGGCGGGGCGGGCGGCACATCCTGCTCCGCCGCGGCCCATTGCAAGGTAATCGGCGCCAGCGCCACGCCCGCCGCCAAACCTGCCACTAAAATACGCCTACGCATCTGAAATATCTCCCTTATCGTGACGCACGCGCGCCAGCGTCCGTGCCAGCGTCAACGCCGGCACAAAGCTGGAAACGTCGCCGCCAAGCCGCGCAATCTCCTTAACGAACCGAGACGAAATGAACTGGTGGTGCTCGCTGGCCATCAGAAACACCGTCTCGATCTCGGCGTCCAGCCGCGCATTCATGCCCGCCATCTGAACTTCATAATCAAAATCCGAAACCGCGCGCAGGCCGCGGATCAACATGCTGCCCCCCGCCTGGCGCGCGAAACTGACCAGCAGCGTGTCGAAACTCGCAACCGAAATGGGCGTGCCCGTGCGCGCCGTAATGGCGGCACACTCCTCCCGCACCAGCTCCACACGCTCCGGCAGCGAAAACAGCGGGCCCTTGCCGCTGTTTTGCGCCACCCCGATCACCAGCCGGTCCACCAGGCGCGCGGCGCGCCCGATGATATCCAAGTGGCCGTTGGTCACGGGGTCGAACGTGCCGGGGTAAATCCCAACCCGCTCGGCCCTGGATTTCCTAGCCATTGCCGGGGTCCGTGCCAGGCGTTCCGTCCGGCTCCTCGGCGCCCGGGTCCTCACCGGTCACGGCCGCCCCGTCCAGCACCGGGAATATGCTGGTCACGCGCTCGCCCTCGCTCAGGCGGAACAACGTCACGCCCATGGTCTGGCGGGCGGTGATTCGCACCTGGTCGGCCGGCACGCGGATCAGCCTTCCGGCGTCGGTGACGAGCATAACATCGTCGCCGCGGCGCACCGGCAGGGTGGCCACCACGGCCGTGCCGTTGCGCGGCGCCAGCATGATGTTGGTGATCCCCTGGCCGCCACGCCCCGTCACCCGGTAATCATAGGCGCTGGACCGTTTGCCGAAGCCGCCATTTGTCACCGTCAGCAGGATCTCCTCGGCCCCCTCCAGCTCCACAAGCCGGTCTGCCGATAGCGTCAGGTCCGCGGCCTCGTCCTCACCGCCATTCTCGGCCTCTGCCGCAGGCTCGGCCACCACCTCGGCGGCCTCCTCCTCATAGCCGGCATTGCGGCGGCGCGCGGCGATGGCCCGCAGATAGGCCGCGCGCTCGGCATTGGTGGTCTCCACATGGCGCAGCACGGCCAGGCTGTTCACCTCGTCATGGGCTGCCAGCTTGATACCCCGCACGCCGGCGGATTCCCGTCCGGCGAACACCCGAAGCGTCTCGTCGGTGATCTGGAAGCGGATGCACCGGCCAAGCCGCGTCGCCAAAAACACATCGTCACCATCCCTGCAGGTCGCCACCCCGATCAGATGATCGCCCTCATCCAGCTTCATGGCGATCAGCCCGCTGGTGCGGATGCGCCCGAAATCGGAAAGCTTGTTGCGCCGGACCGTGCCGCTGGAGGTGGCGAATACCAGATGCAGACTCTCCCAGAGTGATTCGTCCTGCGGCAGCGGCAGCACCGTGGTCACCTGGTCGGAGCCCAGCTCGGGCAGCAGGTTCACCAGCGCGCGGCCCTTGGCGGTGGGGGCGGCTTCGGGCAGGCGCCAGACTTTTTCGCGGAACGCCTTGCCGCCGCTGGAGAAGAACAGCACCCATTGATGCGTATGCGCGTTGAAACTGCGGCTGACGATATCGTCGCCCCGCGTGCCGGCCGCGGTTCGCCCACGGCCACCACGGTTCTGCGCGCGATAGGTTTCCAGCGGCGTGCGCTTGATGAACCCGTCACGCGTGATCGTCACCACCATCTGGCCGGGTTCGATCAGGCTTTCATCATCCTGGTCGGCCGCATGATCCACGATGGCGGTCAGCCGCGGGGTGGCGATTTCCTCGCGCACCTTCGCCAGCTCATCGCGCATCACCTCCATGCGGCGCGGGCGGCTGGCGATGATCTCGAGGAGTTCGCTGATCTTGGCTGCCACGTCGCCAAGCTCGGCATTGATCTTCTCGGATTCCAGGCCGGTCAGGCGCTGCAGGCGCAACTCAAGAATGCCGCGCGCCTGCGCATCCGTCAGCCGTACACGGTCGCCGATGATGATGTTGCCGCTATCGTCGATCAGCGCCAGAAGCGGCGCCACGTCGCCGGCGGGCCAATCCACCGCCATCAGGGCCGTGCGCGCCGCCGGCGCATCGGGGCTGGCGCGGATGATGCGGATCACCTCATCGATATTGGCAACCGCAATGGCCAGGCCCACCAACAGATGCGCCCGCTCGCGCGCGCGGGCGAGTTCATAGCGGCTGCGGCGCAGGATCACTTCCTCGCGGAAGTCCACAAAGCACATCAGCAGGTCTTTAAGGCCCATGGTGCGCGGCCGGCCGCGGTCCAGCGCCAGCATGTTGCAGCCGAAGCTAATCTGCATGTTGGTGAAGCGGAACAGCTGGTTCAGCACCACTTCCGGCGTCGCATCGCGCTTCAGCTCGATCACCACGCGCATGCCGGTGCGATCGCTCTCGTCGCGAATATCCGAGATGCCTTCAACCTGCTTGGCGCGTACCAGTTCGGCAATGCGCTCCTGAAGCGTGGCCTTGTTCACCTGATACGGCAATTCTGTGATGATGATCGCGGTGCGATCCTTGCGGATATCCTCAAACTCGCAGCGCGCGCGCAAAGTGAGCGACCCGCGGCCGGTTTCGAACGCGCTGCGGATGCCGGCGCGGCCGATGATCAGCCCGCCGGTCGGGAAATCGGGCGCCGGCACGATCTTCATCAGCTCGTCCAGGCTGGTGGCCGGATCGGCGATCAGCGCCAGCGTGGCATCGATGATCTCGCCTGGGTTATGCGGCGGGATGCGGGTGGCCATGCCGACCGCGATGCCCTCGGCGCCGTTGATCAGAAGGTTCGGGTAGGCGGCCGGCAGAACAACCGGCTCCTGCTCGCTTTCATCGTAATTTGGGATGAAATCGACCGTATCCTTGTCGATATCCGCGAGCAGATAGGTGGCGGATTTCGCCAGGCGCATTTCGGTGTAGCGCATGGCGGCCGGGCTATCGCCGTCCACGCTGCCGAAATTGCCCTGGCCGTCGATCAGCGGCACCCGGATAGAGAAAGGCTGCGCCATGCGCACGGCCGCATCGTAGATGCTGGCGTCACCGTGCGGATGGTATTTACCCATCACGTCGCCGACGATGCGGGCCGATTTGCGGTAGGGTTTGTCCGGCGTGTAGCCGGCCTCGTGCATGCCGAACAGGATGCGGCGGTGCACGGGCTTCAGGCCGTCACGCGCGTCCGGCAGGGCGCGGCTGACGATCACGGACATGGCATAGGCGAGGTAGGAGCGCTGCATCTCCTCCTCCAGCGTCACCGGCTGGGTATCACCTGGGGGCGGGGGCGGCTGCGCGCCCTCGGGTTCGTCTGTGGGTTCGCTCAAGGTATCTTTTGCCTGGGTTGGGCCACGGAGTCGTGGATGCCGGGGGCGTTTTACATGGGGTTGAGGTGGGTGCCAAATGAGGGGAACGGAAGAAAGAGTTCTTTTTTGAAAAAAGAACCAAAAAACTTTTACTCTTTCTCTCTCACCAGCGATCCGACACGCCCGAAACAGCACGCACCTGAACAGGCAAAAGTTTTTTGGTTCTTTTTTTCAAAAAAGAACACTCTTCCCTCACTCCGTCTCCGGCCTTCGCCGCATCGCCTTAGTACCCGAGCGCACGCCCTTGCTCTCCAGCCGCCGCTCCTTGGATCCTAGTGTCGGTCGCGTCGCGCGCCGCCGCTTGGGGGGATCAACTGCGGCGCGAATGAGCGCGAACAGCCGCTCCACCGCATCTTCCCGGTTGCGCGGCTGGGAGCGGAAGCGCTGCGCGCTGATCACGATCACGCCCTCCTGCGTCATCCGGCTGCCGGCCAGGCGGATCAGTCGCGCCTTCACCCCATCGGGCAGCGAGGGGGATCCGCGCGCGTCGAACCGCAGCTCAACCGCGGTGCTCACCTTGTTCACGTTCTGCCCACCTGGCCCGGAACTCAGCACGAAACGCTCGCCGAGTTCAGCCTCGTCGATCGACAACGTCTCCGTGATCGCCAGCCGGGCCAAGACTCCTACTGAGCGGGCTTGCGGAACTTAAGAATAAAGTTGTCGGCTTCCCCGATCGCCTCATATTTGGCGTGATCCACCGCCCCCATCTCGTAGGTTGGCGGCAGGGTCCACACGCCCTTGGGCCACACTTTGGTATCCTTCGGGTTGGCATCCAGCTCGGAGGAGCCGGCGAGCACAAAGCCCGCCTTCTCCGCCAGCGCGATCGTGTAATCCTGCCGCACATATCCATCCTGCGCTTTCGGATCCTGCGGTACCGTGGCCAGTCCCCGATGCTCCTCCACGCCCAGGATTCCGCCAGGCTTCAGCGCCTTGAAGAACGCGGCAAAGACCTGCTCGGCATCGCCGTCATACATCCAGTTATGCAGGTTGCGGAACGTCAGCACCACATCGGCCGAACCCGGCGGCGCAATATCGTATTGGCCCTTCCCGAGCACGGTATAGTGGATCGCCCCGAAACCGGCCTTGCCGGCGAATTTTGCGCGGAATTTGCCTGCTGCGTCCTCGTCAGCCTTGGGCGGCGGCAACGCCACGTAATAGGTGCCATTTGCGGCCAGATACGGCGCCAGGATCTCCGTCCAATAGCCACCGCCGGGCCAGATTTCCACCACAGTCGCATTCGGCCGCAGCCCGAAGAATGCCAGCTCCGGCGCCGGATGACGCGCCGGATCGCGCGCCACGAATTTGGCGGTGCGGGCCGGGCTGGCCACGGCCGCCAGCAGCGCGGCATCCGCGGACTGCGCCATGGCCGCACCCGGCACGGCCGCGCAGACCGCGACCACCATGGCGGCCAATCCGGTGAATTGCCGTGCAGCGATGGTCATCAGAGCGCTCCCTTGGTTTGGATAGAACCGGGGCGTACCGTTCCGCAGGCCGCCATGCAAGGGGGGGCGCCCCCAGCCGCCGCGTGCATCAAGGGCGGCCACCCGGCCATCGTGCGCCTTGACGGCCGAGCGTGTCCCACCCCTAGAAGGGTCATATGGCAGACAAGCGAACCGGGATGGACACAGGGGAACAAGGCCAACTGGACATCACACGCTGCAGCGGGCCCGACCTGGCCGGCATCATCCCGGCGCTGGCCGAGCTACGCGTGCGCGTCTTCCGCGATTGGCCCTATTTGTATGACGGGGACGCCGCCTATGAGCGTGACTACCTCCGCATTTATCTCGACAGCCCCCGCGCGGCCGTGATCCTCGCGCGCCTCGATGGCCGGATCGTCGGCGCCTCCACCTGCATCCCGCTCGCCGACGAAACCGAAAATGTGCAAGCCCCCTTTCTCGCGCGCGGCTGGAACCCGGTGGACTTCTTCTATTTCGGTGAAAGCGTGCTCCTGCCTGCCCTGCGCGGCCGCGGCGTGGGCGTGGCGTTCTTCGAGCAGCGGGAAGCTCATGCACGCGCCGTATCCACCTGCCGCTTTGCCGCCTTCTGCGGCGTGGTACGCCCGGCCGATCACCCGGCCCGGCCGCCCGGCTTTGTGCCGCTGGACGCATTCTGGACCAAACGCGGCTTCACCCGCCGGCCGGACCTGACCTGCGAGATGAACTGGACGGAGGTGGGCGACACCGCGGAAACCACCAAAACGCTGATGTTCTGGCTGAAATCGCTCAGCGGAGACCCCCTGCCATGATCCTCCGCCTGGCCACACTCGCCTATCCCGTGACGGCGCCGGCAACCATGGCCGACTATGCGGAGAAATTCGCAGCCCTCGTCGCAGAAGGGGCCGCCGGCGGGGCGCAGATGCTGGTGATGCCGGAATATGCGTGCATGGAGGCGGCGGCCGCCTTTCCCGGCGCCGGCGATGTGGCGCGGGAACTGGCCGCCGTATGTGCCCTGCGCCCCCAGCTTCTGGATCTGTTTGCCGCCGAAGCCCGCCGCCACGGCGTGTGGCTGGTGCCCGGCTCGCTGCCATGGGCGGAGGATGGCAGAGTGCGAAACCGCGCCCCCTTGATCGCGCCCGACGGCACCATCGCCTACCAGGACAAATCCGTCATGACGCGCTTCGAATCCGAGCGCTGGGGGGTGCAGAGCGGCCACAAGCCCGCGACGTTCGACACGCCCTGGGGGAAAATCGGCATCGCCATCTGCTATGACAGCGAATTCGCGCCCCTGGTGCGCGCCCAAACCCAAGACGGGGCCTGGCTCATCCTGGTGCCCAGTTGCACCGACAGCGTTGCCGGCTTCAACCGCGTCCGCCTCAGCGCCCGCGCCCGCGCGCTGGAAAACCAGTGTTTCGTCGCTGTCGCCCCCACCGTGGGCGCGGCCCCAACACTGGCCACGCTCGACGAAAATATCGGTTATGCCGCCGTATTCGGCCCCGTGGACCGGGGCTTCCCGGAAGACGGCGTCATTGCCCGCGGCGCGCCCAACACCCCCGGATGGGTCTTTGCCGATCTTGAGCAACACCGTATTGAAACTGTTCGCGTCCACGGTGCCGTTCGCAACTTCCGCGATTGGGCTGGCCTGCCCGATAACAGCCAAGCCCGATAACAGCCAAGAGAGAGGAAATATGACATCCGAGCACGTGGTTCGCGCCTACTACGCCGCCTTCAACGCCGGCGATTTCGAGACCATGATCGGCTACCTCGCGGAGGATGTCGCCCATGACATCAACCAGGGCACCCGCGAAATCGGCCGCACCGCCTTCCGCGCCTTCATGGCGCACATGGACGAATGCTACACGGAGCGGCTGGAAGACATCGTGGTCCTCAGCGAACCCGGCGGCACGCGCGCCGCGGCCGAATTCACCGTGCATGGCACCTACAAGGCCACCGATTCCGGGCTACCGGAAGCCACCGGGCAGACCTATACACTTCCTGCGGGCGCGTTTTTCGAACTGCGCGACGGGCAGATCGCGCGGGTGACGAACTTCTATAACTTAAACGATTGGCTGAAGCAGGTTGGTGCAGCGTGAAGAAGAACGAGTCTTCTTTCTTGAAAGAAAGNNAAGGAAAAGCATTTTGGCAAGGCGGCGGAGGCGTGTGGGGTGACGCAGCCGACGCTGTCGGCGGGCATCAAGCAGCTTGAAACGACACTTGGGGTGCTGCTGGTCCAGCGCAGCGGCCGCTTCGGCGGCTTCACGCCGGAAGGCGAGCGCGTGCTCGAATGGGCACGTCGGATCGTGGCCGACGCCCGCGCGATGCGTGATGAAGTCCGCTCGCTTCGCCAAGGGCTGTCCGGCCATCTGCGCCTGGCCGTGGTGCCGACCGCGCTGCCTGTTGCCGCGCGCCTGACCACGCCGCTCCGCCAAAACCACCCGGACGTCACCTTCTCGGTCCGCTCCTGCACGTCGCTGGAGGTCCTCTCCCTGATGGACAATCTGGAGGTGGATGCCGGTATCACCTATGTGGGCAACGAGCCGCTCGGCCGCGTACGTACCCTGCCCCTGTTTGAGGAGCGTTACCGGCTTCTCGTCAGCACCGGCCTTCCCCTCGCGGAGCGTGCCCAGGTCACCTGGGCGGAGGTCGCCACACTTCCGCTCAGCCTGTTGACGCCTGACATGCACAATCGCCGCATCATCGATCGCCGCCTCCTTATCGCGGGCGCCGATGCCGTGCCCGTGCTGGAGAGCAATTCGATGATCGTGCTGATCGCCCATGTGCGCAGCGGGCATTCGGCCAGTATCTTGCCGGAGGTGGTGGCTGAAAGTCTCGGTGTCGCCGATCCGATCCGCTCAATCCCCATCCTGGAGAACGAGCCCTCGCCTGTCATCGGACTGATCTACCCCCACCGCGAGCCTCTACTCCCTTTGACTGCGGCGCTGGTAATGGCTGCGCGCCGCCTAGCGCAGGACAAGACCGTATCCTGATAGATTTGTTCTATCGCAGCATTCCCCTTTCACCCTTGCCGAACGCCCCCGACCTTCCCACAGTAGACGTTCGCCGCCGATGCTAACCACCAATAAGTAAAAGTTTTTTGGTTCTTTTTTCCAAAAAAGAACATCTTCCTTCCTTGGAGTATGCTTTCCTGTCCCCGATAGAGATCGCCGCCCGCACGGCCGAGATCATAGCGCCCTATCTGGCGCTGGAGGGGCCTGCCATGCCCATGCTGCACGCCGTGCAGGCGGCTTTCGGTTTTGTGCCTGAGGCTTCGGTTCCTGTTGTGGCGAATGCGCTCAACCTTTCCCGCGCCGAGGTGCATGGCCTGGTCTCCTTCTACCACGATTTTCGCCATGAGCCGGCCGGCCGCACCGTGCTCAAGCTCTGCCGTGCGGAAGCCTGCCAGGCCTGTGGCAGCGACCGCATTGCCGCCCATGCCAGCGCGGCGCTCGGTATCGGCTGGCACGAGACCACGCCGGACGGCGCCGTCACTTTGGAGCCCGTCTTCTGCCTCGGCCTCTGCGCTGCGGGGCCCTGCGGCATGGTGAATGAGCGCACGGTGGCGCGCATCAACATCGCGCGGCTCGATGCCATTCTGGAGGCTGCCCGATGATGCGCATTTTCGTGCCACGGGATGCGCTGGCGGTCTCCCTGGGCGCGGATGACGTGGCTGCCGCCTTGCGTGCCGCCTGCCCCGACGCCGCCATCGTGCGCAACTCGTCCCGCGGCATGGCCTGGCTGGAGCCTCTGGTGGAGGTTGAAACACCTTATGGCCGGATCGGCTATGGCCCGATTGACGCGTCCGACATCCCCTCGCTGCTCGCGTCCGGCTTTGTGGATGGCGGCGCGCACCCCAAGCGCATTGGCCGGCCGGAGGACCACCCCTTTCTCGCCCGCCAGACACGCATCACCTTCGCCCGCGCCGGCCTTACCGATCCGGTCTCTCTGGCCGATTACCGCGCCCATGGCGGCCTTGCCGGCCTGACCCGCGCACTGGGATTGTCGCCCGCCGACCTGATCGACGAGGTTGTGAAATCCGGCCTGCGGGGCCGCGGCGGGGCCGGTTTCCCCACCGGCATCAAGTGGCGCACCGTGCAACAGGCGCCGTCCGCGCAAAAATACATCGTCTGCAACGCCGACGAAGGCGATAGCGGCACATTTGCCGACCGCATGGTGATGGAAGGTGATCCGTTCCTCCTCATCGAGGGCATGATCATCGCCGGCCTCACCGTCGGCGCCACGCGCGGCTACGTCTATTTGCGCTCGGAATATCCCCACGCCATTACCGCCATGAACCAGGCGATCGACGTGGCACTGCGCGAGGGGGTGCTCGGCGACAGCGTGCTGAGCAGCTCTCACGCGTTCCACCTGGAAGTGCGCGTCGGCGCCGGCGCCTATGTCTGCGGCGAGGAGACATCGTTGCTGGACAGCCTGGAGGGCAAGCGCGGCCAGGTGCGCGCCAAGCCACCGCTGCCCGCACTCTCCGGCCTGTTCGGCAAGCCCACAGTTGTGAATAACGTGCTTTCGCTGGCCGCCATTCCCGATATTTTCGCGGGCGGGGCCGCCGCGTATCAGGCGCTCGGCATGGGGCGGTCGCGGGGCACCATGCCGATCCAGCTTGCCGGCAACATCAAGCATGGCGGCCTGTTCGAGGTTCCTTTCGGCATCACGCTGGGCGAACTGGTCATGGAGATCGGCGGCGGCACGGCCAGCGGCCGCCCGGTGCGGGCCGTGCAGGTGGGTGGTCCCTTGGGCGCGTATTTCCCGCCCGCGTTGTTCGACACGGCCTTCGACTACGAAGCCTTCGCCGCGCGTGACGGCCTGATCGGGCATGGCGGCATCGTGGTGTTCGACGACACGGTGGACATGGCGCGCATGGCGCGCTTCGCCATGGAGTTCTGCGCCATCGAATCCTGCGGCAAATGCACGCCCTGCCGTATCGGCTCCACCCGCGGCGTGGAGGTGATCGACAAGATCATCGCCGGGGACAGCAAACAGCTCGCCCTTCTCGAAGACCTTTGCGACACCATGAAGTTCGGCTCGCTCTGCGCCCTGGGCGGTTTCACCCCCTATCCCGTCCTGAGCGCCATCCGCCACTTCCCCGAAGACTTCAGCCGCCACCAGCCCGCGCTCGCCGCATGAAAAAAGAAAGCATAACCACGAAGGCACAAAGACACGAAGAAAGCTTTGCGTTTTTCTTCGTGAAAACCTTCGTGCCTTTGTGCCTTCGTGGTTATACTTTTTCTTTCGCGCCGGGATCGGCAGGCGCAGCCGGGCCTTGCCCAAAGGCCTTGAAGAAAAAGTCTTCTTTCTTGAAAGAAAGAAGCAAAGAACTTTTATTCCTAAGGAGAACCTAGATGGCACTCGTTCAGGAAGCGGATTTCGGCACGCCCGCCAGCAAGACTGACAAGCTCGTCACGCTGAAGATCGACGGGTTTGATGTGACCGTGCCGGAAGGCACCTCGCTGATGCGCGCGGCCGCCGAAATCGGCATCAAGGTGCCCAAGCTCTGCGCCACCGACACGCTGAACGCCTTCGGGTCCTGCCGGCTCTGCCTGGTGGAAATCGAAGGCCGACCCGGCACGCCGGCAAGCTGCACCACGCTGGTGGCCCCCGGCATGTCGGTTGTCACCAGCAATGAACGGCTGCGCAAACTCCGCAAAGGGGTGATGGAGCTCTATATCTCCGATCACCCGCTCGACTGCCTCACCTGCGGCGCCAACGGCGATTGCGAATTGCAGGATGCGGCCGGCGAGGTTGGCCTGCGTGATGTGCGCTACGGCTATACCGGCGCCAACCACATCCATTCCGAAAAGGACCAGTCCAACCCTTACTTCGACTACGACCCCTCCAAATGCATCGTGTGCAGCCGCTGCGTGCGCGCCTGCGAGGAAGTGCAGGGCACCTTCGCGCTCACCGTCGATGGCCGCGGCTTCACCTCCCGCATCGCCGCCGGCCAGAACGAACCGTTCATGACCAGCGAATGCGTCTCCTGCGGCGCCTGCGTGCAGGCCTGCCCCACCGCCACGCTGATCGAAAAGAAAGTGGTGGAAATCGGCACGCCGGAACATTCCGTCGTCACCACCTGCGCCTATTGCGGCGTGGGCTGTCAGTTCAAGGCCGAAATGCGCGGCGCCGAGCTCGTGCGCATGGTGCCCTACAAGGATGGCCGCGCCAATCGCGGCCATAGCTGCGTCAAAGGCCGCTTCGCCTGGGGCTACGCCACCCACCGCGAGCGCGTCACCGTGCCCATGGTCCGCGACCGCATCACCGACCCCTGGCGCGAAACCACCTGGGAGGAAGCCCTCTCCCGCGCCGCCTCGGAAATCAAGCGAGTCCAGACCCAATACGGCCGCGCTGCCGTCGGCGGCATCACATCCTCCCGCTGCACCAACGAAGAAACCTATCTGGTGCAGAAGCTCGTGCGCGCCGGCTTCCACAACAACAACGTGGATACCTGCGCCCGCGTCTGCCATTCCCCCACCGGGTTCGGCCTCTCGCAAACCTACGGCACCTCCGCCGGCACCCAGGATTTCGACAGTATCGAGCAGACCGACGTGATGCTCGTGATCGGCGCCAATCCCACCGACGGCCATCCCGTGTTCGCCTCGCGCATGAAAAAGCGCCTGCGCGCCGGCGCCAAACTCATCGTCATCGATCCGCGCCGCATCGATCTGGTGAAGAGCCCGCATATCAGCGCGGCTCTTCACCTCAAGCTGCGCCCCGGCACCAATGTCGCCGTCGTCACGGCCATCGCCCATGCGATCGTGCAAGAGGGCCTGATCAACGAGACCTTCATCCGTGAACGCTGCGACATGGAGGAATTCCACGCCTGGGCCGACTTCGTGCTGGAACCCCAAAACAGCCCCGAGCAGGTGGAACTCGTCTCCGGCGTGCCGGCCGAGCTGATCCGCCAGGCGGCGCGCCTCTACGCGAGCCCCGGCAATTCGGCCATCTTCTACGGCCTGGGCGTCACGGAACATAGCCAGGGCACAACGACCGTGATGGCCATCGCCAACCTGGCCATGGCCACCGGCAATATCGGCCGCCCCGGCGTGGGCGTGAATCCGCTACGCGGCCAGAATAACGTCCAGGGCAGTTGCGATATGGGCAGTTTCCCCCACGAACTGCCCGGCTACCGCCATGTCAGCGACACGGCCGTGCGTGAGCAGTTCGGCCAGGATTGGGGCGTGACGCTGGATCCCGAACCCGGGCTTCGCATCAACAATATGCTCGATGCCGCCGTGGAGGGCAGCTTCAAGGCGCTCTATGTCCAGGGCGAGGACATTGCCCAATCCGACCCGGACGCCAAGCACGTGATCGCCGGCCTCATGGCGATGGAATGTGTCATCGTCCAGGATCTCTTCCTCAACGAGACGGCCAACTACGCCCACGTCTTCCTGCCCGGCACCACCTTCCTGGAAAAAGACGGCACGTTCACCAACGCGGAGCGCCGCATCAATCGCGTGCGGCGCGTCATGCCCCCCAAGCCCGGCCTGGCCGATTGGGAAGTTACCCTGCGGCTCGCTGCCGCCCTCGGCGTGGATATCGGCACCTACGCCCATCCCGGCGAGATCATGGACGAAATCGCCCGCCTGACCCCCAGTTTCGCCGGCGTTTCCTACAAACGCCTGGAAGAGCTCGGTTCCATCCAATGGCCTTGCAACGACGAGGCACCCGACGGCACGCCGGTGATGCATATCGATCGCTTCGTGCGCGGGGAAGGGCGGTTTATGATCACCGAATACATTCCCACCGAGGAAAAAACCGGTCCTCGCTTCCCGCTTCTGCTCACCACCGGCCGCATCCTCAGCCAGTATAACGTGGGCGCGCAAACCCGCCGCACCGAGAACAGCCGATGGCACGCAGAGGATGTTCTGGAAATCCACCCCCACGACGCCGAACAGCGCGGCATCCGCGAGCGCGACTGGGTGCGCCTCACCAGCCGCGCCGGCGAAACCTCGCTGCGCGCCCGCCTCACCGCCCGCGTCGCGCCCGGGGTGGTCTACACCACCTTCCACCACCCGCTGACGCAAGCCAACGTCATCACCACGGATTTTTCCGACTGGGCCACCAACTGCCCGGAATACAAAGTCACCGCCGTCCAGATCAGCCCCTCCAACGGCCCCAGCCCCTGGCAGGAAGACTACCAAAAACACAGCGACCTCTCCCGCCGCATCGCCGCCGAATAAGGGATCGAACAGGTAAAAGTTTTTTGGTTCTTTTTTTCAAAAAAGAACGCTTCCTTTCCTTACCCCATGACACATGCCGCGGTAGCCGCCCACCCGACCCGCGTGAATTGCCCAGCGCGCGGATAGACCGGGGGCCGCCAACTGGGCACCGCGGCGGTCAGCGGGCCAATGGCGGATTCCATCCGCACGTCCAGCAGCGCGCCAGCGCTGCGCACGTCGAGGATTTCGGCGTCGGCCATGTTGTCGGCGGCCTCGCCATAGGCGAGCAGGGTGATCCGTTCGGGCCGCAGGCAGAGCGTGACGGGGCTGCCCAGAGCGGGGCGTGGCAGGCCGGGTTCGCAGGATTGCTGGTAGCGGCCGCCGCGTGCCCAGATGAAGCCGCCTGGCCGCAGTTCTCGCACATGCCCCTCGACGATGTTGGCCGGGCCGGTCAGGTGTGCTGCCGCAGTGTCGCGCGGTTCGGCATACAGGCTGGCGGGTGTGCCGGCTTGCAGCACGCGGCCGCCGGAGAGCAGCACCAGGTGGTCGGCTTGCAGGGCCATGGCAGCGGACCGGGTGGCGACCAGCACGATGCGGCCATCGGCGGCTTCCTGCCGCAGCATGGTCGTCAGGGCGGCGGCGGCGGCGGCATCCAGCCCCATGCCGGCTTCATCCACCAGCAGAACATCCGCCGTGCGGATCAGCCGGGCGGCGGTCAGAGCGGCCAGGGATTGCCCGTGCGAGAGCAGCCCGACGGTTTGCCGGGCGACAGCGGACAGGCCGAGGCGAAACAACATATCGTCGGCACGGGCGGTGGCACCGCGTGCTGCGAAGCGGCGCAAGGCGGTTTGCAGCGGCCGGCTTTCCGCCAGCGCGGTGCCGGGTTCCAGCCAGGCGATGCCACGGCGCGCCGGCGGCAGGCGCGTGATGTCGCGGCTGCCGCGGAACACCGCGCCGCGGTCCAGCGGCAGCATTCCCGCAAGCGCCGCCAGCAGCGAGGTCTTTCCCGCCCCGGCGGGTCCGAGCACGGCGGTGAGTGCCGCTTCCGGCATGCTGAAGGATACATCCTCCAACACCGTCTGTTTCGCACGTACAACAGTCAGCCCGCGGACGGATATCCCGCTGACGGCCGATCCGGCGGAACCCTGCATGATCCGGCTACTGGGCGGAGGCGGCTGACTGGCGGGCGGCAAAATCCGTCAGAGCCGCAACCGCGCTGGCCGTCGCCGCCATATCCGTGGAGCGGGTGAGCGCGCGGACGGAGGCCGCTGCCCGCATGTCCAGCCGCGCCAGTTGCAGCACCACGTCGGGCTTGGCGTTGGGGCTTTTCGCATAGCTCATCGCCATACCATGGGCCACCAGATAGGCATCCACCAGCGCCTGGGGCCGCCGCTGCGCATCTTCCTGCTCCTCCGGCGAGATGGCGCAGCCGGCCACGACTATACACAGCGCACCAATAGCGGGGGCTAGACGCATCCGGACACTCCAGGATCGACGCACATCCTAACGCAGCTTGGCGCATCACGACAGGCTCTCGTCCAGAGAAATGTCCCGCAAGTTTCACGCAACGGACCGGGCGCCCGCGATACACCGCCGCGCCCGGCCGGGATGACCCCCTCCCCGGAACAGATTCAGAGGATCGCTTTGATGCGTGTTGACCAGCATATGAGTCTTGCCGCCCTGGTTGCCGCTGCCATCACCGCCCAGGGCGGCATCGCCCAGGCGCAAACGGTGGTCGCCGCGTGGATCCAGCTTGGGCCTGGCAGTTCCGCGGCCGCGCTTGCCAATGGCAGCTACGGCGACCAGCCGGCCAGCCTGACACCCACGATCCTGGCCCGCGCGGTGGTCAGCGATGGTGTCTGCCCGGCGCTGAGCATCGATGGCGGCAGCGCGGTCACGATGACCCTGCGGTTTTCCGCCAGCACCCTGACGAACGTGCCAGGCACGCAAGGCGCCACGAACGGCAAGACCGGCTACCCCCAGTATTTCGTCAGCCCCGGCGCCACCACGCCGGCAAATTTCCCCAACGGCACCGCCATGGCGACAACGTCGTGGGGCGAATGCGAGGCGGTGGTCCCGGCTGGGCACAAGAATGCGGTGATCGGCAGCACCAAGCTGAAACTGCCGGTGGCGGCGCCCAAGCACATCCTGCTGCTGGCGGATAGCGGCTGCCGGATGAATGGTGCGTTGGCCAGCAACGGCAGCAACCAGCAGAATTGCGCGAGCCCGACCGCGTTCCCCGCCGCTTTTCTGGCCGGCTATGAGGCCAGCTTCAAGCCGGACCTGATCGTGCATGTGGGCGACTGGTTCTATCGCGACACCAACTGTCTCACCAACGGCGCGGAAACCTTCCCCGGCTGCAACACGCCCACCAGCGTGAACTATGAGCCCTGGGGCGACATTTTCGACAGTTGGAACGCCGATGTTTTCTATCCGATGCAGCCGCTCCTCGCAGCAGCCCCCATCATCATGACGCGGGGCAACCATGAGAGCTGCGGCCGCGGCGCCCGCGGCTGGTACGCGCTGCTGGACCCCTATCCCTATACCTATGCCAGCGTCTCCTGCGCCAAGACCGCGGTGTATCCGGCCCCCACCGGCACCACGCCGATCTACAGCGGCGATTTCGAGCCGACCTATATCGTGCCCGCCGGCAGCGTGAACTTTCTCGTGCACGACAGCTCCTACGCCAACGACAGCGCGGTCGACAAAGGCATGGCGGCGAATTACGACCTCGACCTGACCAACGTGCTGGCCGCGGTCGGCCCGAAGTCGATGAACATTTTCACCACCCACAAGCCGAGCTTCGGCCTTGATTACGGCGCCGATGCGCAAGCGGGAAAAAAGCCCGGCGGGCAGAACAACTCAGGCGATTTCACCGAGCAGGCGGTGTTCGCCGGCGGCACCACTGCCACCAGTGCGTTCGTCCTGGGTGTGCCCGCCAATATCGGCCTGTTTCTCTCAGGCCATATTCACCAGGCACAGTATGTGAGTTTTACGGATTATCTCCACTACGCGCCGCAACTGATCGTGGGCATGGGCGGATCGCTGCTCGATCCGGACATGAACACGGGGCTGGTGCCCGAGGGGAATACCGACGTTGCCGATTTCGACCAGAAGAGCGCGAAGTTCACGGTGAATACGTTCAATGGCGTCAATGACGTGGCGCAGGCCCTGCGCACCGCCTCGCATGACGAGTTTGGCTTTGCCTATCTGGCGGCGGAGACGAACAGCCTCGGACAAATCACCGGGTTTGAAGCGGATATCTACAAGACGGGCCTGACCAAGGCGGGGCTTTGCCATATCGTGCTCAGCCCGCGGAGCATAAACTGTAACTTCTGAGGGGGAAAGGAAGGTCTTCTTTTTTGAAAAAAAGAAGCAAAAAACTTTTGTTCCTTGGCGCGCGCCTCGCCGGCAGCGTGCCCAAGGGGGTAAAAGTTTTTTGGTTCTTTTTTTCAAAAAAGAACGCCTTCCTTCCTTCCCACCCCCTATAAAGCCCCATGATCCCGCCCCCCGCCTGGCGGCGCATCCGCGCCCTGTTGCTGCTGTTCCTGGCCATTGCCGCTTCCCTCGGCGGCGTGGCCGCCTACAGCCTCCACCCGCGCTGGCCTGCGCCGCTCTGGGCGGAAATCGCGCGTTCCGGCGTGGCCGCGGTGCCGCTGGGGGCGCTGCTGGTGGCGTTGGGCGGTTTTGCGGGGGCCGCCGTTCTGGCGCGCGCCCAAGCCGGCGGGGATGCGCGGCGTATCGGCCGCGCGGCACGGCTGGGCCAGGCGATTGCCGTGCCGCTATTCGCGCTCGCGGGGGCCGCGGTCGCGTGGCGGCTGCGGCCGCTGGCTGGTATGGTGCTGGCGCCGGCCGGCATGGATTACGCGCTGGGTGCGGGCGCCATCGGGCTGGCCTTTCCGCTCCTGATCGCCGAGCGGCAACTGGCGGCAATCCCGGCGCGCGTACTGCCGGACGCGCCGGGCCTGCGGGCGCTCGCCTTGCTCGCCACCCTCACGTGTTTCCTCAGCGGTCTGCTGGAACTGGCGGCGGGCTTCGGCCTGCCGTTCACAGATCGGGCAGCCAGTTTGTTGGCACTGCTCGTGGCGGCCACCGGCTGCGAGATTGCGGCCCGCGCGCTCGGACGGCTGTTTCTGCCCCCGCCGCTGCCGGACCAGGCGCGCGCGGCGTGCCGGTCCGTGATCGCGCTCGCGCTGGTGGCGGGCGCGCGGGAAAAAGGGTTCGCGGCCCCGATCCGCGCGCATCTCGGCATCGATTTCTCGCGGTCCTGGGCGCTGGCCTATGTGCGGGCGTCGGCACTGCCGATGGCGCTGTGCCTTGGTTTGCTCGCCTGGGGCCTGTCAGGTGTGGTGGTGGTGCCGCTGGACCAGCGGATGATCTATCAGCGCTTCGGCGCGCCGGTTTCGGTATTGCACCCGGGCTTGCACGCCATCCTGCCGTGGCCGCTTGGCACAACGCGCCGGCTTGAGTTCGGCGCGGTGCATGAGATCGGGCTGGTTGGCGGCGCGGCTGAAAGCGCCCTGCCGGACGGGGCTTCCGCCGAGGATCTGGCACCGGCACGGGCGGACCGGCTGTGGGAGAGCCCGCATCCGGGCGAGATCACGCTCGCCATCGCCAGCCGGAGTGGTGCGCGGCAGAGCTTCCAGAGCGTCAGCGCCGATCTGCGCCTGCTGTACCGCGTGGGGATGAGCGATGCGGCGGGGCTGGCTGCCGCCTATGGCAGCGCCGACCCGGTTGCGTTGATGCAGGCGGTTTCCGGCCGGGTGGTTGCCGCCTATTACGCCGACCGCACGCTGGACGAGGTACTCGGCGCCAGAAGCGAAGCAACGGCGGACGAGTTGCGCGCGGCGATCCAGGCGGAACTGAATTCGGATGGCAGCGGGCTCGATCTGGTGGCCGTGGTGATCGAGGCGATCCATCCGCCCGCGGGTGCCGCGGATGCCTACCATTATGTGCGGGCGGCGGAGATCGCGGCGCGTGCCAGCATCGCCAGCGAGCGCGGCAATGCGATCGTGATCCGCTCTCAATCCAGCCAATACGCCAACGCCCAGGTGGCCGCGGCCCGTGCGACGGCCGCCGAGACAGTGGGCGCGGCCCGCACGGCGCTGATCCGCTTCACCGCGGACCGGGATGCCGCCCGCGCCGGCGGCCGCGCCTTCCTGCTGGAGCGGTATTTCACCGATCTATCGGGTGCGCTGGGGCGATCGCCCATGATGATCATCGACCACCGGCTGAACTGGCCGGAAGCGCCGGTGCTGGATCTGCGGCCCCTGGCCGCCGCCCAGCCCATCGGCGAAAAGGGGGAGTAGCGCCATGGACAGCGTGCGCGATCACGGCCATCCGCCCATTCCCGGAGATGATCATGATCATGACCATGGGCACGATCATGAGGGCGGGCTGCCCTTCCTGCATCACCACCACCATGGCGATACCGCTGGTCCGGCGGGACGCGGCCGGCTGATCCTGCGGTTTGTGGTGGCCACGCTGATCCTGGCGGGGGCCGGGCTTGCGGCTTCGGCGGTTATGGTCAGCGCCGGCCAGGCCGTGGTGGTGACGGAATTCGGCGATCCGGTGCGTGTGCTGACTCAGCCGGGGCTGGCCTGGAAAATCCCCGCGCCCATCGAGACGGCGATCCCGGTGGATCTGCGGCTGCGCACCACATCCAGCGGCGTGCAGGACGTGGGCACGCGCGATGGCTTGCGCATTCTGGTGCAGGCTTTCGTGGCGTGGCGCGTGCCGGCGGAACCCGCGGCAATCACCCAGTTCCTGCGGGCGGTGCGTGGCGATCCCGATGAGGCGGCGCGGCAGTTGCGGAGTTTCGTCGGCTCCGCGCTTCAGGTGACGGCGAGCAGTTTCGACCTGGCCGATTTGGTGAACACCGATCCCACCAAAGTGCATATCGCGGCGTTTGAGGCGAGACTGCAGGCGCAGATCGCGGTGCAGATGCGCCGAATCTACGGCATCGCCGTCAGCCGCGTGGGGATCGAACGGCTCAGCCTGCCGGAGACGACACTGGCGGCAACGGTGGCCCGCATGCGCAGCGAACGCGAAACGGTGGCCGCCGAACGCACGGCGGAGGGGCTGCGGGCGGCGGCCGAAATCCGCTCCGAAGCCGCGCGGGATAGCCGGATCACGGTGGCCGAAGCGCAGACGGAGGCAGCGGGGATCGAGGCGGAATCGCGCAAGCAGGCGGCCGAGATCCAGGCGAAGGCGTATAGCGGCGATCCGGAGCTCTACATGATGCTGCGCTCGCTGGACACGCTCTCGGCCATGATCGGCCCTTCCACGCGCCTGGTGCTGCGCACGGACGCCGCGCCCTTCAACGTGCTGGTCCAAGGCCCCCCCGGCGAGGCGACAAGCAAATGAGTAAAAGGTCTTTGCTTCTTTCTTTCAAGAAAGACCCGCCGCGGANNTCCGTTCGCTCGCCGGAAAGGTTCGGCTGTGAACGGGGAGGGGCCGGTTGGGCAGTCGATCAGAATTGGATTTGGATTCTTTCGGGCCGCAACACTGGTGCTGGCGATGTTCTGGGCCAGCGGAAATATCCATCCGGTGCCGCCGGGCAGCCAGGCCGTGGTGCTGCGCCTGGGGCGGGTGGTGCGCGTGCAGCAGGCCGGCCTCGTACTGGCCTGGCCGCGGCCCATCGAGCAGGTGATCACCCTGCCCAGCGGCGAACGCCAAATGACGCAGAAAATCGCGGCCCACGCCGGCACCATGACCGCCATCTCGGACGATCCCGCGGCGGCGGACGTGCCGCCGGATGCCGGTCTGTTCCTCACCGGCGACGGCGGCGTGGTGTTGCTGGATGCCGCCCTCACCTGGCGGATCTCGGATGCCGCCGCCTATTACGTGGGACAGGACCATGTGGCCGCGGCTCTGCGGCGGCTATTCCTTGAGGCGGCCGTCAGCGTCGCTTCACGGCATGAGCTGGACGATTTCCTCGCCGTGCGGCCGGAACGCGCCAACGATCCCCAGGCCCAGGCCGCCCGCGGCGCGGTACGCGGCGAACTGGTGGCGGAAATGAACCAGGGTCTGGCGGCGCTGGCGGCCATGGGCGGCGATCTGGGGATCGAGGTCACGCGCGCCGACATCACGGCGATGTTGCCGCCCGCCGCCAAATCGGCCTTCGACGCGGTGCTGGAATCCGCCCAGCGCGCCGATCAGGGCCTGGCCAGCGCCCGCACCGATGCCGCGCACGTGCTGCAACAGGCCGACCGTGACCGCGATCGCATCCTCACCGGCGCCCATGCGGCAGCCAAGGAGCGCGTGGAAGTGGCACGCACCACCACCGCCTCGCTGAGTGCGCTGGAGGCCCGGATGGAACCATCCACCCGGCCGGCGCTACTGGATCAGCTCTACCGCGACAAGATCGCCGCCGTGCTGCACCAGGCCGGCGGTGTCTCGACGGTGGATGCGAAGAGCGTGAGCCGGGTCATCCTGTCTGGAGCCCCACAATGAGCGCCTCGCTCGCCACTGCCGATGTCATCCCCGAGGCCGCGCCACGACGCGGCCTGCTTGCTCAGGCGGAACGTGTGGTGCTGGCGATCCGGCTGACTCTGGCGATGTTTTCCGCCGGCCTGCTGGTGCTGGCGCTGGCGTGGCAATGGGCATTCCCCGCCGATACGGCGCTGGCCAACCTGATCGCAGGTGCGGCGGCGGTGCTGGTGACAGCGCCGGTCCTGGCCGCGGCCTGGCATAGCCTGCGCCATCCGAGCCTGCACGGCATTACCGACCGGCTGATCGCGCTGGCACTGGTGGGGGCCTGGGCGAGTGGGGATCTGATGACGGCGGCGGTGCTGCCGATCGTGATGATCCTCGGCCATGTGCTGGAGGAGCGTAGCCTGCTGGGCTCGCGCGAGGCGATCGGGGCGCTGTCGAAACTGGCGGAGACCTCGGCGCGGCGCCTGCGCGCCGATGGCGGCGTGGAGGTGGTGCAAACGCGGACGCTCCGCCCCGGCGATCTGATCGAGCTGCGGGCCGGTGACCGGGTGCCGGCGGACGGGATCGTGCGCGATGGCGCGGCCAGCCTGGATACCGCGTCCCTCACCGGTGAGTCGGTGCCGGTGGATGTGCAAGCCGGTGCGCGGGTGATGGCCGGCTCCATCGACACCGATGGCCGGCTGGTGGTGGAGGTGGAGCGTGTGGGTGGGGACACCACACTCGGAAAGATCATTGCCCTGATGCGTACGGCGGAGCAGGCCAAGCCGCCGATCACCCGGCTGCTGGAGCGCTATGCGGGGCAATATATGGTGCTGGTGATCCTGGTGGCGGCCGGCACCTGGTTCGCGAGCGGCGACAGCATGGCGACTCTGGCGGTGCTGGTCGCCTCCTGCCCCTGCGCGCTGGTGCTGGCGGCGCCGGCCACCGCCATTGCCGCGATAGCGGTTGCGAGCCGGCACGGCATTCTGATCAAGGGCACGGCGTTTCTGGAGCATATGGCCGATGTGAATTCGGTGGTGTTCGACAAGACCGGCACGCTGACCACAGGCGCGCTGACGCTGACAGAGATTAAGTCTGAGCCGGGCGCCGACCCGGATGCGATGCGGCTGCTCGCGGCGAGCCTGGGGTCGGCGAGCAGCCATCCCGTCAGCCGCGCCGCCCGCCAGGCGGCAGGGGCGGCGGCGTTGCCAGGCATTGCGGCGGTGCGGGAGGCCGGCGGCTTTGGCGTGACCGGCATGATCGGGGACGAGGTGGTGGCATTTGGGCGGCCGGATTTGTTCGTGCGGCTGGGCGTGTCCCCCTCCGCTGTGCCCGCGCATGAGGGGCCGATTGCCGGGCTGAGCCGGGGCGGAATTTTCCTGGGGTGGCTGCTGTTTGCCGATCAGCCGCGGGCGGAGGCGGCGGAGGCTTTGGCAGGGCTGCGGCGGTTAGGGCTTGGCCGGCAGATGCTGCTGACGGGCGATCGGGCGGCGGTTGCGGCGAAGATTGCCGTCGGCTTGGGGATTGTGGAGGTGCAGTCCGATGCCTTGCCGGAGGCGAAGATGCGGCGGGTGCTGGCGGAGGCGGAAGCCGGGTACCGGCCTTTGGTGGTGGGTGACGGCATCAACGATTCGCTGGCGTTGAAGGCGGGGGCCGTGGGGATTGCGATGGGCGCGCAGGGCACGGATGTGGCGCTGGCGTCGGCGGATTTGGTGCTGATGAGCAGCGATCTGCGGCGGTTGGGCACGGCGGTGCGGCTGAGCCGGCGATGCCGCCGGACGATTGCCGTCAATGTCGGACTCGGCCTTGGCTGGACGCTGGTGCTGATGGCGCTGGCGGCCACGGGGGAACTGGGTGCCGAAGGTGCCGTGGTGGCCGCGTTGCTGCACAATCTCTCGACGTTCCTGGGCGTTGCCAACGCCGGGCGCCTGATGCTGTTCGACGAGCCCTTAAAGTAAAAGTTCTTTGCTTCTTTCTTTCCAGAAAGAAGAGTCTTTCTTCTTCCAATAGAAAAGAAGCAAAAGACCTTTGACGCGCTATTTCGGACGCCCCGCAAGCCGCGCCGCGTTGTCAGTTGGAGAGGCGGGTGGCGCTGCTGATGGCCTGGCCGACCAGGGTGGTCATGGCGTTCTGGATGTCGGTGGGCGAACTCGCCTGAACGAAGTCGCTGGGGGAGGATGCGCAGGAGGTCAGCGAGCTCACCAGGCCGGGGCTGGCGGTGCCGTTGATATAGGGGGCGAGTTGCACGTTGTTGCCGGGCAGGGAGATGCTGTCGGAGGCGTAGGTCGTGTAGAGAACGAAGACCGTGTAGCCTTTGTTCTTCATCACCTGGCAGACAGCGGGGTTGATCGGTCCTTCGGTGGTGGGGATGGCTTGCGGCCAGGTATCGTCCTCCATCCCGTCAGTGACCAGGATCAGCGCGCGTTTGGGCGACGCCGACGTGCTGCCGTCGCCTGAATCCGGGAGCAACGCGGCGATGTCGTTGAAGGCGCTGCCGAAATTCGTGTCGATCTGCGTGTCGATGCCGACGGTGGGGGTGATCGTCGAGAGCGACGCGATCGCCGCGGCCGCGCCCTTGCCGCTGCCGCCGTTGTCGATGGTGGTTTCGGAATAGACCGTTTGCAGGTACGAGGAACTGGCCATGTTGACGCCGCCGAAGGTGAAGACCCCGACGCTGAGCTGGTTGAGCACGGTCTCCAGGCTGACCATTTCCTGAATGCCGGCGGTGGTGGCGGTCTGCACCACATCCCACCGCAACGTGATGGCGGCAGCGCCGCTCGTGGTGCGGGTGAGTGCGAAATAATCGGTCTGGTTGGTTCCGCTCGATGTCGCTTTCCAATGACAGGCGAAATCGCATTGTGGAATGCTGGTGCCGATTCCGTCCGGCACGGACGCGGCGTTGCCCGGCACCGCCAGCCAGGTGAGGATCTTCGCTTCCAGGCTGGCCTCGGCGGAAGCGGTTGCGGCCAGCATCATCGAGGCGGTGTTGTCGATCAGGAAATCGACGGTGCCGAACTGGTTGATCGTGATGGTGGCCTTGGAGGTGTTGGCGATCTGGGCACCGGCCGCGCGTGACCAATTGAAGAGCTGGCCCAGAACCAGGGGCACATTGGCCGTATAGGCGACAGTGACGGTGAAGGTGTTGCCGGATTGCGAGATCGTCTCGGTGGCGGTGGCATTGCTGGCATTGGTCAGGATGCCGACCTGGGCGTTCCACCAGTCCAATGCCGCCTGCTCGCCTTTGGCGACGTAGCCTGTCTTACCAGCGGCATAATCGGCGCCGGCTTCGCGCGCGCCGGCGAAGGCGGCGGAGTCCGCGGCGAGATCGAGTTCCGCCTTGGCCTGCAAGACCCAGTCGAAATCCACCGCAAGTCCCACCAGCATCATGATCGGTACCAGGCCGCTGGCGAACATGACCGTGACGGCGCCACGCCGACGGGCCAGGCGCGCATGGCCGGGCAGGGCCCGCCGCATCCCGGGGGGACTAAATATAGCCGGGGCAGACATTGGGATCAGCACTGGTGTCGTAGGTGATGTAGCTGGAAACGATCGATCGCTGATTGAAATAGGCGGTCTGGTAGATGGTGAAAGAGCCGGTGATCAGATTCAGGAAGAAGGGCGTAAACTGCACGCGCACATCGACCACGAGCACCGACGAGAGCGAACTGCTCATCCCCGAGGTTGGAACCGTGGTCCAGTGATCGCCGGTATTGGAACCGCGCTGCGTTCCTGTCGGCGTGGTCTGGTTCACCACGCCGCATGGCCGGTACACGTCCATGCCGTAACTCAGCGGCACGCTCCAAGCCATGTTGGCGGTGTAGTTCGGCTCCGTGCCGGTGAAGACCACATCCGATATCGTCACGGCGAAGGTCGGGTTGCCGACGAGGCTGCGCAATTGCGGCAGGATGGCGAAGATGACCGATTCCGCCTGTTGCGCCTGGGTCGGCGTCAGCGAGGTGGTCTGGTTGGGCTGTATCGCGAGGAGGGTGGCGATTTCGCCCACCTGCTGCGCGACTTCGATGCTGCGCCGCTGCATGACGATGGCCTGCGTGGTGTCCATCGCGCCGATGGCGATGGACAGCATCACCGGGCTGATCACGGCGAACTCCACCGCCGCGATGCCCGACTTGCGTGGCCAGAGGGAGCTTGCCCTTGTGCTGCCGGGTTGAGCGGGTTTCCTCCTGCTTAGCATCCCACCGTATCCGGGCCAGTGAAAGATTCGTTGACAAAGCCCATCGATGAGGTGGTGACGCGAACGCGCGATGATCCCGACAGGACAGACATGCCGGGGACCAGCATGCCGACGACGGTGGGAGAGACGTAAACGGCCTGGACCAGCATGAGCTGGCCAGGCGTGCCCGCGCAGTAGGCATAGCCGGAGGTGTTCAGCACACCACCGGTGGTTGGCGTCGTGAGCTGCTGCGTGTAGAAATCGGTCGTTACGGGTTGCACGCCTATCGTGATGGCGTTGCAGTTCAGCAAGCCGGCAGCGACCGGACATACGTATTGCGATTGAAACGCGGCGGCACTGGCGGCACTTTGGCCGGCACCGATCTGCACCCGGCGCGACGTTTCAGCCACAACGTAGTCCAGCGCGGTCTGCATATAGAAGTCGAGGCCGACCTCGAACAGAAAGAGAAAGAACATCAAAAACGGCACGCCAAGCACGGCGAATTCCACCGCGGTGGTGCCTGCTCTTCCGGTTCTGCTGCCCCGTTTCAGCAGGCGAAGGATGTTCTTCCCCGCCACGAGGTAATGCCGGCGATCGACCCAATTCATTCCATCCAGCTCTGCGGTCAGGCAATGACGACAATACCTGATAGCAGGATGAAACCAGGTGCACAACAAAAATTGAGATTGCCACATCTCAAAAACCGTCCGAACCACCAAGATGTGTTGAGCGAGGGAGGATTGCGCGTGCGCCGCGCAGAGCGCCACAGCCAATAACTATTAATTGGCGAAAGGCTGACGAAAGAAAAGCCGATTTCTGTCGGGCGCGCGCGTTTTCGCAACGCTGCTGCAACAGGCGTGACGCCAGAAAATGGTCTAGAGCCTTGTTCCCACGGGCATCTTTATCGGTTGGGGTTAGGTGGTGCCCTAGGTGACGCGTGCTTTTTCGATGCGGCGGAAGACATAGGCGCCGGGACCGGATTCACGCACCGCCGCTTGCATCACGCCATGATCGGGCGACAGCTCGCAGGCGGGGTCGGTGGCGGTGAGGTCGCCCAGCAAGGCGAAGGCCTGGCACCGGCAGCCGCCCCAGTCGATCTCGCGGCGGTCGCAACTGCGGCAGGGTTCACGCATCCAGGCTGTGCCGCGGAAACGCAGGAACGCGTCCGCCTTGTGCCAGATGTCGGAAAGGGTCGTCTCGCGCACGGAGGGGAACACGAATCCGGGCAGGGTTTCGGCGGCGTGGCAGGGCATGGCGCGGCCCGAGGGGGAGATGTTGATGAAGCGCTGCGCCCACCCGCCCATGCAGGCTTTCGGGCGTGCCGCGTGATAGTCCGGCACCACGTAGTCGATCACCATGCGGCCGGCGAGGCGCAGCCTGGCGGCCTCAACCGCCTCGGTCGCGGCTTCAAGCTGTGCGCGGGTCGGCAGCAGGGCCGCGCGGTTGACCAGGCCCCAGCCGTAATACTGGACATGGGCGATCTCCGTACGCTCGGCGTGCAGGGCCTCGGCCATGTCGATCATCTGCGGGACGCGGGCGACGTTTTCGCGATGGACGACGAAGTTGACGGTGAGCGGCAGGCCTGCCTGGCGGATGCGGGCGGCGGCGGCCTGTTTTTTGGCGAAGGCGCCGCGGCTGTCGCCGATCATGTCGTTGCCCGCGGCGTCGCTATCCTGGAAACTGAGCTGGATATGGTCGACGCCGGCGGAGGTGAGCGCCGCCATGGCGCGGTCGTCGAGCGTGACGCCGGAGGTGATGATATTGGTGTAGAGCCCGAGGGCCGAGGCATGCCGCACGAGTTCGGGCAGGTCGCGGCGGACCAGGGGTTCGCCGCCGGTGAAATGGATTTGCAGGATGCCGATGGCAGACGCCTGGTCCAGCACGCGCCGCCAGGTTTCGGTATCCAACTCGGTCGACGCGCGCTCCAGTTCCAGCGGGTTGGAGCAATAGGGGCAGGAAAGCGGGCAGCGATGCGTGAGCTCCGCGATCAGGCCCAACGGCGGCGGTGCCATCATGTGATGTCGCCCGCTTGCCGGGCGCTGATGCCAGCGAGGCGTAAAAGTCTTTTTGCTTCTTTTTCTTCAGAAAAAGAAGATTCTTTTCGTTTGCTGGTCATAGTTTGACGGCGCCGCGGCTGGCGAGGTCGGCGAGCATGGTTTGCACGTCGGCGCGGATTTGCTCCGCCGGGGCGGCGAAGCGGGCGGCGAGGTCGGCGGCGATGGCGTCGACGCTGCGGGTTCCGTCGATCAGCTTGAGCACTTCCACCGCGTGTTCATCGGGCACGAACATGCGTTCCGGGCCGAGGATGACCCAGGCGCCGCGCACCTGATCGAAGCGGAATTTGTGGCCGCGGCCCAGGGTGGGGATGGGGCTGGCGAGCGTGTCGGCGGTCATGCGGGGATGAAGGCGCCGGGCGGGGGGGTGGCCGGAGTGACATAGGCATGTTCCAGCGCATCGAGCTGCGCCCAGAGAACATCGCATTTGAAGCGGAGGGCGGCGAGCACGGCCTGCTGCTCCGCCGCGGTGCGGGCGTGACGCTGCACATAGGCCAGGGCGAAATCGGAATCCTGGGGGGCCTGGGTGAGGCGGGGGGTGAAATAGGCGAGCGTTCCTTCCGTGATCCAGTCGTAATTGGCGAGCATGCCGGAGACGCGTTCGGCGATGATCTTCGGCGAGAAGAGCTCGGTGAGCGACGAGGCGACCGCTTCCAGGACCGTGCGGTCGCGCACGAAGGCGACATAGGCATCCACCGCGAAGCGCGTTGCGGGCAGGATACCGGTGCCGGACTGCACGTAGTCGCGGTCCAGGCCCACACCTTCGGCGAGTTTCAGCCAACGGGCGACGCCGCCGGTGTTGGGGGCATCGCCGTCATGGTCCACCAGGCGGCGGCGCCATTCGCGACGCAGCTCCGCGGTGGGAAGGCGGGCCAGCAGAGTGGCATCCTTCACCGGGATGGTCGCCTGGTAATAATAGCGGTTCAGCGCCCAGGCCTGAACCTGGCCACGGGTCAGGCCGCCGGCGTGAAGCAGGCGGTGGAACGGATGATGGATGTGGTAGCGCTCTGCACCGATGGCGCGCAGGGCATCGGCCAGATCTTCGGGCGACAGAAGCGTTTCAGTCAGCACGATAGGGCGCTCCGATACGTTAGAGGCCGCCGTTCGGGGTGCCGCTGGTCGTGGCGCGATGGGCGATTTCACCGAACCTTGGGGATTTCCTGGCCATGCGGTTTACTCCGGCTATTTATTCTTCAGGCGCAAGCTTGGGCCCGTTTGGCGGAGGGGTCAATTTTCTGGCCCTATGGACGAAGGTGCGAGATGCGCGCCCTCAACCGGCGGTGGACAGGGCCGGCCCGCACAAGGCTTTGATATCATGAGCTTGCGTCACATATTCGAACGCGGGCTGCGCGAAGTAGAAGCCTTGGACAAATCTGATATGAGCAGCGCGGACAACGTCCAGTTCGGCCGCGGTCTCGACGCCCTCCACCACGAGTTTTACCCCCATGTCACGGCATAAAAGTGCAGTCGCGCCGATAATGCTCCGCTGCACCGGGCTTTTGTCGCACCCCGCGACGAGCACGCGATCCAGCTTGATGATGTCCGGCTGCAGGCGGGCGAGCCGCGCCAGGCCGGAATAGCCGGTGCCGAAATCGTCCAGCGCCACGGCAAAGCCCTGGCGGCGGTATTCGCGGATGATTCCCAGCAGATGCGCGTCGTCGGCGATCTGCTCGCCTTCAACGATCTCGAAGATGATGCGGTTGCTGGGGAAGCCGGTGCGCTGGGCCGCATCCAGCGTCTGGCGGATACAGGCGCGCGGATCATACACGGCGTTCGGCAGGAAGTTGATGCTGAGCCTTGTCTGCAAGCCCAGGCGGGCCGCCAATTCGATGGCCTTCACGCGGCACGCCTGGTCGAAAGCGTAGCGGTTTTCGTTCGTCACCTGGTCCAGCACCGTCCTGGCCGGGCTGCCGGTGGGGCCGCGAACGAGGGCCTCGTGGGCGTGGATCTCGCAACGCTCCAGGTCCACGATCGGCTGGAACGCCATGCTGAAGGGGAACAAACCGATTGCAGTGCCGCACGCGGCGCATGTGCGCTGCTCCGCAATGCTTGTATCGCCCATCGAAGCTCCCCGGCTTGCCGACATCCCGGCGTTGAGCGCACGTGAACTTCAGAGTTGCAAATTCAAGCCAGCGGCACCGTTCAAAATCGCGCGATCGGGCGCGTTTTCATGCATCCGCCAGGATCGTCGCGGAACGGTAACATCAACGCCATGGTCCCGCCGCATTGCAGGGTTTAACCAGGGCGATCATGAGCACACTTCTCAACCCGATGCGGCGCGCGTCGCTGGATCAGAAACACCTCCGGGGCCTGGGCGCCACCACCGAGCTGCCGCCCCGGCAGCGCGATAGCTGGCGCCATGTGCGGGCCGCGCGGCGGGTGGTATGGGTGCTGGCCTTCACCCCGATCGCTTCGGTGATCCAGGGGGCGCTGCTGCCATTCGCGGGGCGCGGGCGGGTGGAGTTCGCGGTATTCTACTGGGCCGTGGTGGCACGGCTGCTGGGATTGCAGGTGCGGGTGATCGGGTCGAAGCTGCCGCCGCGGCGGCAGCGGGTACGGCCGGTGATTTATGTGTGCAATCACTCTTCCTGGCTGGATATCCCGGCCATTGGCGGCCAATTGCGGGCGTGCTTCGTCTCCAAGGACGATGTGGCGAGCTGGCCGATCGTGGGCACCATCGCGCGGCTCGGCCGCACCGTGTTCGTCAGCCGATCGCGGCAGGGGATCAGCCGGGAGCGCGACCAGATGCAGGGGCGCCTGGCCACTGGCGACGACCTGATTCTGTTTCCCGAGGGGACGAGTTCGGATGGCTCGCGTGTGCTGCCGTTCCATTCGTCGTTTTTTGCCGCGGCCTATGGGGATGCGGCGCCGCTGATCCAGCCGGTATCGGTAGTGTATGACCGGCTGGCGGGGCTACCCGTGTGCCGGAGCAGCCGCGCGGTGTTTGCCTGGTATGGGGATATGAGCCTGGCGCCGCATTTCTGGCGCGTGGCGCAGTGGCGGGGCAAGCGGGTGACGCTGCTGTTCCATGTGCCGCTGGATCCCGCGGATTTTCCGTCCCGCAAGGCGCTGAGCCAGGCGGCGTGGCAGGTGGTGGCCGATGGCGCGGCCGCGCTGCGGCAGAACCGGCCAGCCGCGCCGTTGCCGGCCGCCGCGCCGGGTGTTGCCGGCGCGCCTGCCCTGGGTGCCGCGTAAACGCGGGCCGTGCCGCCGTCGGGTCCAAACGGATAAAAGTCTTTTGCTTCTTTTCTTCAGAAAAGAAGACTCTTCTTTCTTGAAAGAAAGAAGCAAAGAACTTTTATCATTATGGCACTTTCCGCCGGCACCGCCGGGGCTGCTAGACCAAACTCGCCCCGCCCAGCACCACATGCGGCTTCGGCACCACGGCCAGCAACGCCGGCACGAAGAGAAGCGTGGTCAGCACCGTGCAGAACAGGCTCATCAGCAACAATATGCCCATGCTGGCCGTGCCCGGATGGTCCGACAGCGCCAGTGATCCGAACGCCGTTCCCGTGGTCAGCGCCGAGAAGATCACCGCGCGGGCCGTGGCCGATCCCAAAAACCGCGTGACGCCGGATCGCCAGTTCATCACGAAATAGATGTTGAACGACACGCCCACCCCCAGCAGCAGCGGCAAGGCGATGATATTGGCAAAATTCAGATCCAGCCCGAACGACATCAGCAGCACCACCGTCAGCAGGGCGGAAACCAGCAGCGGCGTCATCACCAGCACCACATCCAGCGGCCGGCGCAGCGCGAAGGACAGGATCACGGCGATCGCGACAATGGCGCTGACGGCGGCGATGATGAAGGCGTTGATGATCGTCTCTGCGCTGCGCACGATCCACACCGCCGGCCCAGCCGCCTGTGGCATGGCGGCACTCACCTGATCCACGAAGCGGCGGATGGCGGGGCTGCTATCCACCTCCGTGCGCGGCAGCACCTGAATCAGCGCACGGCCATCGGGCAGCATCCAGTTCCGCTGTAACGCGGGCGGAACATCGCCCAGCGTCACGGGCTTGGCCGCCAGCGCGGTGCGCAACCGATCGAGCTGCACGGGCAGAAACTGCACCAAAGCCGCATTCGTGGCGAGCAAGCTGGCGTCGCTGGCCGATGCCAGGCGATCAAGGTCGTCCGCGATCGCGCGCAAGCCACTCGCCGGTGGCAGCTTGGGCGCAAGCGTATGCAGCTTGGCATCCAGCGCGGCCGTGGCTTCGCGCAGCGCGCCGGCCGTGACCGCCGGCGGTGTGGCCGGCGCGGCCAGCGTCGCATTCAGGATATCGGCGGCATCGGCGATGATCGCCAGCTTGCGGGTCTGGTCCTGCGGCACGAAACTGTTCAGCGAGAGCACGTCCTGCACCAAGGGTAGCTTGTCCAGCACCGCGGTATAATGCTCCGCCACGGCCAGGGACGGCAGCAGGGCCTGGATGGTATAGGGATTGGTGATCGGCGAACTGCGCAAATCCTCCAGCGTGCGCACCGCCTCGGTGCCCTGGTTCTGGGTATGCAGCGGATCGCCATCGAACTGCAAAAACGGCAGCAGCGCCGCTCCCGTCACCGCCAGCACACCGAACACCGCCACGATCGGCCAATGCAGCGGCCGCACGATCGGTTCCAGCCGGCGCAGCGCCATCATGCCCACCTCCTCGCCTTCCCGGCGCGGCTGGCACAGCACCAGCATCGCCGGCAGAAACGTGACGGTGCACAGAAAGGCAATCAGCATGCCCCCGCCCGCGATCACGCCCAGTTGCGCCACGCCGACGAAATTGGTGGGTGTGAACCCCAAAAAACCCGCCGCGGTGGACAGGGCGGCCACCAGGATCTGCGCGCCCGATCGCCCGCCCGTCTCGCGCAGCGCATCGATCAGCTCGGGGTGGTTATGCCGCCGCTCGCGGAACCGCACAGTGAACTGGATGGCGAAATCGACCGCGATGCCGGTGAACAGGATCGCGAAGGCCACGGAAATCAGATTGAGCGTGCCTACCGCGACCGCCGCGAAGCCGGTGGTCAGCAGCAGGCCGAGCACGAGTGTGGCGCCCATCGGCAGCATTAGCCGCCAGGATCGGGACGCAGCGTAGAGCCACACCAGAACCAGGCAGAAGCTGACCGCCAGGCCGATCACCGCACCATGGGCCACGGTTGCGAATTGCTCGTCATCCAGTGCCACCGATCCGGTGAGCCGCACGTGGGCATCGTGGTTCTGCACGAAGGGCAGAGTCGCGGCAGCCGCGCGCAAGGCGGCGGTGGCAAGCCCGCCCGGCTGCAGCGAGCCGTAATTGAGCACCGGCTTGGCGAGCACGAAGCGGTATTTGCCGGCCTCCTGCGCCAGCGGCCCGGCCAGCAGGTTTTCCCAGGAGAGCGGCTGCGGATGCCCTGAACCGGCCGCGGCGAGGGCGAGGTGGAACTGGACCAGTGCCGGCCCCATGGAGGCCGCATCGATGCCGCGGCTGGCCCCTTCGGCCACCAGCGAGAGCGCTGAAAACAGCCCCCTCAGGCTGGGATCGGCAACCAGCTGACCCAGAAACGGCTGGGCATCGACAGTGCGGTTCAGCAAATCCTGAAGCTGTTTCGTGTCGATCAGCAGAAAGGCGTTCTGCTGCAAATACGGCAGCGCATCGGGCTGCGTGACGGTCTTGAACAGATCCGGCTGGGCGCGCAGCCGGACGGCCAGCGCCGCCGCGGTGGCTTCCGCCTCCTCCGGAATTCGCGCGTCGATCACCGCGACCAGCAGGCCGTCGTTTTGCGGAAAATCGGCCGAGAGCGCGGCACTGGCCCGCTTCCACGGCAGCGATGCGGAAAACATCTTGCTGGTATCGGTCGTCACGCCCAGGCGTGTACCGGCGGCCCACAGGCTCAGGCCGGCCACCAAAATGGCCACGGCGATGACGGCCACGGGGTGGCAGGCACACGCCTTGACGAGCCGCGGAAGAATGGCGCGCGTGGCGCTGGCGACAGTCACGCGGCGCGCACCCCGCCCGCAGCGGGCGCCCCCCGGCCAAAAGTTTTTTGGTTCTTTTTTTCAAAAAAGAACATACTTCTTTTTTTATTGCTCATGAGTGCGCCCTAATGAACGCTTCAACATCGTTCAGAACCGGCGCCTTGCCCTGAAAAATCGGTGCGATTGCGATCACGAGACCGATATGCGCCACCCCGGGATAGATCTTGCCCGCCACGCTGCCGCCGGCCGCCCGCACCCGCGCGGCCAAGGCCAGCGTGTTGCGCGGCATCACCGTGGTATCCGCGCTGCCAGCCAGCAGAAGCAGCTTCGGGGCGTGGCCGTCCACGTAGTTGATCGGCTGGGTGGACGGTCCGTCATCGGCCGGGGCGAACACGGCTTTCACCTCGGGGTCGGTCATCGGCAGAAAGTCGTACGGTCCGGCCAGGCCGATCACGCCGGCGAGCTTGTCCCGGCTGGTGCCGGCGGATTGCAGCCATTTTGGGTCCAGCGCCAGCATCATCGCGTTATAGGCGCCGGCCGAGTGGCCCATCAGGAACACATCGCGGGGATTGCCGCCGATTTCGGCCAGATGCGCTTGCGTCCACGCCACGGCCTGCGCGCAATCCTGTAGGAACGTGGGGTAGCGCACTTCGGGATACAGCCGGTAATCGGGCACCACCACGACGTTGCCGCGGCGGGCGAGGGTGGCGGCCACGAACGGGTACATGGATTTGCTGCCGCTGTTCCACGAGCCGCCGTAGAAGAAGATCACCACGGGGGCGTTCGCCACACCGTTCGGCCGGTAGATATCCAGCTTCTCGCGCGGGTTGGGGCCGTAGACGACGTCGTGGGTGATGGTCAGATCGCGGCGGGAGATGGTGGCGTTGAGGAGTTGGGCGGGCGTGCAGGCGGAAAGAGCAAAAAGCATAAGGAAGACAGGCCTTCTTTTTTGAAAAAAAGAAGCAAAAAACTTTTGCTCTTGTGGCCGACGCTGCCGGCGAGGCGCGTACCAGGTGGTGAGAGTTTTTTGCTTCTTTTTTTCAAAAAAGAAGACACTTTCCTTCTTACTTACTGACAAGAATAACATCCAGCGTCCTGGGCCCATGCACCCCCTCCACGCGATCCAGTTCGATATCCGCCGTCGCCGACGGCCCGCTCAAGAACGTCACCGGCGCCCCCAGCATCACCCGCGCCTGCAGCGCCGCGATGGCTTCAGGCACAATGCCCACCACATCGCTCTCGCGCACCACGCACAGGTGGTAATCCGGCAGTAGCGTCAGCGCGCGGCGTCCCTGCCCAAGGCCGCCATCCAGCACCACGGTGCCCGTCTCCGCGATGCCGATGAAACTTCCCGTCATCGCGCCCGCGGCGGCGTTCAGATCTTCCAGGCTCAGCCCCGTATCCTCGCGCGGCAGGGGGCTGGAGGGCCGCCAAGAGGCCGGCATGTCGGCGGGGACGACAAGGGAGGTGATGCCCCGCGTGGCAAGTTGGCGGGTGGCCACCTGCCCAATCTCGGAATCGCCGCGCGCGCGGATCACGCCGACATGGTAATCGGAAAGCCGTTCGACGAAGCGCGCGATGATCTCCGCGCGGTCGGCGGCCCAAACGCGGCGATACGCCGCACGCGGCGTGGCCGCGGCGGCCACGGGCACAGCCTCTCGGATGCGGGCGATGATTTCGTCCCGTCCGCTCACGTCCCGCGCGCCCGGTTTTTCCACCACGCCCGAAAACTCTGCGCCGGCAAGGCGGGGAAATCCCGCGTATCGGTCCAGCCGGACAGCGGACCCGGCAAGCGGCTGATCATGCCGTCCTCCACCCCCAGCACGCGCTGCCCCAGCCGCCCCAGATGCTGGGCCATGTCCATACGATTTTCGCCACCGAACACCCACAGAATGGCCTGCATGGCGAGCGATTCCGCATCCAGCCGGCGATTCGCACGGCGCGCCTCCGTCACCTCGGAACGCAGATGCACGAGGATGCGGGGAATATCGATTTTCACGGGGCATACCTCGTAGCACGCGCCACACAATGTGCTCGCGAACGGCAGTGACCCGGCTTCATCGAAGCCGCGCAACTGCGGTGTCAGAATCGCGCCGATCGGGCCTTGATACATGGAGTTATAGGCATGGCCGCCGGTGTGTTCATACACCGGGCAAACATTGAGGCACCGCGAACATCGTATGCAATGCAGGGTCTCACGCGCTTGCGCGTCGGCCAGGATTTTGGTGCGCCCATTATCGAGCAGCACCAGATGGAATTCCTCCGGGCCGTCACCGTCCTCGCGCGCCCGCGCCCGCGTGCCCGACCACAGTGAGGTATAAGGGTTCATCCGCTCGCCGGTGGCCGATCGCGGCAGCAGTTGGAGAAACACCTCCAGATCGGAGAATTTGGGCAGCACCTTTTCGATGCCCATCAGCGAAATCAGCACGCGCGGCAGCGTCAGGCACATCCGCCCATTGCCCTCGCTTTCCACCACACCGACGCTGCCCGTCTCCGCGATCGCGAAATTCGCGCCCGAAATGGCGACCGGCGTATGGAGAAATTTCTCGCGCAGATAGGTGCGCGCGGCATCCGTCAGATCGGTCGGTTTGTCGGTCAGCTTGCCCTGGCCGAATTTCCCCTCGAACAGCCCTTGGATTTCCGCGCGGTTGCGGTGAATGGCGGGCACCAGGATATGGCTCGGCGTATCGCCGGCAAGTTGCACGATCATGTCGGCCAGATCGGTCTCGATCGGATCGATTCCGGCGGCCTGCATGGCGGGATTGAGGTCGATCTCGTCGGTGGTCATGGACTTGATCTTGATCACCCGCGCGGCGTTGTGGCGGCGGGCGAGATTGATGATGATCTCGCGGGCCTCTTGCGCATCGCGCGCCCAGTGCACCTGGCCGCCGGCGGCTGTGACGGTCTGTTCGAGCTTGAGAAGATGCGTGTCCAGATCGCGCATCACGGCTGCCTTGATGGCGCTGCCGGCATCGCGCAGCGCCTCCCAATCCGGCAGCTCGGCGGTCACGCGCGCGGTACGGGCGCGGATGGTGGTGGTGGCCTTGCGGATGTTGCGGCGAAGCTGGGTGTTGCGCAGTTCGGCATGCGCCAGCGTGGGGAAAGATGTATCCGGCATCAGGCAGCGTCCGTGCAGGCCAGGATTTCCGCCAGATGCATCGCGCGCACACCCGCCTGCAGGCGGTTCAGGCCGCCGGCGATATGCATCAGGCAGGAATTGTCGCCGGCCGTCACCACCTCGGCGCCGGTGGCGAGCACTGCGCGCATCTTGTCGGTGAGCATGGCGGTGGAGACTTCGGCATTCTTGATGGCGAAGGTGCCGCCGAAGCCGCAACATTCTTCCTTGGCCGGCAATTCCACGAAATCCAGGCCGCGCACCGCATGCAGCAACGCAAGCGGCGCACCGCCAAGTTTGAGGCCCCGCAACGAGTTGCAGGAGGCGTGATAGGTGACGCGATGCGGATAATAGGCGCCGACATCTTCAAGTTTCAGCACCTGCGTCAGGAATTCGGAAAACTCGAACACGCGCGGGATCAGCGCCTCCACCTCGCGCAGCAGCACCCCATCCTCGGCCGCCAGGCGCGGATACTGGCTGCGGATGGTGGAGGTGCAGGAGGTGGAGGGAACCACCACGGTGGGCGCATCGCGAAATGTTTCCACAAAGCGGCGCACCAGGGTGATCGCCTCCGGCCGGTAGCCGGAATTGCTGTGCATCTGGCCGCAACAGCTTTGCGTGGGGCGGAATTCCACCTGGTGGCCGAGCCGTTCCAGAACGGCAACGGCAGCCTGGCCGGTTTGGGGAAACAGCGTATCGTTGAAGCAGGTGATAAATAACGAAACCTGCATCAGACCAGCGCCATGCCAATGGCCAGACGGCGGCCGTCGCTCGGGTCGGGGTCCAGAACCATGGGGCGAAGTGTCTCCAGGGAGGCGGCAATACGCGCAACGATAGTGGCGAGTTCCGGGTGGCTGGTCTGGCGCGCCCCGCGGCAGGCGTGGCCCCGCATTCCATGCGGGCTACGACGGATGCTCATCACAGCGAACAGGTAAAAGTTCGTTGCTTCTTTCTTTCAAGAAAGAAGGCCCTCTTTTCTGAAGAAAAGAAGCAAAAGACTTTTATCACTTTGGTGCCGACTCCAGGGCGGGCAGTTTCGCGCGGAGGCGGCGGATGCGGCGGGCGTCCGAGTCCAGCACGCGGAACTCCGTGCCCGACTCGTGGCTGATCACCTCGCCACGGGCAGGCACGCGTCCTGCCAATGTAAATACCAGGCCACCCACCGTATCGATATCGGCGTCCCGTTCCTCCTCGGTCAGCAACGGCCCGACGCGGGCCTCGAAATCCTCCACCTTCATCCGCGCATCCAGATCCAGCGTGCCATCGGCACGCTCCACCACCATCGGCAGATCCGGCTCGTCATGCTCGTCCGCAATATCGCCGACGATGGTCTCCACCAGATCCTCGATCGTCAGCAGGCCGTCGATGCCGCCATATTCGTCCACCACAAGGGCCAGATGCACCCGCGCCACGCGCATTTGCAGCAGCAGGTCAAGCACCGGGATCTGCGGCGCCACCATCAGCGGCTTGCGCAGCACCGACTCCAGCCGAAAGGCGTCAGGCTTGCCGTCCCATGCGAACACATCCTTGATGTGGACCATGCCCGCGATGTCATCCAATTGCTCGCGGAACACCGGCATGCGGGAATGGCCCTCGCGGCGGATCAGCTCCAGCGCCTGGTCCCAGGTGAGATCGATCGGCATGGCCACGATATCGGCCCGCGGCACCATCAGATCGTCCGCCGTCTTGCCGCGCAGGCGCAGCACGTTGGCGATCAGCGCCCGCTCCTGCCGGTCCAGCTCCGGCACCGCGCCCTCGGCATCGCCCGCGTCGGCGGCTTCCTGCACCAGCTCGGCGATCGACTCGCGCACGCCGTGATCCTGGCCCCGCCGCCGGGCACGGTTGCCCAGAATGCTGCCGATGCGGTTCAGCAGCGTGGATCCAGCGGCGTCACTCATCTTCGCTTCCAGGGGTTGGGCACGCCGAGGCGGTGCAGGATGCGGGCTTCCGCCATTTCCATGCGACGCGCGTCGCCCACATGGTGGTGGTCGTGCCCACGCAAATGCAGGGCGCCATGCACCACCAGATGCGCCAGGTGGTGGGCTGGCGATCGGCCGGCCGCGAAGGCCTCGCGCTTCACCGTGCCCAGCGCCAGCACGATATCGCCGCCGAGAAAACCGCCTGGGCCAGGGCCACCCCCTAGATCAAACGTCAGCACATTCGTCGGCTTGTTGCGTCGCCGGTGCAGGGCGTTGAGCTGCTTCACCTCCCGGTCGCTGGAGAGCACTATCGTGCCTGCACCGCCGGCGGCCGAGGCTGCCCGCGCGGCCAGCCGTTCGGCATCGCGCACCACGCCGCGCCATCCCGCATCCACCACCAGCACGGTAGGGCGCGTCTCACGCGCCGCCATCCGGGCCGGTCGTTTCGAAATCCCCGCCGCCTTGGTTGAAAGGCGGGCGGGGCTAGGACTGCCCGGTTCCATCGCTCTCCCGGCGGGATTTGCCTCGCACGGTCTCCCGCGCTGCCGCCGCCCGCTGATCATAGGCGTCCACGATGCGTCCGACCAGGGGATGCCGCACCACATCGCGCACACCAAAGCGCGCAAACCCGATGCCCTGCACACCCTCCAGTGTTTCCACCGCATCCCGCAGCCCGCTGCGCGTGCCGGGCGGCAGGTCGATCTGCGTGAGATCGCCGGTGATCACCATCCGCGTGCCCTCGCCCATGCGGGTGAGGAACATTTTCATCTGCGCCTCGGTCGTGTTCTGCGCCTCATCGAGGATCACGAAGGCATGGGCGAGTGTTCTGCCGCGCATAAAAGCGAGCGGGGCCACTTCGATCTCGCCGGTGCCCATGCGCCGGATCACCTGGTCGCCCGGCATCATGTCGTGCAGCGCGTCGTAGAGCGGGCGCAGATAGGGGTCGATCTTCTCCTTCAGATCACCGGGCAGAAAGCCCAGGCGCTCGCCGGCTTCCACGGCCGGGCGGCAGAGCACGATCCGCTCCACCCGTCCGGCCAGCAGCATCGCCACCGCCTGCGCCACCGCCAGATAGGTCTTCCCCGTGCCCGCCGGCCCGAGCGCGAACACCATCTCATGGCGGCCCAAAATATCCATGTAGGCCGACTGTCCGGGCGAGCGCGGTCCCACCGCGCCGCGGCGCGTGCGGATGGCGGGCAGATCCGATAGCGGCAGGCGCGGATCCTCATCCGCGCCGCGCGCCGACATCCGGATGGCTGCGTCCACATCGCCGGAGGCCACACCCTCCCCCTTTTCCAATCGCCGCCACAACCCGGTGAGCGCAGCCTGGGCCGCCTGCACCCGTTCGGGGTCACCGCTGATTGCCACCCGGTTGCCCCGGCAGGCAAGCCTGACGCCAAACCCCTGTTCCAGCCTCACCAGGTGCCTGTCGTGATCGCCGAGCAGCAATGGCAGCAGGGCATTGTCATCAAACGCGAGGGTGACGGCGCGGCCGGCAACCGGGGCGGTGGCGGTGTGTATTTGGGTCAAGCGCAGGCCTTCTCCTTAAGGGTTGCTCCAGACAGTGAATTGGTGTGCGCGTCATCGATGCACACCATGATCTCCTGGCCGATCAGCTCCGCCGGGCCGGTCAGGTGAACGGGTTGCAGGTAAGGCGACCGGCCCGCGATCTGCCCGCGGTGGCGGCCTTGCCCGGTGATCAGCACGGGCAGGGTGAGCCCTACGCAGCGTGCGTTGAAATCGGCCTGCTGGGCGCGCAGCAGATCCTGCAGCGCATACAGCCGGCGATCCTTTTCCGCCTCCGGCACCTGGTGCGGCGCGCCGGCGGCGGGCGTTCCGGGGCGGGGCGAGTATTTGAAACTGAACGCCTGGGAAAAGCCGACGCTGCGGATCAGGTCCAGCGTCGCTTCGAAATCCGCCTCGGTTTCGCCGGGGTGGCCGACGATGAAATCCGACGACATTGCCAGATCCGGCCGGGCGGCGCGCAGCCGGCCGATCAGGCGCAGGTAATCGGCGGCGGTGTGCTTGCGGTTCATCGCCGCGAGCATCCGGTCGCTGCCGGACTGCACGGGCAGATGCAGGAACGGCATCAGCTGCGGCAGGTCGCCATGGGCGGCGATCAGGTCGTCGTCCATGTCGCGCGGGTGGGATGTGGTGTAGCGCAGGCGGGCGAGGCCAGGGATTTCCGCCAGCGCCCGCAGCAGCCGGGCCAGCGTTTGGGGCGTGCCATCCGGCCCTGCGCCATGCCAGGCATTTACGTTCTGGCCGAGCAGGGTGATCTCGCGCACGCCCGCCGCCACCATGCGCCGCGCTTCGGCGATGATCGCGGCGGCCGGGCGGCTGGCTTCGGCACCGCGGGTGTAGGGGACGACGCAAAAGCTGCAGAACTTGTCGCAGCCCTCCTGGATCGTCAGGAACGCAGTGATGCCGCCGGCACTCTGCGGCGCCGCCGCGTCGGGTAAAAAATCAAATTTTTGTTCGGCGGGGAAGTCGGTGTCGATCACCGTGCCGGCCGCACGCGCCGCCTGGGCCACCATCTCCGGCAGGCGATGATAGGTTTGCGGCCCGAGGATGATGTCCACGTACGGCGCGCGGGCGAGAATCTCGCGGCCCTCCGCCTGGGCGACGCAGCCGGCCACCGCCAGGATTGTGTTATGGCCGGCTTCGGCCCGGGCGTTCTTCACCAGGCGCAGCCGGCCGAGCTCGGAAAACACTTTTTCGGTGGCGCGGTCGCGGATGTGGCACGTGTTGAGGATCACCATGTCGGCGTCCTCCGGCCCTTCGGCCGGCGCGTAGCCCAGGGGCGCCAGCACATCGGCCATGCGGGCGCTATCATACACGTTCATCTGGCAGCCCCAGGTGATGACGTGCAGGCGCTTGGGGGTTGAGATTGGCATCAGACGGGGCTCCGGTCCTGTCCAGGCAGTTGGACGAAGGACGGAGGAATCGGGTCGGGAAGGTTCGCCGTCAACTGTTTCCCGCGTCTGGCATGCAATGCTCCGTGTGCGTGGCCTATCCTGCGTAATGAAACCGAGTCTGCGTCAAGTGAAGAAACCGAGACTGGGTCCCTGGGCCGTTGAATAATCGTCAATTTAGGGCATAAAATAGGAAAAGTCACTCTATTTGGTGCCGCCGTGGACCAGGCTATTGCGGCCGCCGCGGCCAACCGGCTTTCGCCGGCAGCGGGCGCAATGGTTAAAAGTTTTTTGGTTCTTTTTTTCAAAAAAGAACATGCTTCGTTCATGGATTACGTTGTCGGGAACGGCTTGTTGGTCCGTGCACGGCACCCTATCGTATCGGTGGCGACCCATTTCGCGGGCTCCGCCACGCTCGGGGGGATCGTTGCGTGTTTCTCAAACGCGTGGTTGTTGCCGGCCTGCTGTGGGGCTGCCTGTTTTCCGCAGCCCGACCCAGCCCTTGCGTGCTCGCGCTCAACTCGCAATTGCCGCTGCGCTCAACGACCGGCCATAAGCTGGTCGATGCCCTGATCGATGAGCAGCCGGCAACCCTGATTTTCGATACCGGCGCCTACAGCAGCCTGCTGACCACGCAAGCTGTCAGCCGGCTTCACCTGCATGCCGATCAGGACTTTTCTGAACGCTTCCGCGGTCCCGAGGATCCATGGACGGTCAGCGGCATCGGCGGCGCGCGCCTGGCGACGTGGGTGATGGCAAAACACGTCCAGGTGGGAGCGCTCAGCGGACGGCATTTTCACTTCCTCACCATCGACGGAAAAATGCATGACGGGCTGCTTGGGAACGATATCCTCAAGGGCTACGACGTCGATCTCGATTTTCCCGGCAAGGAGATCCGGCTTTACAAAACCTACGGGGATTGCGCAGCGCCGAAAGTGTTTCTCACACCGCCGCTCTATGTCGTGCCATTGATCCTGGAGAACGACACGTCCGTCATGTCACCGTTGGTCAAAGTGACAGTCGATGGGCATGATCTGGTGGCGCTGATCGATACGGGCGCCTCGAGCAGCGCGCTCTACCAGCGCGGCGCGGCCAAGATCGGGCTGGCACCCAAAGACCTCGCCGCGGACCGCCAGGGCACGACGACGGGTGTAGGTCCGCAGGAAGTGCCGGTTTCCAGCCATATTTTCGCAAGCGTCACCGTCGGCGATCTGACGCTGCGGCATATGCCGATCGACATCATGCAGGCCGACGATGAGCCGCCGGTGGACATGCTGCTGGGGGCCGATTTTCAGCAGCGCATCCATCTGTGGATATCCTATTCGTCCCAAAAGCTCGTCATGCAGTTTCCGCCTTCCGCCTCGCCGGCAGCGCCTGGTGGAGCGCCCTGAGGGATCGTGCGAAGCGTGTCGACTTGTTGAACGGAGGTGGTGCGATGGCAACCAATTATTACCTGGCGGTCGCGGACAAGGCGCCGGGCGAGGCAAACTGGTCGATCCTGTTCCCGGCGTTTCCGGGGGTCACCTCGGTCGCAGAGCGCTTTGCCGACATCATGCGACAGGCCAAGGACGCGCTGGCGACCGCAGTGGAAGATATCGAAGCGGAGGATGCGTCTCTTCCGCCGTCTATCGAGGAAGGATCGATCCCGATTTTGATCGTGCCGGCATTCACGATCCGGTCGCCCTGCTCGTGCCGGCGGCTCCGCGACAGCACAATTCAAAGTCTTTTGCTTCTTTTCTTCAGAAAAGAAGATCTGTCTTCCCTTCCTCCAACAGCGCCTCGCGCAACGCCTGCCAACTCTCCCGATCCGGCGCGCAAATCAGCCCGCCCTCCACCAGCCCCGGCACGTAGGCCGAGCCATCAAAACGCGCGGCATAGCCGCCGGCCTCGCGGTGGAGCAGCCAGCCGGGGAGGTGGTCCCAGGGCATCAGGCGGTGGAACATCAGGAAATGACAATGCCCCGCCGCGAGCATGCGATATTCGTGCGCCGCACACCGAAAATCCCAGATCTGCGCCACGCGCGCGAGATTGGGCAGCGCGATGTCGCGCAAAGGCCGCGGCAAGTAGCGCCACGACGCGGCGCCGGTCATCCGCGAGACAGAAACGGCGGCGGCGACGTGAAGCTCGGTGCGGACAGGCTCGGTGCCATGTTCCCAGGCGCCCTCGCCACGCACGGCGAGCGACGATGTGTCCAGCACCGGATCATGGATCACGGCAGCGGCAACTTCGCCGCGGATGACCGCCGCGGCCATCGTGCCGAAGAGCGGCAGGCCGGCGGCATAATTGGAAGTACCGTCCACGGGATCGACGACGAAGGCGAGATCGGCATCGGCAAGCTGGCCGAGCAGCGCCGGGTTCCGGCTTGCCGCTTCCTCGCCGACGACGAGGCAGCCGGGAAAAAGCCGCCGCAGCCCCTGGGTGATCATGGCTTCAGCCGCCTCATCGGCATCCGTCACCAGATCCAGCGGCCCGGTCTTCATGCGGATTTCGGTGCCCGAAAGCTTGCGGAAGCGCGGCATGATCTCCGTGCGCGCCGCCCCCCTGAGCAGCAGATCTACCTCCTCCGCCTGTCTGATGGTGAAAGTGGCCACGAGCCTATCTGCGAGCGAACAGGATAAAAGTTTTTTGCTTCTTTTTTTCAAAAAAGAAGGATTCTTCTTTTTCTGAAGAAAAAGAAGCAAAAAGACTTTTATTCATGGGGTACGTTCAAAACGGGCACGGTCCGCGGGGAGGAGGCGTACGCGTACGTGGGCGGCATCTTCGTCGTCCTCGCGGCCGATCACCTCGCCATGCGCGTACAGCCAGGCGAGGCGGGCGCCGTCAGCATGGGCGATGTCGTAATCGGCCTGCTCCATGCCGGCGGCGATACGCGTGTCCAGCGCGGCCTTCAGCGCCTCCAGCCCCTCGCCGGTGATGGCGGAAACGGCCACGCTGCCGGGGCGCGGCGGCAGGGCATCCGCGCCGCCGAGCAGATCCGCCTTGTTCAGCACCTCGATCGTGCGCTGGGCGAAATCCTCGTCCAGCGTGCCATCCCGCGCCATGCCCTCCAGCACGCCCAGCACATCGCCGCGCTGCGCGGCACTATCGGGGTGGGCCGCGTCGCGCACATGCAGGATTACATCAGCCTCGGCCACCTCCTCCAGCGTGGCGCGGAAGGCGGCCACGAGCTCGGTGGGCAACTGGCTGATGAAGCCCACCGTGTCGGAGAGGATCACCCGCCTTCCGCTGGGCAAAACCAACCCGCGCATGGTGGGATCCAACGTGGCGAACAACTGGTCGCGCGCGGTCACCTCCGCCCCGGTCAGCGCATTGAACAGCGTGGATTTGCCGGCGTTGGTGTAGCCCACCAGCGCCACCACCGGGAACGGCACCTTCTTGCGGGCGGAGCGGTGCAGGCCGCGGGTGCGGCGCACCTGGTCCAGCTCGCGCTTGAGGCGCACGATACGGTCCGTGATCAGCCGGCGGTCGGCCTCGATCTGGGTTTCACCGGGGCCGCCGAGAAAGCCAAAGCCGCCGCGCTGCCGCTCCAAGTGGGTCCAGCTCCGCACCAGGCGGGAGCGCTGATACTCCAGATGCGCCAGTTCCACCTGGAGCGAGCCTTCACGCGTGGCCGCGCGCTCGCCGAAAATGTCCAGGATCAGGCCGGTGCGGTCGATCACCTTGCAGCCCCAGCCGCGCTCCAGATTGCGCTGCTGCACCGGGCTGAGCGCCGCATCGACGATCGCGACAGTGACGTGTTCCTCGTTCAGATGCAGCTTCTCGGCCGCCATCTGCCCCTCGCCCAGCAATGTGGAGGGCCGGCGGGCGCGCAGCGGCAGGATGGAGGTATGCACCACAACAAGGCCGATCGAGGTGGCCAGGCCCACCGCCTCGGCCAGCCGCGCCTCGGCAGCGCGCGAGGGGTCGGTGCCGTTACGTTCGGCGGCGCTGGGGCGCTCCCAAGGCAGGATCACCGCGGCGCGGGTGGGCGCCGGCCCCGCATCGTGACCGCCGGCGGCCCGGCCCTGGGGCGTGGACTCGCCGGCATCGTCGGTGTCGTCAGAAATCCTGATCGCCAGAACTACCCTCCCTGGCGCCGACCCCTTGGGTGCCGGCATCGAACAATTGAATGGGCGCGCCGGGCATCACGGTGCTGATGGCGTGCTTGTAGACAAGCTGGGTATGCCCATCCCGGCGCAACAGCACGGAAAAATTATCGAACCAGGTAATGATGCCCTGCAGCTTCACGCCATTGATCAGGAAGACGGTGACCGGGGTTTTGGCCTTGCGCACGTGGTTCAGAAACACGTCCTGAACATTTTGCGATTTTTCTGTGGCCACGAAAGTTTGCCCTTCTTTGTTTGCGCCGGCCCTGCGTTGGTGCGGGCCGTATCCGCCTGGTGGCGCCGCTGCAAAGCGACGCCGTAGTGCCCTGCAAGCATCGTACCGCTCTTGCCGCAGTGCAGCAAAACGGTGTTAGCAGCTTACCACGGCGTGGTTAAGGCGTCTTTGCGGATATGTTGCGCCCGGCCGTGATATGCCGGGCGAACACAGCGAACAGCGCACGGGCAACCGGGCCGGGCGTGCCATCGCCCACCGGCGCGCCGTCAAGCTGAACCACGGGTTTGACGAAGCTGCTCGCCGAGGTCACGAAAACTTCGCGGGCAGACCGCAGCTCATCGATCGAGAACGCGCTCTCCTCCATGCTGATGTCCGCGTCCGCCAGTTCGCCGATCAGCGCGGCGCGTGTGCAGCCGGGCAGGATGGCATGGCTCAATGGCCGGGTGCGAAGCGCGCCGGCTTCATCGACGATCCATACGGAGGTGGAGGCGCCTTCGGTCACCATGCCGGCCGCATCGTACAGGATGGCTTCATTGGCCCCGCGCTCCCGCGCCGCCTGGCGGGCCAGCACGTTCGGCAGAAGTGCCACCGACTTGATGTCGCACCGGGCCCAACGCTGATCGGGCGCGGTGATGGCCGTATATGTCCAGGCATCGATGCCGGTGGGGAAGGGCGCCACCCCGCGCAGGGTGATCACCAGGCTCGGGCGCGTGCCCGCGGGCGGAAAGCCATGATCACGCCGCGCCACGCCCCGTGTCACCTGCATATAGATCAGGCCGGTCCGGCGCCGGTTGCGGTTGATCATCTCATCCAGCACCGCCAACAGGGCAGGGCGGCCGAGCGGAGCCGCGATCCGCAATTCGCGCAGGCTGCGGTCGAGACGGTCCAGATGGAGGTCGCGATCGATCAGCCGGCCATCCTGAAGATAGACGACCTCATACACGCCATCGGCGAACTGGTAGCCGCGGTCCTCGATATGCACGCTGGCCAGCCGATGTGGCATATACCGGCCGTTCACATACGCTACCCGACTCATGACAGTCCTTGTCCCTAGAGCATCATCCGACCACATGGGGTCACCTGTCGGATAAAGATGCTCGTCAAAACAAATAGCTAGAGCATTTTCCGACCGGCTCACCTGAGTCAAAACGATCGGAAATGCTCTGGCGCCCGGTCGGGGTGCCCGATCCGGTCCGGATCCAAGCGGGCCTCGGCTGCCTAACGCCCGGCATCCTCGAGCGCGGCGTCCAGGCCAGGCTGGTCGCCATAGCCCGGCGCCGGCCCGTTTGCCATCGGCTGCTGAGCCTCTTCAGACTCCGCCTGGTCGCGGTCGCGCCGCTGGCCGTTCTGCCCGTGGCCGCCTTGCTGCCCCCCTTGCTGCCCCCCTTGCTGCCCCCCTTGCTGAGAGTATTGCGGGTTCTGCCCCTGATACTGCCCGTTCTGGTGGCCCTGGCCGTTCTGCTGAGAGGCCTGGTTGATGGCGTTGAGGATACGGAAATAATGCTCCGCATACTGGAAATAGCTCTCCGCCATCACCCGGTCGCCCGAGCCGGTCGCATCGCGCCCGAGCTGAAGATATTTCTCGAACAGCTGCTGGGCGGTACCGCGGATACGCAGATCCGGGCCGCTGCTGTCGAAAACATGGTTTCTGTTGAGCGGGATATTTCCGCCATATTGCCGGGGGCTTCCGCCGCCACCACCGCCGCCGCCACCATTGCGGTGGGCACGTCCGCGCATGCGTTTCATGTTCATCCGATTGCCAAAATTGCTTCCCTGTTCGAAGCGCCCCGCCCTCTGTGAGGCAGCCCGGCCGGCCATGGCCAAAAGATGCCACACCGTGAGCCGCCACCAGCAAGGAAGGCCTGCGTCGAGTTTCCTCGCCATAAGGTTGGCGGGCTGCCGCGCCGCGCCCGCCGCCATGGCAGGCATATCCGCAGCGAGTCCGTAGCCATGGCAAGTTAAAATCGCCTCACCGGACCCGCTGTCGACGGCGCAGACGGACCCTAGCCGTAGCTTGCCCTGCTGCCAAACGATTTTTTTGGCCCGGCCATCACCCGCCGCGCGCCGCGCGCGCGATCAGGGCCCTGGGTATGCCCGCCAGATCCCCCTGCGTGCCCATATGCGTCAGTCCCGCGTCGATGGCCAGGGCGGCCACCGCCTCCGCCTGGCCTTGCCCCAACTCCAGCACCGCCACGCCATGCGGCGCCAGCAAGGCTGGTATCTGCCGCAACACGGCACGATACGCATCCAATCCGTCCGCCCCGCCGGCGAGCGCCCTGACCGGCTCGTAACACCGCACCTCCGGCATCAGGGCGGCCAAGTCGCCTTCCCGGATGTAGGGGGGGTTGCAGAGAACCAGGTCAAAGCGGCCGCCAATGGAAGATGCCCAGTCGGCAGCCGCAAACGCGGCGCGGTGCGCCAGGCCGCTTGCATGCGCGTTCTGCGCGGCCAGACGCGCGGCGCCGGGCGAGATGTCGATGCCGACGCCGAAGGCCCCGGGGAACTCGCTCAGGGCTGCCAGCAGCAGGCACCCGGTGCCGGTGCCCAGGTCCAGCACACGCCTGACAGCGGACCGATCGGGAAAACGGCCGATCGCCGCCGCGATGAGCGTCTCGCTATCGGGGCGGGGGATCAGCGTATCGGGGGAAACGGCGATATCCAGCGTCCAGAACCCGCGCTGGCCGGTGATGAAGGCCAGCGGCTCCCGCAGCACCCGGCGCGCGACCAGGGCGCCCAGGGCCGCCGCATCGATATCCATATCCGCGGGCAGCAGGCCGCCCGCCCGCACGCCGAGCACATGGGCGGCCAGCAAACGCGCTTCCCGCCGCGGCGCCTCCACGCCAGCCGCACCCAGCGACCGCGCGGCATCATCGATGGCGGCGCCCAGCCTCATGGCCACTCCTCACAACGCCCCATCTGCCCAACACCCGATCTTCGGCTATGCTGCCTTATACGTCACGGACCCCATCTGATGCGTCATCTCGCCCCATTGCTGTTTTGCCTCGCAAGCGCGCCCGCCGCCGCGTCGGCCGGCACGATCACCTTCCATATCTCCGACGAAACCGACCCGGCGGAGGTGACGGAGGCGACAACCGTATTCATCAACGGCCAGCTCGTGGCGCATTTCGAGCTCAGCGCCGCCCATCCCTTCGCCGAGGTGGCAGTCACGGTACCGGAAGCCAAAAACTACGAATATGCGCTGTGCGGCCGAATCACCATCCGGGCGGCAGATGGGCATAGCGAAACGCATGTGCTGGATGATGGGGCGACCCTGCCCAACCCCGCGGGGCGCCATCTGGAGGCACTGGCGGCGGATGGGTTCACCACGTTCTTCCTGGGGGAGCGTACTGGCGGGCCCGCGGCGTCGCCGGTGGATCTTCATAAGACGAACGTGTGTAGTATTCCGATATCGTAAGGAAGGAAGAGTCTTCTTTTTTGACAAAAAGAAGCAAAAAACTTTCAATACTGGCGTACGCTGCCGGCGAGGCGCGCACCAACAGGCAAAAGTTTCTTGCTTCTTTTTTTCAAAAAAGAAGAGCCTTGCTTACTCCGGCTGATGCATCACCTTCGCCGGATCCTCCCCATATGGCGGCGCATAAATCACCAGCATCTTGATCCGTTCCGTCAGCACCTTGATGGAATGAAACACGCGGGCCGGAAAAAACATCATGTCGCCCGGCTTGATGTGATGGTCCACGCCATCGATACCGGCGATGGCCTCACCCTCCAGAACATACACTGCCTGCTCCAGGTCCGGATGCGCGTGCGGCGGCGATCCCTCGTGCCGCTCGATGTCGCCGAGCGCGATCTCCATGTATTTCGCGCCATTCACCTTCGGCCCGACCAGCCGGTAGTTCTTGGTGCCCGTGTGGTTGGCCGGGCTATAGGCTTCCTGCTCCTCGGCCCTGATGACATAGGGCGATTTCGTGGTCATGCCTGAACTTCCTTCTCTGCGCGCATGCGAGCGCCCGCCGCCTCGGCCGCGGCCACGGCCGATTCCAGCTTGAGGATGCGCACCGCGTTCCGGTGAAACAGTTTTTCGATGATGGCGGGCTTGAACCCCTCCATCTGCCACTCGTCGCAGCATTGGCCGGGGCTCCAGCCGGGATAGTCGGATCCGAAAAGCACTTTGTCCTGCAAGCGGCGTTGCATATCGTGCTTCAGGGCCGCCGGCACGTATTTGGGTCCCCAGCCGGAAATATCGATCGATACGTTGCGCTTGTGCAAGGCAACCGCGATCAGCTCCTCCGTCCATGGCCAGCCGGGATGCGCCGCGATGATGTTCAGCTTGGGAAAGTCCGCGGCCACATCATCGATGTTAGGGATCGGCCGCGCGTGCCCCAGCTTGAAGCCAAGCCCGCCCGGCTCGCCCGCGCCGATGGCTGTGGTGCCGCAATGGATCAGCACCGGCGCGCCGAGAGACTGCAACAGATCCCAGATCGGATAGAACTGCCTGTCGTTGGGCGAAAACCCCTGCACCGGCGGCTGATATTTGATGCCCACAAGCCCCAGATGCTTGATCGCGTGCTCGATCTCTTCCAGGCCCTTGCGGCCGCGCCAGGGATCCACCATGCCCCAGCCGGGCAGGAACACATCGGGATAGGTGCGGCAGAGTTCAGCCAGCGTATCGTTGGCATAAACCCCGCCGGCTGCACCGTGTTCGGCGTCCCAGGCAATGGGCAACGCCAGCACATCGTCGCGCCGGAAATCCTCGGCAATCTGGCTATCCGGCCGCGCATCGAACTTGCCCGCGAACATGCGCTGGGCCGCCGGCATGAAGGGCAGGCTCGCCTCCACATAGGCCGGGTTCATCGGATGGACATGCACATCTATGGCGCGCACAGAACCGCCTCCTGGGCCAGCATCGCGGGCAGACTCGCCAGCCAGTCCCGCGCGATCGCGCCCGTATCGCCGCCCTCCAGGATCAGTACCAGGCGCGAGCGATGATCCTGATCCGGCCACGCCTTCAGGCAAACCGGGGCATGCAGCACGTGCTGAACCCCCTGCACCACCACCGGACCGGCTGCCTCCGCGCAGTTCAGCACACCCTTGATCCGCAGCAGCCGGCTGGCATTGGCGACGCGCACCTCCCGCAGCCACGCCTCCACCGCACGCCAGCGCAGTTTCTGGTGCGCCACCAGCGATACCGAGACCGTGCGCTCCGCATGGTGATGCGCATGCGCCACGGGCGCAACCTCCGCCACCAGAAGCTCGTCGCTGAGCGCTGCGGGATCCACAAACCCGGCCGGCAGCACCGCGGCCGCATCCACCGCGCCGTGCCGGACCTCAAAAATCTCGGCCGCCGGGTTGATGTGGCGCAGCACATCGCGAAGACGGCCGGCACTGCCATCCTCCGCGAGATCGCCCTTGGTGATCACCAGCCGATCCGCCAGCGCCACCTGCCGCCGCGTTTCCCCATGGCGCGCGATCTGCGCCTCGGCGAACACCGCATCCACGGTGGTGATGATCGCTTCCAGCCGCAGCACCGCGGCCAGCACCGGATTGCGCAGGATGGCCTGCGCGATCGGCCCGGGATCGGCCAGGCCCGAGGGTTCCACGATCAGCCGTTTGAACGCCGGCAGATCGCCGTTCTGCCGGCGCGAGAAGATGCGCATCACCGCATCCTCCATATCGCCGGAAAGGTTGCAGCACAGGCAGCCATTTGCCATCACCACGGTGCTATCGCCATCATGCTCGATCAGCAGTTGATCCAGCGGGATTTCACCGAATTCGTTGATGGCGACAGCCGTCTCCGCAAGGCGCGGATCGCGCAGCAGGGCGTTCACCAGCGTTGTCTTGCCGCTGCCGAGAAAGCCGCTCAGCAGCACCACCGGCAGCCGCGCCCGGTCGCGCGCCTGATCAAGAAACACCGGCCGCCTCCGCGGGCACGGCGCGCGGGCGCAGCGCGTAGAAAGCAGCCCCCGCCAGGATCGCCAGCACCGCGATCGCGCCCAGCCCCAGGCGGAAATCGCCTGTGGCATCCTTGATCCGCCCGATGAACCAGGGCGAGACGATGCCGCCCGTGACCCCCAGCGCGCTGATCGCAGCGATGCCGCCCGCCGCAGCCCCCCCGGTCAGAAACGTGCCAGGGATCGACCAGAACGGCGTGGTGAACGCCAGCGTGTTCGCGAACGCCACCGATATCAGCGCCACCCGCACCGTGGGATCGGCCACCAGCACGGAGCCCAGCAGAGCGAGGCCCGCCACCGCATTGGGCAGCGCCGCATGGCCATAGCGTTCGCCATGCTTGTCCGAATGACGGGACCACCAGATCAGCGCCACCAGCGCCAGAACACTCGGGATGGCGACCACGAAGCCAGTCTGCCCCACGGTCAGCCCGAACCCCTTCACGATCTGCGGCAGAAAGAAGGTGATGCTGTTCAGCACGCAGACATTGCTGAAATACAGCGCAGCCAGCAGCAGCACGCGCGGATTGGTCAGGCCGTTCAGGATGGAATACGTTCCGGCCCCATCCACCGCCGCCCGTTCACGCGCCAATTGCGCGATCAGCCACGCGCGTTCGGCCGCCGGCATCCACGTCGCTTGGGCCGGCCCGTCTTGCAGCCAGAATGCCACCATCGGCGCGAGCACAAAGGCCGGGGCCGCTTCAATCAGATACAGCCACTGCCAGCCTTGCAGGCCGCCCAGCCCGTTCAGCCCCAGCAATTGGCCCGAAAGCGGCGCGCCGATAATGCCGCTGACGGGGATGGCCGCGATGAAGATGCCCAGGATGCGCGCGCGATAGGCGGCCGGAAACCACAGCGTCAGGAAGAACAGCACACCCGGATAGAACCCGGCCTCCGCCGCGCCCAGCAGCAGCCGCACCACGTAAAAACTCGTCTGCCCGCCAACAAACGCCATGGCGCCGGCGCATAGGCCCAGCGTCACCATGATCCGTGCCAGCCAGCGTGTGGCCCCCACACGATGCAGCATCAGGTTGGACGGCACCTCGCACAGACAGTAGGTGACGAAAAACAGCCCCGCCCCCAGCCCATAGGCCGCACTCGTCAGCCCCAGCGCCTTGTTCATCTGCAAGGCGGCAAAACTCAGATTCACCCGATCGAGATAGGTGATGAAATAGCACAGGATCAGCACAGGGATAAGCCGCCACGCCGTACGCCGTATCGCCGACCGGCCCACATCATGCGCGGAAACAGGTTGTGCGATCTCGACCTGCATGGCCATGCTCGTCTCTTTCCTCCGTGCCGGCGCGTCATCGCGCTCTTGCTGGACTCTCGCAACCACCGACTCGGTACGCACCGGAGGCGGGCAGCAATCTCGCCTGGGCGAAAAGATTTTCGCCATTGCGACAGAGCATGTTTGCCTGGGGGCGTCAAGCCGCGCGGCTTCCCGGAATTGGCCGTCAGATCCCGCAAACAGGCGCAGCCCAGGCCTTTATTCCCACGGAGTTATACGCTATGGTGAAACTATCTTCGCATCAGCGAAAAAGTAAAATCAAAACCGCACGCCCGAGCATGCGGATAAAGGGAAACAGACATGTCTAGCCCGTCCAGTTCACCACCCCCCGGGCAGGCCGTATGGGGCACGCAGTCGCCGCCGCCCACCGGGCCGTTGAGCGGCGTGCGGGTGCTGGACCTGACCACCGTGGTGATGGGCCCCTCCGCCACGCAAATGCTCGGCGACATGGGAGCCGATGTGATCAAGGTGGAAACCGCCGCCGGCGACAATATGCGCTGGATCGGGCCGTGGCGCCATGAGGGGATGGGCCCGCTGTTTCTACAGGCCAACCGAAACAAGCGCAGCATCGTGCTGGATCTGAAATCGCCGCAGGGCAAGGCCTATGCGCTGAGCCTGGCGCGCGAGGCCGATGTGCTGGTCTCCAACGTACGGCCGCAGGGGTTGCAGCGGCGCGGGCTGGATTACGACACGCTGAAAGGCGTGAACCCCGCGCTGATCTATTGCGCGGCCGTGGGCTACGGCTCGGGCGGCCCCAATACCGGCCGCGCGGTATATGACGACCTGATGCAGGCGGCTTCCGGCATTGCCGGGCTGTTCCAGCGCGTGGATGGCGCCCCGCGCTACGCACCCATCAATCTCTGCGACCGCACGGTGGGGCTGTATGCCGTGATTGCCGTCACCTCCGCGCTGTATCACCGCGCCCGCACCGGGCAGGGGCAGATGATCGAGGTGCCGATGTTCGAAACGATGGCGCAGTTCGTTCTGGCCGATCATTCCGGCGGCGGCGCGTTTGTACCGCCGCAGGGCGACATGGGCTATAAACGCCTCCTCTCACGCACGCGCGGGCCGTATGCCACGGCGGACGGATATCTGGCACTGGTAGTCTACACGGACCGGCACTGGCGCGATTTTGCGGTGCTGATCGGCGAGCCGGATTTGATGCGCACCGATCCGCGCTTCGCCACCCAGGAAAGCCGCACGCAGAACGCCGAGGCGATCGGCGCCAAGCTTGCCGCGCATCTTCTTGCCCGCGGCAACGCGGAATGGCTGGAGGTGCTGCATGGCGTGGACATTCCCGCCTGCCCGGTGAACGCGGTTGAGGATCTCTACGAGGACCCGCATCTGAAAGCCGTCGGCTTCTTCCAGGACACCGAGCACCCCACCGAGGGCACGCTGAAAGTCAGCCGCTTCCCCATCCAATTCTCCGCCACCCCCGCAAACCTCCAGCGCCTCGCGCCCACATTGGGAGAACATAACGACACGGTGCTGACATGACGGCACCCACAGGTAAAAGTCTTTTTGCTTCTTTTTCTTCAGAAAAAGAAGATTCTTCTTTCTTGAAAGAAAGAAGCAAAGAACTTTTAACTGTTGGGGTGTGAGATCCATGGCGGATATCCGGCTGGAACACAAAGAAAGCTCGCTGTGGGTTACGATTACGCGGGAGGAACGGCGCAACGCGATCACCAGCGAGGTGCTCGAGGCAATCGCCGCCGCGGTGAAGCAGGCGCAGTCCGATCCCAGCATCCGGGCCATCGTGCTGACCGGCGCGGGCGACCGCGCCTTTTGCGCCGGCGCCGATCTTTCCCGCGGCACCGGCACATTCCAGGCCCAGGCCGATGAACCCACCACCGATTTCGGCCGCCTCGCGCGCCTGGTGCGCAGCGCGCATCTGCCGCTGGTCGCGCGCGTCAACGGCGCCTGCGTGGCCGGCGGCATGGGGCTGCTCTGCCTTTGCGACATCGCCATCGCCGCCGATCATGCCCGCTTCGGTCTGCCGGAAGTCAAAGTCGGCGTCTTCCCCATGCAGGTGCTCGTCTATCTGCGCGCCACCATGCATGCCCGCCACATCAACGAGCTTTGCCTCACCGGCGAGCTGATCACCGCCGCCCGCGCCGCCGAAATCGGCCTCGTCAACGCCGTTGTCCCCGCGGCCGAGCTGGACGCGCATATNNGGCGATGGAAACCATGGGCTTCGAGCAGGCGCTCAGTTTCGCCGAAGCGCAGATCGCGCTCGCCTCCGCCAGCTCCGATGCGCGCGAAGGCATTGCCGCCTTCAATGAAAAACGCAAACCCGCCTGGGCGCC
>PKZM01000068.1 GCA_003133065.1 Acetobacteraceae bacterium
GCGCAGCACGCTCTCGCCTGACGGGGGCCAGGGGCAGAGCCCCTGGCCTTCCTTCCTTCCAATCGTCATAACTCCCCCATAGCACACCGCCCGTTGACGCCGACAGAACGCAAAGGCGTGGTCAACCAGTTCCCGCCACCTGGGAGAGCATGCCCCCCCCTTACACCACCCCCCCGACCCTCTCCCAGCCGGCGCCGTGGCCGGGGTCCGATAACGCTGCCCTTTCGCCTGCCGCCCGCCGCACGCGGCTGACCCTGCTCTGCGCGCTGGGCCTTCTCGCCGCCAGCCTTCTCGCCGCCTGGGCCATCCCGCCGCTGCTCAACTGGGGCCGCTACCGCACAGCCATCGCCGCCATCGCCACCGCCGAACTCGGCCGCCCCGTCGTCATTGGCGGCGAGGTCACGCTGCGGCTTCTGCCGGAGGCCGTGCTCACCGCCACCGATGTCACGCTTCCACCGCCGCGCTCCGGCACGGGCGACGGCGTTTCCGCCCAGGTCGGCGCGCTGCGCCTGCAGGTCGCCATCTGGCCGCTGCTGGGCGGCCGCATCGTGCTGCGCGACCTGGTGCTCGGCACCCCCGTGCTCACCCTGCCGTGGCCGCTGCCCGATAGCCTGGCCCACCCGGTGCGCCCGCGCCTGCCGCACGCCTTTGCCGCGCATGTGGAAAATGGCACGCTGCGCATCGGTGGGATCACCATCACCGGCATCACCGCCGCCATCCATGGCGGCCCTGTGCCGATTGCCGCCGCCATCCAGGGCGCCACCGCGGAGGCGCCCAACGTCGCCGTCTTCGGCGCCGAAGGGTTCGCCGGCTTCGCCGCCCGCAACTGGCGATTCAGCAGCGCGCTCGGTGCGCCCGATGCCGATGGTGTTTCCGCCATCGACCTGTCGGTGCACATGCTCACGCCGCGCACCGCCGGCGCAGCCACGCCTGCTGCCGATACTGGCGGCAGCGTGCAGGCCACGCTGGCGGATGGGATCGTGCAGGGACGGTTGCGCGCCGGCGGCCCCGATCTGTCGCTGCTCATGCCGGCCTCGCCGCTGGTCTGGCACCTGGAGGCGCCCTTCGTCGCGTCCGGCGAACGCATCGAGACCAACGCCATCCGCGCCTCCCTCGGCGGCGCCCCCGCCGATGGCACGGCCTTGCTGCAACTGGACGGCGACGCGCGGCTGGATGCCCGCATCAGCGCCGCCGCGATCGATCTGGATGGCTGGGCCGCCCTGCTGAAATCCAGCTTCCCAAGGTCAGGGGTGGGGGGCAACGCCGGTTCACCGCTCGCCCCGAAACTGCCTTTGCGGATCGCCCTGGCCGCGGATAGCGCCACCCTGTTCGCCGGCACGCTGGGCGGCTTGCGTGCAACGCTGGTTTCCGACGGGCGCAGCCTGGGGCTGGACCAGATCGAGGCCACGTTGCCCGGCGACGCGCGGCTCGCCTCCCCCCATGTCACGCTCCGCGCCGCCGGCGGCCAGATCACCGGCGAGGGGCAGGCCAGCCTGGACGCACCCGATCTGGCAGCCACGCTCGCCTGGCTGCAGCCCATCGCCCCGGATCTGCTCAGCGCCCGCCCGCCCGGCGTGCTTCAGCGCGCCGATGTCAGCTTCACCGCGTCCGTTTCGCCCGGCCATCTGGCCATCACCGATCTGGCCGGTCAGGTGGATGGCATGACCGTCGCGGGCGGTTTCGCCGTGCACACCGCCGGCCGCGCGCAACTCACCGCAGACCTGACCACGGATCACGTGGTGCTGGACGATTGGCTCGGCCCGCCCCCCGCCTTGTGGCCCGGCTCAGGCCTGGCCTTACTGGGTGAACGCGTCTCTGGCGTGGAGACGAACCTCACGCTGGCCGCTTCCCGCGCGCAATGGGGCGGCCTCGCCCTCGGCGGCGTCAAGGCGGCCCTGCACACCGGCCGCGCCGGCTTGCACATCGATCACCTCGAAGCCTCCCTCCCCGGCGCGCATCTGGTCGCGTCCGGCGCGCTGGCCAGGGACGGCGCCATTACCGGCGGCCACATGCTGATCCAGGCGCCCGACGCCCAGAAGATGCTGGCGCTGTTGCCTGCCGCCTGGGGCTTCGCGCCGCGTCTATGGCAGGGCGCCGGCCTGATCGAACTGGCGGCCGAGGGGCCGCCGGAGGCGCTGTCCCTGCAATTCCGCGCCGATGCGAACGATCTGGTGCTGGAAGCCGAGGCGCTTGCCGATACCAAGGCCGCATCACCCAGCGCCACCGCCACCATCACCCTGCGCCATCCCGGCACGCCCCGGCTGCTTGCCGCCCTTGGCCTGCCGGCGGCCGAAACCTGGCTGGGCACCGGGTCGCTGGCGCTTCTGGCACATCTGCGCGCGGAGGGCGGCGCGATAGACGTGCAGGATTTCACGCTGGATGGCGCCGATATGCGCCTGGCCGGGACACTCGCTATCGCGGTGCCCGGCCACGCCATCACCGGCAGCATCCACGCCGATATGCTGTCCCTTCCCGGAACGGAAGAGGCCTGGGGCGCTGTGCTGGCGGCCGCGCCACCCTGGCTGCAAACCTGGCACGCCCACCTGCACGTGCGCGCCGACGCGGTGGAGGCCGGCCTGCGGGATATTGCCGCCAGCGCCGCGGCCGATCTCACCCTCGGCTCTGGGCAGGCCTTCGCCGACGAGATCTCGGCAGCACTGGCAGGTGGCCATCTGAGCGCGCAACTGGCCTGGGATACCACCCAAACCCCACCGCGCCTGGCCCTGCTGGCCAACCTCGGCCAAGCCACGCTCGCAGCCCCGCTCGGGCTCGCGCCACTGGATCTCGCTGCCGGCGCCGCCGATCTCAGCCTGGACGTGCAGAGTGCCGGAGCAACGCCACAGGCGCTCTGGTCCGGCCTATCGGGGCAGGCCCACGCCACCCTGCATGACGGCGAGCTGCGCGGCCTGGACCTCGCGCAACTGGCCCACGCTGCCGCGCTGCACCCGCCACGCCGCCGGGCCGCCGTGCTGGCCGCCCTGTCCCAAGGCACCACCCCCGGGCTGGACGGCGAGGTGGCCGCGCGCATCGATCATGGGCACGCTCAGCTTGCGCCCGCACCATTCACCGCATCCTCCGGCGCCATCACCCTGCAAGGCAGCGCGGACCTCACCGCCGGCACGATCGACCTGAGCCTTCGCCTGGCACCCGCAACCACGCCGACCATCTTTGGGCTGCACGTGGCTGGACCTTGGGCGGCGGCGAAGGCGACGCAGGACACCGCCAGCCCAACACGGAAGGCGAGGAAGAAGTAAGTCTTCTTTTTTGAAAAAAAGAAGCAAAAAACTTTCAACTTCTGTCGCGGACTCCTCAGGCGGGCTTTTCGTCGCAGACGGCGTAGGCCAGCTTCACCAGGCGCAAGGCGGGGCGATGCAGGCCGGCCCGCTCCGCATCCTCGGCCAATGTTAACAAACGATCCGCCAGCATCAGCGGGCTCACTGTCCCGCCGGATGGTACGGCACGCGACGGGGTGAGGTTGAAAGCAGCGCTTGTCGGCATGGGGATTCTCCTACCGTGACACCCGATTTTGGGTGCAGCAACTGTGCAGGCGATTCTATTTCGTAACGGTTAATCCCTGTGCGGTATGCTCCCCGCGAGTCCGCGACAGCCGCCCAAAAGTCTTTTGCGTCTTTTCTTCAGAAAAGAAGACTCTTCCTTACGTCTTCCCCCGCCCCACCTCCGCCAGCGCCAGCACCCTCAACGCGGAGGCCAGAGTCTCCCCCGGATCGCGTGCCGCATCCACCGCCGCCACCAGCCCGGCGAGCGCCCGCCCCTGTCCGGTGGCCACATCCTCCAGTGCCCTCCAGAACGGTGCTTCCAGCGCGACGCTGGTGCGATGCCCCGCCAGCGAGAAACTGCGTTTGATCAGCATCCAGGCTTCACGCCGGCAGGCGGGACGCGGCCCAGCAAGCCGCCTCCGCCACCACCGGATCGGCATCCGACAGAAGCGCCTGAGCCGCCGGCAAAAGCCGCGCCTGCCCTGAATTTCCGATCGCGATCAGCACGTTGCGCACGAAACGGTCCCGCCCCGTGCGCTTGATGGGAGAGCCGGCGAAGAGCGTCCGGAACGCCGCGTCATCCAGCGCCGCGAGCCTGGCCAGGTCGGGCGCCGCCAGATCGGGCCGTGCGGTGAGCCGCGCATCCCGCCCGGCACTGGCAAATTTGTTCCAGGGGCACACGGCCAGGCAATCGTCGCAGCCATAGATGCGGTTGCCCATCATCGGGCGCAGCGCGTGNNGCCAGGCTGGTGAACACCTCGCCCAGGAACAGCCAGGACCCATGCTGGCGCGAGACAAGGTTTGTGTGTTTGCCCTGCCACCCCAGGCCCGCGCGTTCGGCCAGCGGCTTTTCCATCACCGGCGCGGTATCCACGAACACCTTCACGCCGGCCCCGAAACGGCTGGCGACGAACTGTGCCAGGTGTTTCAGTTTGCCCTTGATCACATCGTGATAGTCGCGATGCCGCGCATAGACGGAGATGTTGCCCCGATCCGCCCGCGCCAGCGTGGCGAGCGCATCGTCCTCAGGCGCGTAACTGTGGCCGAGTGCGATCACCGTGCGTGCCTCCGGCCACAAAGCGCGCGGCTGGCTGCGCTGTTCCGTGCGCTCGGCCAGCCAGCCCATGTCACCATGATGGCCGGCGGCCAGAAAATCCGTCAGTCGCGTGCGCGCCTCGGGGCCGAGTTCGGCGGGCGCGAAGCCGATGGCATCGAAGCCCAGCGCCAGCGCATGGTCGCGGATTCTCTCCGCGGCCGCCGCCGGCTCAGCCCCGGCCACGGTAGGGGGGAACGCCCTGATCGGGGATCCAGACATTCGGGGGTGGCGGCGCTGTCTGCCAGAACACATCGATGGGGATGCCGCCGCGCGGGTACCAATAGGCGCCGATCCGCAGCCACACCGGCGCGAGCAGATCCACCAGCCGGGTGGCGATCTGCANNGGCTGCGCGGTGATCGGGCAGAGCGAGGTGAATTCGGGTGCCGCGAAGCGCACCAGATAGTTGGCACCGGGGGCAGGGGCGGGCACACGCTCAAGCCGCGCCTCCTCCGGGCAGGCAGGCCAGGCGGTTGGCTGGCCGAGCTGGGTCAGGCCGGGTGGTGTTGCGGACAAGGCAGGCTAATGGGTGTGCGCGAGCACGCGGGCCGCAAATGCCGGCAGGCAAGCGGCGACCGTGGCACCGGCACCACAAGAAGCGGTCATGGCCTTCCACGGTTCCCAACCGGCCTGAACGCGCTTCAACGCGATGTCGGCCTTGATCTGCTCCATCTCCAGCTCCTCGCGCAGCAGCGCCATCCGCGCGTGCATATAATGCCCCCGGACCTGTTTACACATCCCCGCAAGCTGGGCTTCAACATGGTGCAATGAGCTCCGCCCAGCATAGCCCGGCCTGCCCGGGCGCCATCTGACATGGGCGCTCTGCTGGCCGGCTCTCATATGGTGGCCGGAGCGGTGGCGATCGAACTGCCCTGGTTGGAGCCTGCCGACGCCTTTCTCGCGCTCGCGGAGGATCCCCACCTCGCTTTCCTGGATAGCGCCGCGACCCAGGATAAGCGTGCGGAAGTGAGCTATCTGTGCCCTGATCCGGTCGCGGCCTTGCGGCTGGGCATGGAAACACCGGACCCGTTCGCCGATCTTCAAGCCTGGATCCCGGCCGGCGCACCGCGTTCCAGCCCCTCTGCCGGCGCGTGGCCGTTTGCCTTCGCGGGTGGTGCCATCGGCTGGCTCGGCTACGATCTGGGCCGCGCGGCCTGCGGCCTGCCCAGCAGGTTTGCCCCCGTGCCGGGCCTGCCGGGCGGATCATTCTGCCTCTACGATACGGTGCTGGGGTTCGACCACCGTGCCCGCCGCGCCTGGGCCCTGGCGTGGGACAGGCCGGACAGCCCAGCCGCCGCCCGCCTTGTGCGCCTGGCCGGGCGGCTCACCACCGCCCCCCACCATCCGCACCCGGGCACCGCGCCGGACTGGCACGCCGAAATGCCGCGCGAGACCTATGAAATGCGCCTCGACCTTCTGCGCGGCTACATCGCGGCCGGCGACATCTATCAGGCCAATCTCACGGTGCGGTTCGCAGCGCCCCGCCCCGCCGATTTTTCGCCCGTGGCCTACCACATGGCCCTGCGCCGCCGCAGCCCCGCGCCGTTCGGCGCGTATCTCGGCGGCGGCGATGGCGTTGCGATCAGCGGCGCCTCGCCGGAACGTTTTCTGCGCCTGGCGCCGGATGGCAGGGTGGAAACCCGGCCGATCAAGGGCACCGCGGCGCGCAGCCCCGATCCGGACGAAGATGCGCGGGCCGCGGCGGCGCTTCTGGCCTCGCCCAAGGAGCGGGCCGAAAACCTGATGATTACCGATCTGCTGCGCAACGATCTCTCCCAGGTGTGCGAGGTCGGATCGGTGGCCGTGCCGGAGTTGCTGGTGCTGGAGCGGTATGCGCAGGCGCATCATCTGGTGTCCGCCGTCACGGGCAGGCTGCGCGCGGGGCTGGGGGCGACGGATCTGCTGCGCGCGGCCTTCCCCGGCGGATCGATCACCGGCGCTCCGAAAATCCGCGCGATGCAGATCATCGAAGAACTCGAGCCCGTGAGAAGAGGGCCCTATTGCGGAGCCA
>PKZM01000222.1:0-2789 GCA_003133065.1 Acetobacteraceae bacterium
ATATAGCCGCGACTCGGGAGCACTCTCTATAAGAGAGTCAAGGGCCGACATAGCTGTGCTACTGAGACAAGAACCAAAAAATGTCAGAGAAAAAAGTTTTACGGGAGAAGCATGAGGTCACACTCATCGAAGTGACTCTGCATGGCGGAGTGGGCGCGGTGATTTCCAGAGCCTATGTCATCAAAAGCAAGCGAACTCCCGAAGCACCAAACTTTGCCGACTTGCCGCCAGCCGAGGCAGCTTTTGCTGCTGACGTAAAGAAAGTCTCCGCAGAATAGGAGAAGCCAAATGGTTCAATACCCGGTGCCGTAGATCATAGGCCAAGTTCGCTGTGTGAGCCGAGCCGCACAAGTTCAAGATTCTCGGCATCGGGTTTGCGGTAGATCAGGACCAGGTCGGGTTTGATGTGGCAATCGCGGTGATCGCGCCAGTCACCCGTCAAAGGATGGTCGAAACACCGGGGCGGCAAGGATTTGTCGGCTGCAAGCAAATTGACCACATCCATCAAGAGCGCGTCGAGTTTCCGGCCGTGCTGCCCTGACTGTTCCCGTCGATAATCACGCTTGAAGCGGTTCGTATATTTAACTGTCCGCATTCAGGCTCGCGAGCAGGGATTTGGGCTTGCCGGCGATCACCATGTCACCGCGCCGCGCGGCCTTCATGGCCTCCACGGTTTCGGCATTGGGCACCAGCGGCTCGAAGGGCAAAGCCTTCTCGGCCGCGATCCGCTTCAAGAGCAGGCGGAAGGCATCGGACAGCGAAAGCCCCATCGTCGCCAGTACGGCGGCGGCTTCGCTCTTGGTAGCCTCGTCAATGCGAGCGCGGACGACAGAATTCTCGGTCATGGCAAAAGTCTCCTTGGGCTACATTGTAGCCCAAAATGCGCCTAATGTCCAGTCCAAAGCCAGACCCCACCCAATGCGCGCCCCGAAGGCTCTTTTGGTGGGTGACTTTTGCACCTCATTTTTGCACCAGAAAGACCCTGTCTCATCGAACGCGGGCGAGCGGGGAACCTGGGATTGGCTGGAGCAAGAAAAAGCTAACCACGAAGGCACGAAGGCACGAAGGTTACACGAAGGCTCATTTCCAGAATGGGCGCGTTACCGTGCAGAGGCGTCTTCGTGACTGCTTCGTGCCTTTGTGTCTTCGTGGTTGGCTTTTCTTTCTTGGCCGGGATCGGGATATACCCGGCTATGCCCCCCCCCCCGCATCGCCCAAGTGCGGCATGGACGACACAGCAAGGAAGACTCTTCTTTTTTGAAAAAAAGAAGCAAAAAACTTTTACTTATGGGTGCTCGTGAACCAGGGTATGAATAAAACCGAGTTTTTCGACAACACGTGGCGAGAGAACGAACGGATACAAATCGGGTTGGCCCATGGAACGGTTCAGGCTGTTCACGGCGAAGGCCAATGGCAGCCACGCGTCGATGATCGTGGCCATATCCAGCTCGGTATACGGATCGAAATCGATCTCGGCCTGCAACGCCGGATTGCGCGTCAGCTTGGGGTGGATCGATACGCCAAACGAAGATGCCATCTCCAGCGTATCCACAATATGCAGGTAATGCGCCCAGGTTTCGGCGAAATCCTCCCACGGGTGGCTGGTGGCATAGGCACTCACGAAATTCGCCTGCCAGCCGGGCAAGGCAGGGCGGGCGTAATGGTCGCGCAAAGCCTGCTCGTAGTCGGCGCGCTCGTCGCCGAACATGGCACGGAAGGGCGCGAGGAAACTGGTGTCGCGGACCAGAATGTCCCAGTAATGATGGCCGACCTCGTGGCGGAAATGGCCCAGAGGGGTGCGGTAAAGCTCGCCCATGTCCTCGCGCATGCGCTCGCGCTCGGCACTGTCCCCCTCCTTCAACGCAATCGTGATCAGGCCGTCATCGTGGCCGGTGAGCACACGCGGACCGCCGGGAAGGTCGGCGAGGAAATCGAAGGCCAGGCCATGCACGGGGTCATCAATCCGGTTGGCCAAGGGCAAACCCAGGCGCAGCAGGGCGTAGATCAGGCGGTGCTTGGCGCCCTCCAGAACACGCCAGCGGGTGGTGCGCTCCTCATCGGAAAGATCAGGGATGGTGTGGTTGTGGCGGCAGGCGGTGCAGAAATCGCCTGTCGAATCGGCGGAGATCAGCCAGTTGCACGCCAGGCGGCCGGCATTGGCGCAGAAACGCCAGGTGCCGGCGGAGTGCTCGCCGGCAGCGTCGGCCCAGAGATCGCCCTGGGGGGTGAGGGAGCGCATGCAGAAGGTGGTGGAGTCATATCCGAGTATGTGTCCGCAGCTTTCGCAGCGTGTGTTCTCGAAATAGAGCATCTGGCCGCAGGAGGGGCATTTGAACAGGCGCATGGTCGTGGGTCCATGTTGGGCAGGTCCTTCCCGAACGCTGCGCGCACGAATGGTTGCCAAGCGTTCATCAAGCTGTTGCCGGGCGGCACTTCTTGCTACCCATCCCGCCACGCAGCAGACCGTACGACCCTATGACCCTCCATGTCGCCCTTACCCACCGCACCTCCTACCGCTACGACAAGCCGGTGGCCCTCGGGCCACAAACGATCCGGCTACGGCCGGCGCCGCATTGCCGAACGCCGATCATCAGCTATGCGCTGAAGATCGAGCCCCGCGCGCATTTTCTGAACTGGCAGCAGGACCCGCAGGGCAATTTTCTGGCGCGCGTGGTGGTGCCGGAGCGCACCACGCATTTTCAGGTGACGGTGGACCTTGTCGCCGATATGGCGACGATCAATCCGTTCGACTTTTTTCTGGAGCCCGAGGCGGAGGTTTTTCCGTTCGC
>PKZM01000222.1:2796-6247 GCA_003133065.1 Acetobacteraceae bacterium
AACCTCAATCAGCGCGTGCAGAGCCTGGTTGCCTATATCGTACGCATGGAGCCCGGCGTGTGGTCGCCGGAGGAGACGCTGGAGGCGGGGAAAGGCTCGTGCCGGGATAGCGCCTGGCTGCTGGTGCATGTGTTGCGGCATCTGGGTTTTGCCGCCCGCTTCGTCTCCGGCTACCTGATCCAGCTGGTGGCCGATGAGGTGCCGCTGGTGGGGCCGGCGGGGCCGANNTGGATCGGGCTGGATGCGACATCGGGGTTGCTGACGGGCGAGGGGCATATTCCGCTGGCGGCAAGCCCCGATCCGATGTCGGCCGCGCCGATCTCGGGGGGCGTGGAGAAGGCGGAGGTGGTGTTCGATGTGGAGATGAAGGTCTCCCGTCTGCTGGAATCGCCACGGGTGACCAAGCCGTATAGCGAGGCGCAGTGGCAGGGCATCCTGGCCGCTGGGCGGCGCGTGGATGAGGCGTTGGCGGAGGGGCATGTGCGCCTGACGATGGGCGGTGAGCCGACCTTCGTGAGTGCCGATGACCGCGAGGGCGCGGAATGGACGGTGGATGCGCTGGGGCCGACCAAGCGGCTCTATGCCGGCAAGCTGCTGCGGCGGCTGCTGCCGCTGTGGTCGCCGGGGGCGGCGATCACCCATGCGCTGGGGAAACATTATCCGGGGGAGCAACTGCCGCGCTGGGCGCTGAACGCGCATTGGCGCCGGGATGGGGAGCCGGTGTGGCGCGATCCATTCCTGCTGGCCTCGGATGAGGATACGGGGACGGCGGATACGGAGAAGGCGCGGCAGTTCTGCGCGGCGCTGGCGGAAAGGCTGCAAGTGTCGCCGGATGACGTGAACCCGGCGTACGAGGATATTCATTACTATTTGTGGAAGGAAAACCGCCTGCCGGCGAACGTGCTGGCCGAAGGATCGAAGCTGAAGGATCCTTTGGCGCGGGAACGTATGGCGCGGGTGTTCGGGCAAGGGCTGGCCAGCAGCGTGGGCAGCGTGCTGCCGCTGCGGCGCACGCGCCGGGATGGCGCGCGGCATTGGCAATCCGGCAAATGGTTTTTCAGGCCTGGCGTGCTGTTCCTGGTGCCCGGGGATGCGCCGATCGGCTTCCGCCTGCCGCTGGAAAGCCTGCCCTGGGCCGATCCGGAGAAGATCGAATACGATGTGGAGAACGATCCGTTCGCGACCTTGCCGGAGCTGCCGCGCCGGCAGGGATTCCGGCCGGGCGGCGCGCCCGCGCTGGCGCTCGGCGCGCCGGGGGGCGGCTGGCCGGGTGTGGTGGCGCAGCGCCTGCCGGAGATCGGGCGTGAGGAGCCGGAGCTGGTGCGCACGGCGCTGGCCGTGGAACCGCGCGGCGGCAAGCTGCATGTGTTCTTCCCGCCGCTTTACACGGTGGAGGATTGGCTGGATCTGGCGGCCGCCATCGAGGATACGGCCGTGGAGATGGGCACCCAGGTGGTGCTGGAAGGCTACCAGCCGCCGCGCGATCCGCGGATGAACCAGTTCAGCATCACGCCGGACCCTGGCGTGATCGAGGTGAATATCCATCCGGCCGAAAGCTGGACGGAGATGGTGGATCGCACCACGCAGCTTTACGAGGTGGCGCGCGAAACCGGGCTGGCGACGCAGAAATTCATGCTGGATGGGCGCCATGTGGGCACCGGCGGNNGGCAACCATGTGGTGATGGGCGCAGCCACGCCGAAGGATTCGCCGTTCCTGCGGCGGCCGGATCTGCTGAAGAGTCTGCTGGGGTTCTGGCATAATCACCCGAGCCTGTCGTATTTGTTCAGCGGATTGTTCATCGGGCCGACCAGCCAGCATCCGCGCATNNTGGCTGACGGATAGGTTGTTCCGCAACATTCTGGCGGATGTGACGGGCAATACGCACCGCACCGAGTTCTCGATTGACAAGATGTATGCGCCGGAGAGCAGCACGGGGCGGCTGGGGCTGGTGGAGTTCAGGGCGCTCGAGATGCCCCCGGATAGCAGGATGTCACTGGCGCAGATGCTGCTGATGCGGGCGAGTGTGGCCGCGTTCTGGCGAACCCCGTATGAGCGCACGTTGGTGCGCTGGGGCACGCGGCTGCACGACGATTTCATGCTGCCGCATTTCGTGGCGCAGGATTTCGCGGCCGTGCTGGAGGAGCTGGCGCAGCTCGGCTATCCGCTTGATGGCTCGTGGTTCGCGCCGCATCAGGAGTTCCGGTTTCCAAAGATTGGTGATGTGACGGTGGAGGGTGCGACGGTGGAACTGCGCCATGCTCTGGAGCCATGGCATGTTCTGGGCGAGGAACCGGCTTCCGGGGGCACGGTGCGTTACGTGGATAGTTCGGCGGAACGGCTGCAGGCCAAGGTGAGCGGCTGGGTGGATGAGCGGTATGTGCTGAGCTGTAATGGGAAGGCTGTACCACTGACGCAGACGGCGACGGTGGGCGAATATGTGGGCGGCGTTCGGTTCAAGGCGTGGGCGCCGCCATCCGCGCTGCATCCCACGGTGGCGGCGCAAAGCCCGCTTGTGTTTGATATCTATGATCGCTGGAACGGGCGGAGTGTGGGCGGGATCACGCATTACGTGTCGCATCCCGGGGGGCGGAACTACGATACGTTCCCGGTGAACGCGAACGAGGCGGAGGCGCGGCGGCGCGCGCGGTTCTTCCCGTTCGGGCATACGCCGGAAAAGATGGCGGAGCCGAAGGTGGTGACGGGGCGGGAGCATCCGCGGACGCTGGATTTGAGGCGGGCGCCGTGACGAAGGCGACACCATCCCCGGCGATCCGACAGCTTGCCGCGGTGCGTACCTGAACAGGCAAAAGTTTTTTGGTTCTTTTTTTCAAAAAAGAACAGTTCTTCCTTGCTTTTGTGCCGGGTTTTCGAGGAGCCGACTGCGGAAAGGGGGAATTCACCGCCAAGACGCCAAGAACGCCAAGAGAGGTCGCGTGTGGAAGCTTCCGTTCAGCTGGTTTGGTATTGGGATCGGTAGAATGGATGATGCTCGGCGGAAGCGAGTTGGACGGCAATGAGCGTGCCTGCCGGGCCGGCGCGCCATGAGCCGAGCGAATCGGTGGATGAACTCGCCCGGGCGATTGTGGATTCCGGGTTCCAGGTCCATCGGGCGTTAGGTCCGGGATTGCTCGAATCAAGCTATGAACATTGCCTGGCCCATGAGCTATCAACCCGGGGCCTGGAGGTGCGCCGCCAGGTGGCGCTGCCTGTGGCTTACAAAGGTATGGCAATCGAGGCCGGCTACCGGTTGGATATGGTGGTTGAGGAGGCTGTGATCATTGAAATTAAAGCCGTCGACGCGCTGACGCGCCTGCATGAGGCGCAGCTTATTACCTACCTGAAGTTGTCACCGTACGGTCTTGGCTTCCTGATGAATTTCAACGTGGTTCTGTTTAAGCAGGGGATTAGACGGTTTTTGGGTTAAGTTTCGTTTTCTTGGCGTTCTTGGCG
>PKZM01000018.1 GCA_003133065.1 Acetobacteraceae bacterium
CGCCAGCGAGTTGCTCCCCCGAACCCGCTCCGCCCGCGCCACCGGAAGCTGGACCCCCGATTCCCGAATCGCGCTGACCACCGCCGCCGCGCCAAGCTTCCCCGCCCTATGGGAACAGATGGCCCGAACCTCCTTCAAAACCTACCGCACCTATCTCGGCTTGCCCGGCACCCCCGTGGAATGGACCGACCGCTACCTGCTGCTGGACACCACGCTTGATCAGATGCGCGCGGCCCGCCGCGCGCGGACCGGCCTCAGCTTTGCCAGCTACATGCACCGCATCGACGACATCACCCCCAACCAAACCCTGATNNGATCAACTGCCCGGGCTACGGCGCCCGCGCCCTCTGCAAGGACGAGAGCATCACCCCGGTGCGCGGCCAGATCGCCTGGCTGATCCCGCAAGCCGACGTGCATTACGGCCTGTTCTACAACGATGTCAGCCTGCTCGCCCGCAGCGACGGCATTGTTGTCCAGGCCCTCGATGGTGGCGACATGAAAGGCTACGGCAACGACCACGAAACCCCCGATCCCGCCGAAGCCGGCCGCGCCTTGGCCAGCGTTGCCCCGGCGTTCAGCGGTTTCTCGCGCACGTCGGATGTGGCGTTTCGATGACATTATGCCCACACCAATTGCGCGAACCGAGGTGCGGCCTGTAGGCTTTGCGGTCATAGAAGCTTTGATCCGCGACCGGTTCAATGCATGGCTCGGCCTGGAAATTCCGGAATGACAATTTGAAGGCGCAGCACAATCCGCTCAGCACCGCGCGCCCCGACATGCCCGGCGGCAAGCAACTGATTCTCCGCCTGGTCGAGCACTCGCACGGCATCAAGCAGGCATCCCGGCTGTATCAGGCCTGGCGGTCCGGCTTCGACCTGTATCCGGGTGATGCGATGAACCGGCTGCTGGCGGCATGTGGCATAAAGCTGGACATTCACGGTGAGCCCTGGCCGCCACCCTGCACGCCAGGCCGCCCGATTTTGATGATTGCCAACCACCCCTTCGGCGTGCCCGACGGTGTGGCCGCCCTGGCCCTGGCCGAGCGGATTGGCCGGCCGGTCAAAATCCTGATCCATGCCGATTTGCTGCGCATCCCGGAAATGGCGCCGTTCGCCTTGCCGATCGACTTTTCCGAAACCCGCGCCGCACTTCAGATCAATGCCGCCAGCGGCCGTGAGGCGATCGCCCGCCTGAAATCCGGCGAGACGATTATGATCTTCCCGGCCGGCGGTATCGCCACCGCCGACTGGCCGCTGGGCCGCGCCGGCGATCTGCCGTGGAAAACCTTCGTCGCCAAGCTCGTGCACAAGGCGCAAGCCGACGTCGTGCCGCTGTTCTTCTCCGGCCAAAACTCCTGGCGATTCCACGCCGTCAGCCAATTCAGCATGTTCCTGCGCAGCTCGATGATCTTACCTGAAGCCCTGCGCCTGCTCGGTCGCAACATCGAAGTCTGCGTCGGCGCCACCATCCCCTACGAGCAGATGGAAGCGATCACCGACCGCGTAGAGCTCACAGCCATGCTCCGCCGCCGCGTGTTTGCCCTGTGCCCCCACGAACCCTCCGCCGGCCAGGTCGGCCGCATCCGCGCCATGGGCCCCACCCGCAAACCGGGTCAGCGAAAACCAGCCATCCCCTCCTTCAAGCCCCACACCGGTTTGCCCCAATTCCGCCGCTGATACGCAAGGGGGACACAGCCAGGCCCTCGGATGGCCCGCGCCTTGGCGCTACGGCGTATAGGCATAGACCGTTCCGTTGCCGTGCGCGCCGCCGTAGATCGTGGTGCCATAGATGGTGTTGCCCTTCAGCAGCAGATTGCTGACCGAATAAGCGCCGTCGCTGCTACCGTTGATGTTGTAGAGCAGTGTGTAGGTCCAGCTGGAGCCGCTCTTGGTCAATTGGTAGAGCGATCCTGCGCCGTAACCGTCGCAATGGGTCGCGGCATAGATCGTGCCGTTCGGCGCCAGCAGCACTTCGCGGAAGGTGCCGGAGATGCTCCAGCCAGGGACGCTGCCGAGCACGGAGAAGCTCCAGCCGCCGGTGCCGGGCGAGAGTTCGAACACGGTTCCGCCGCCGCTCCCCCCGCCCTCGGTCGCGGCGCCGTAGAAATTGCCCGCTGTGTCGGCCACCAGCCCGCCGTACGGCACGCCGCCATCGCTGCCGCTCTGCCCCTGGAAGGAATGCAGGATGGTTTCCTTCCACTTCGCGCTGCGCTTCAATTCGAACACGGTGCCATTGGCATAGGCGCCGCCATAGCTGGTGGTGCCGTAGAGATTGCCCTCGGCATCGAAGGCGAGACGGCCGATCGGGGCGCTACCATCGTTGCTGGTGGCGCCGAAGCTGTAGAGGATGGTTTCCGTCCAGGCGGCATTCGCGAGTTTCGGTTTCACCAATTCGAACACGTTGCCGTGGCCGTAAAGCCCGCCCTGGCTGGTGGTGCCGTAGAGATTGCCGCTTCTGTCGGCGATCAGGCCGGCGACGGGGGCGCCGCCATCTTCGCTGCTGGTGCCGAAGCTGTAGAGCACGGTTTCCGTGCGGCCTTGCAGCTTGAAGACGGTGCCGTTGCCGTGTGCCCCGCCCCACTCGGTGGTGCCGACATAGGTGCTGCCGAGCTGGATCACGCCGCCATTGGGCTGCGCGCCGTCACCGTTCTGGCCTTTGAAGGCATAGAGAACGGTTTCGATGCCGTTACTGCCGATCTTATACACCGTGCCGACATTGGCCGGGCCGCCTGCGGGGGTGGTGCCGATATAATCGCCGTCATGGGCAAGGAGCAGACCATCGACCGGGGAGGCGCCGTCTTTCCCGCCGGCGAAATTATGCACCACCGTGTAGGTGCCGGCATGGGCCGCGAGCGGCAGGAGGCCGAGCAGTGCGCCGGCGGCGAGGGCGGCAAGCGGCGTGGTCAACTTCATCAGTCGTTCCCTTCTGAAATGCGGCGGCCGGAGCGGGCGGGATGGATCGGTGCGCTCGCGAATAACCGTACGTTGGCTTGAATTTCGTGACGTTACCCGAAATGTTTCGGTCCGGAAAGGGGGATTCTCGCGCACCTGCCAGAGCAGTCCCGGGCTGCCTGCTCTGCTGGCCATGGCGGTGGGGGCAATGGTAGCGTGCGGCGCCAAGAGAGGGGTCGATGATGAGCGTGTTCCCGTCCTCGCGCCGTGGTTTTGTCGCCGGGTCCGCGGGGCTGTTGGGGGCGGCGATCAGTGCCGGGGCCCGGCCCGCCCACGCGGCGCCGGCGATCGAGCCGTTTCATGGCCTCCACCAGGCGGGGATTGCCACACCGCCGCAGGGTTTCACCAGCTTTGCCGTATTCGACGTGACGGCCGGCACGCGCGGCGCGTTGCAGGCATTGCTGCAGCGCTGGACGGCGGCGGCGGCACAGATGGCGTCGGGCGAGGCGCCGGATGCGGCCGATCGGGATGATGCCCCCGGGCTGCCGCCAGCGCGCCTGACGCTCACCTTTGGGTTTGGGGCTGGATTGTTCGAGAAGGACGGGCGGGACCGTTTCGGGCTGCGGGCGCGCAGGCCCGCTTCGCTGATCGATCTGCCCCCGTTTGCCGGCGATGCGCTGGAGCCCGCGCGGACGGGCGGGGATATTTCGGTGCAGGCCTGCGCGGAGGATCCGCAGACGGCGTTTCATGCGGTGCGCCGGCTTGCGCGGATTGCCGCGGGGGATGCGCGGATACGCTGGGCGCAGGCCGGGTTTTTGTCGCCGCGGGGGGCAGGCACGCCGCGCAACCTGCTCGGGTTCAAGGATGGCACACAGAACGTGAATGTGGCCGATCCGTTCGCGCTTGATACGTTCGTGTGGTCGGGGCTGGAGGGTCCGGCCGCGATGCGTGGGGGCACGTATCTGGTGGCGCGGCGGATACGCCTGGCGGTTGAGCGGTGGGACGCGGTGGTGGTTTCGGAGCAGGAGCGGATTATCGGGCGGCGCAAGATGAGCGGCGCGCCCGCCGGGGGCGAGCGGGAGTTCGAGGCGGAGCGGTTCGACCGGCGGGATGCGGATGGCCGTTTGGCGATCGCCGCGGACGCGCATGTGCGGCTTGCCTCCTATGATGGCAGTGGCGCGCGCATTTTGCGGCGTGGCTATTCCTATGAGGATGGCGGGGTTGGCGGCTATGAGGCAGGCTTGCTGTTCATGGCCTACCAGAAGGATCCGCGCAGCGGCTTTGTGAAGATGTTTGGCCGGATGGCGGGGTCCGATCGGTTGATGCCGTTCACCACCCATGTCGGCAGCGGTGTTTTCGCGGTACCGCCCGGGGTTGCGGCTGGCGGCTGGGTTGGCGAGGCGTTGATCGGGTAGGTAAAGCCCAGCGTGCCCACGGAAACGAAATGCCCGCAACAGCACGCCCCCAACGGTCAAAAGTTTTTTGGTTCTTTTTTTCAAAAAAGAACACTTCCTTCTTCGCCGACCTGGAACATGCCGGACTAAATCTGCGGGACCGGCGCTCGGACCTGTTGGTGGTCGAAATTGGGTGGCACTGAGGGTGATGAGGTTTATAGCGGGGAGCGGGAGTGAGGTTCTAGGCGTGACGGCACACGGCAGTGGAAGCCTGCTTCTAGCTTGCGTTGGCGTGCTGGAGCACGCCCTTCGCTTGCTTTGCCGTTAACCGGCGCATGCGTTGGGGAGGTCGCGATACCGATGCAAGACGTCACCCCTGAACCATCTGGGCCGGTCGCCTCGGGTCCAGGCGAAGACCCGTCTCAGGAGGAGCGGCGCCAGCTTCAGCTGCAAAGCCTGAGGAGCGATCCGGCCGCTTTGGCAAAGCTGCGCAACGATCCGGATGGCTGTGCCACGCTCATGGGCCTGGCGGAGCATAGCCAATGGCTCCCGGACCGCATGCTGGCGACGATCTATCTGGCAATCACATTCCCCAACGACCCAAGGGTTGGGCGATACCTGTTCGACCGCTTGTCCCACGCTCGGGTTGCGGACCGGGCTTCGGTATTGGCCGCCATTCTCGCCAATCATGGTCACGATGAATGCGCCATGGCGCAGGTGGTCGCGACTTTTGGTCAGTCGCCCCCAGGGGTGATGGCCGATCTTCTGGCCGAGTGCCTGAAACCCGACGGCCTGCTTGCTGGACTGGCGCCCATGGGCATCCCGGAAGACGCATGGGCTGACTGGGTTTTCGCCGCCCGGTCCGCGCCGCTGCATTTGCTGCAGCGCAATGATCTGCAATCCCTAATTCTGGACATCACGCGCCGCGACCCGGATGGGCCTGTGGAACGGACCTTCGAACACATCGTGGGGGGCTGGACCCAGCGTCCACCTCAGCCGCCCGCCAGAAAAGCCTGGGTCTTCGAGCAAGGGTGGGATGACACGACACGCGAACGGGTGCAGCGCGCTCGGATCAGGGCACAATTCGTCGAACAGGCCGAACGGGAAACCAACCCGGACATACGCATCCAGGTTCTGAAAAACCTGGCGAAGATGGACGAACTGTATCGCAAACGGCCGATCCCTGACACGCCACCGATGCCCGTGCGGCGCCGCGTGATGCGCTTCGTGACGGCCGCGCCGGCGCAATTCGCCGCGTGGGCCGATCTCGCGGAATCGGCCCGGGTTCTGCTGGGGAGAATTGCCGACCAGCACCCGAAATGGCCGAGCATCGATGGCTATGTTCAGGAACTGGATAGCATTTATCGGCGGCGGCTGCCGGGATGGGAGCAAATTCATTTTCGGTTCGACACCGATCTCGAGCGGCGCGAGGAGCGGATCGTTGCGCGAATGGCGAATTTCCCGGACGCGGCGGCGGTGCGGCGCAGCCTGGAAACCCTGCTGTTTGAACGGCCCGCCATTTGGCCGAAGGTTTGGGACGAATGCGACTATACCTTCGAACCTGTGGGCTGGCGCCGCACGGCGTGGACGGTCTTGACGGCATCGCATCTGGCGGTTGCCGAAGCAATCGAACTCGCGCGCCGCATCATCGACCTCGGCCCGTGGGATAAAGAGGCGCGGAAGTCGAAGGAATCGATCATCGCCGTCGTCACCGCCTGGCCGAACGACGCCCAGGTCCTGGCGTTTGTCGCGGAGGCGGCGGGCCGCGCGGAATTGGGTGAATTCGTGCGCAATGACATCGCAGGGCGCCTGCACAAAGCGGCTCCGGGCTGAGGCGCGCCTCCCCCACGCTTGGCTGTCGGTGTCGATCTGATCCTGGACCCTGACGAAGCGCATACCGAGACGATTGAATTCCTCCAGAGCGGGAGTGAGGTCATAGGCGTGATGGCACGCAGCTGTTGAAGCCTGCTTCTAGCTTGCGATGGCGTGCTGGAGCACGCCCTATGCTTGCTGCCCGAAAGCGGACTGTAGGGTGGGGTGCTCTTCCGCACCCCACCCCTCCGGTGTCATAACGGCGGCGGTGAAATGCAATGGTAAATAAATGCCAGATTACCGGCGAAATCGCGTTGAAGGCGGAACGTATTTCTTCACCCTTGCCTTGGCCGATCGGCGCAGCGACCTGTTGGTAACGGAAGTTGCAGCCCTACGCGCTTCGGTTTCACGCACTCGCGCGCTCTATCCATTCAGTATCGACGCATGGGTTGTGCTGCCTGAGCATCTGCATGCGGTATGGACATTGCCGGAGGGCGACGCTGATTTTCCGACGCGATGGACCCTCATCAAGCGCGGTTTCTCAGCGAGAATTGAGAAGGGTGAAAATCGCTCCGCCTCTAGGATTGCCA
>PKZM01000218.1 GCA_003133065.1 Acetobacteraceae bacterium
AACTTTTACTCATTGAGGCTGGTGCTGAGGCGACCACACACCCCGACAGGCAAAAGTTTTTTGGTTCTTTTTTTCAAAAAAGAACGTCTTTCTTGCCCGCCGCATCCCTACGTCGCCTCCCGCCGCCACGCCGCCACAATGAACCCCAGCAGCAGCGGCAGGGCCAGCCAGGCCGGCAGCAGATGAACGCTCGAAACACCCGTCACCAGATGCGCGCCGCGGCGCCGCAGGCCCAGCCAGCCCGAGCCGGCCGCGTTGTCCGTATCGCCCACCCGACGCAGCGCCGGCGTGCCATGGGCCAGCCAGGCAACACCGCCGCCCGACGCCGTCACCAGTGGCCGCAGATGGTCGGCGGTGGCGCGCAAATCGGCATATTCCAGCGGGTTGTCCAGTCCGGCGGCCGCAAAGGCCAGGTGCGTGCCGTCGCTCACCTGCCACACCCCTGCATCGCTTGCAGGCGCGCTCGCGCTCGCGCGCCCAGGGCCAGCCGGCGTCAGCGTCAGCGTACGATCGGCACCCGACGGCGGCGTGACGGTCACAGTCTGGGCCGCGTGGCCGTCCACCGCGCGCCTTTCCACCAGCAGGCGACCGGCCGTGATGCGCGCGGAGAGGCGCTCCTCGTCCAGCTCCGGCTCCTTCATCAGCCAATGCGCCACCCGCCGCAGCAATTCCGCCTGCGGCCCGCCGCCTTTATGGCCACGGGACCACAACCAGATCTGGTCGGACATCAGCATCGCCGCCCGCCCCCGGTCCACATGGCTCAGGATCAGCAGCGGCGTATCATGCGGCCCCGTCATCACCACCTGGCCCTGCACATCCTCGCCGGCGATCGCGCGGTACCACGGTCCCCACGCCGGCGTGCTGCCCGCCACGGCGGCAAAATCCGGTCCGGCCAAATCCTCGGTCACCGGATGGCGCGCGCCCAGCTCGGTGATCTTCGGCACGAATTCACCGTCGATCACGCCATCGCCGTTCAGCGATGCATGCGCCGGCAGCACGTCGCCCAGCGGCGTCTGGTCCAGGCTGTGGCTGCCGGCGAATTCAGGCCCCACGGTCAGCAGCAGCGCCCCGCCATGGCGCACATAATCGGCGATGTTGCGCAGATACACATGCGGCAGGATCCCCCGGTCGGTGAAACGATCCAGGATGATCAGGTCGAAGCCGGAAAGCTTGTCCTGAAACAGCTCTCGCGTGGGAAAGGCGATCAGCGCGAGCTCGTTCAGCGGCGTCGTATCGTCCTTTTCCGGCGGCCGCAGAATGGTGAAATGCACCAGATCCACCGCCGGATCGGATTTCAGCAGCCGCCGCCAGGTGCGCTCCCCCTGGTTGGGCTCGCCCGAAACCAGCAGCACCCGCAACCGGTCCCGCACGCCATTGATCTGCACCACGGTCTGGTTGTTCAGCGCCGAGGCCTCCCCCGGCATCCCCGGCGTGGCGAGCTTCACCAAGGTGAGCCCCTCGCGCGTGATGTCGACAGGGATGGTCTGGATCTCGCCAACCGGCACATCGGTCGTCACCGGTGCCGCGCCATCGCGCTGGATGGTCAGCGTGGCGGGGCCGGGCGGCGGCAGGTTCGCGGGGCCAAGATCCTCCACCACCACGCGCAAATCCACCATGTGGCCGACAATGCCATAGCTGGGCGCTTCGATCACCCGTACCCGGCGGTCCCATTCCTCCCCGCTTGCCGGGATCAGCGCGTGCAGCGGCACGCCTGGCGGAGTACGCGCGGGCAGGTCGTGGATCTGCCCGTCGGTGATGGCCAGAATGCCGGCGAGCCGGTTCGGCGGGATATCCGCCAGCGCGGCGCGCGCCGCGGTCCAAAGCAGCGTGCCGTCACGCCCGGATTCCGGCACGGTCACGCTGCGCAATTCCAACCCCGGCAGCCGTGCCGCTTCCGCCTTGAGCTCCACGAGCGCGTGGTCGGCCAGTCCGGTGCGGGTGCCGACCTGCATGGAGGCGGAACGGTCCACCACCAGCAGCGCGATGTCGGAAAGCCCCTGGCGCGTCTCCTGGATCAGGGTCGGCCCCGCCAGCCAGAAACCGAGCACCGCGAAAGCGGCCGCACGGAACAGCGCCCCGCGGGCGCGCACATACACGCCGAGAGCCGTGGCGGCGATCGCAAGAACTGCCAGAACGATGATCAGAATCGTCGGCAGTATTGGCTCGAAGCGGATCGCGGCGATGGCCTGCTGCATCAAAGTATAAACCTATGTAAGAGAAGGCCTTCTTTTTTGAAAAAAAGAAGCAAAAAACTTTTATCACTTTAAGACGGGTGCCGGGGCAGACACCCGACTTAAGGAGTAAAAGTTTTTTGGTTCTTTTTTTCAAAAAAGAACATCTTTCTACTGCCCCAAACGCTCCAGTATCGCCGGCACATGCACCTGATCCCCCTTATAGTTGCCCGTCAGCGCATACATCACCACATTCACCCCGAACCGGAACGCCAGCGTGCGCTGCCGCGCCCCACCAGGGATCGTCGCGTATAATGGATTGCCATCCTCATCCTCCGCCCAGGCCGCCGCCCAGTCATTGGAACCCACGATCACGGGGCTGACGCTGTCGTTGGACCGATCCTGGTCCTGCTGCACCCACACCGTATCCCCGTCGAAACGGCCGGGAAAATCCGACAGCAGGTAGAAGGCGTGGGCCAGCACGTTGGCCGAGGTCAGCGGCGCCAGGCGCGGAATATCCAGGCCCGCCCCGATCCGGCGCAGCGCCGCACCCGTATCCGGGGCAAACCCGGCGCCGGAGCCGGCTTCGTTCGTGCCGCCGCCGCGCAGATCGATCAGAATGATGCCGCCATGATGCATGTAGTCGTTCAGCGCGGCGATCGCGGCGGGCGACAAGGCCGCGTCCTGGGTAATTGGATAATAGATCAGCGGATAGAAGCTCAGATCGTCATGGCCCGGCACCACCGGCAACGGGTCGGCCAGCGTCGCCGCGGTACGGCTGTTCACATAGGCCGCCAGCCCCGCCAGCCCCTGGCGGGAGGTGGTATCCACCGCGGTATCGCCGGTCACGATGTAGGCCAGGTGTGTGGCCAGCGCCGGGCTTTCGCTCCCGGCATCCGGAATCGCCGTCTGCGCCCCCGCCTGGCCGGCCGGCGCCCCCGCCAGCGCCAAACCCAGCAGGGCCGCCAGCGTGGTGCGCGCCACGGACGGCAGACGCAGGTTTTCCAGCAGCCCCCGCAGCCGCAGCGTCAGCACCATGTCGGCGCACAGCAGGGCGAGTGCCAGGCCGATCAGCCATGGCCCGAGCGGCCGTTCGCGCGGCGCCGCCTCCAGCGACATAAGCTCGGCCCCCGCCATCGGCGCCTGTGCCACGAGTTTCATCCCGTCGGAGGCCAGGTTGAACGCATGGCGGTCCCGATCCGGCCCATACAGGCCGGGCGGGTGCGCGGGCGAAGGCACCGTATGTGCCAGCTCGGTCACCGCGATCGGTCGCGCGGCGGCCGGCGGCGGGCCCAGCACGCCCTCGCCGTCCAGCGACAGGGCAGGCGGCAGCAGCCGCGCATCATCGCTCACCGCCACGCCGGCGGAGCGCTGCACCAGGCGGTTCAACATGCCCACGAACAGGCCGGAGAGCGGC
>PKZM01000122.1 GCA_003133065.1 Acetobacteraceae bacterium
GCAGGTGACGCAAAAGGTACATTCAAAGGAGCAGATACGGGCGTCGGCGGAATGGGGAGGGAGGTCGCGGTTGCAGCATTCGCAGCTCGGACGTAGTTCCAGCATATGAATTTGCTCCGATATTGGGCCTGGACCATGTAGACATCGATAGACCGGCAGACACGACGTGACACTTTGGAGGAGTGGGACTCCACTGCATCGTATCGCGCCGCTAGATGGTCATTGTTCGCTGCGGAGGTGGTGGGCTGCGAAGAGCAGCCCACCCTACATGGTCACGCTTGTCTGAAATGATTGTGGAATGACACGTCGGCGGGGCTAACCAGATCAGGGGCGGTCCAGCCGGAGAGGTCGTACTCGCTCATGCAGGTGTCCACGAAACCCTTCAGTTCGTCGATGCGGCCGGAGGCGGTGGACATCACGATGTTTTCCATGCGCGTGGCCTCGTGGTTGCCGGCGTAGTTGCGCTCGTAGAGTTCGTGGCGGCCACCAAATTCGGTGCCGACGGCATCCCAGAGCAGCTTCATCAGCTTGGCACGGTCCTGGCCGGAATAACCGTTCGAGCCGCGCATGAAACGCTCCATCATTGGGCGAACCGCGTCGTTGGACCAGTCCGAGGCGTGCGAATTGATGTAGATCAGGCCGCTGGCCACTGTCTGCTCGATAATCTCCTTGATGCGCGGATAGCAGATCTGCGCCATCACGCGGTATGAGGCGCCAGCTTCGAGGTTTGGTAGCACGGTGCCGTTCACCCAGGGTTCGGGGTTGGCGCACATCGCTTCGGTGAGCGACCAGATCATGTGGCGCCAGGCGAGAACCTCACCCACCTGGGCCTGAACGCCGCGGTAGTCCTTGGTGCCTGTCAGGTCGACGGCCTTGAGCAGGAGCCCGGCAATGAAATCGAGTTTGACGGCGAGCCTGGTGCAGCCTTGCAGCGTGAAGCGGTGGGTGAAGCCGGAGCCGCCGTAGAAATTCGCGGCCGCTTCAACATCGCGATACAGCAGCACGTTCTCCCAGGGGATGAGAACCTTGTCCAAGACGAGAACTGAGTCGTTTTCGTCCAGGCGGCTGGAGAGCGGGTAGTCGAACGGGCTGCCCATCACGGCGGCGGCCATTTCGTAGGAGGGGCGGCAGATCAGTTTTACGCCGGGGCTGTCCATCGGAATCATGGCGAAGATCGCCATGTCCGGCGCCTTCAGCGGCGTGGGGCCGTAATAGGCAATGAAGTTCACGTTGGTGAGCGCGGAACCGGTGGCCACCACCTTGGCGCCGCTGACGATGACGCCGGCATCGGTTTCGCGCTCGACATGCACGTATACGTCGCGCACCTGTTCGGGGGCGGATTGACGGTCGATCGGCGGGTTGACGATGGCATGGTTGATGTAGAGGCAGCGTTCCTGGCTTTTCTTGTACCAGGCGAGCGCGTTGCTTTCATAGCCGGCATAGAACTGGTTGTTGGCGCCGAGCGTGCCCGTAAAACTGGCCTTGTAGTCGGGCGAGCGGCCCATCCAGCCATAGGTGATGCGGGCCCAGGCGGCGATCGCATCCCGATCCCCCCTCGTTTCCTCGGCAGAGCGGGCGACGCGGAAGAAACGATGGGTGAAGCCGCCGTTGCCCGTATCGGTGGGGCAGGTGAGCCCGTCGCGGGTTTCGGGCGCGTGCAGCGCATCGTAGAGGCGGGCGACCATGCGCGCGGAATTGCGAAAGGCGGGGTGGCGGGTGACGTCTTTCACCCGTTCGCCATAAATATAGATCTCGCGGTCGTCGCGCAGGCTATCGAGGTACTCGGCGCCGGTCAGCGGGCGCACGTCATTTCTGGTGGCGGCGAATGCATCGATATTCATGGGAGCCCTCCTGGCGAAGACGCTCGAACAATGCAGGAAATTTGGCGAAACAGTTAGGGGTTTTTGGTCGGGGTGAGGGAAGGAAGTGTTCTTTTTTTGAAAAAAAGAACCAAAAAACTTTTGCTCTAGTGGGTGCGTGCTGTTGCTGGCGTGCCGGATCGCTGGCCAGGGCAAACAAAAGTTTTTTGCTTCTTTTTTTTCAAAAAAGAAGCTCTTTCTTTCTTATTGTGTAAAAAAGGCCTGCTTTATCCCGTCCAGCGTAATCTGCGCCGCCAGCGCCGCCACCAGCACGCCGAGCACGCGGCCCGCGACGCTGGCGCCCGTCTCCCCCAGCAGCCGCGCGACCAGGCGGGCGGCCAGCAGGGCGATGAGGGTGATCAGGATGGTGACCGCCACGGCGGCCTCGATGGCGGCGATTTCCCACGGGTTGCCGCCGGCGTGGCTATGCAGGACCACCATCGTGGTCATGGCCCCAGGGCCGGCGATCAGCGGGATGGCCAGGGGGAAAACGGCGATGTCGTCGTCGGTTCGGATGGCGGCTTCGCGCTCGGACTCGCTGTCGCGGGTGGCGTGGCTGCCGCGCACCATGTCGGCGGCGGTGATGAACAGCAGGATGCCGCCGGCGACGCGCATGGCGGCCAGGCCAATGCCCATGGCGGAGAGCAGGCTTTCGCCGGCGAGGCCGAATACGGCGAGCACGATGAAAGCGATGATGCAGGCGCGGCGGGCCTGGGAGATGCGTTCCGCCTTTGTGTCGTTCGGCGTCATGGCGGCGAACACCACGGCGGTGCCGGGCGGATCCACGATCACCAGCAGCGCGACGGTGGCGTAGAAGAACGTATTCAGGGCGGGCCAGGGCACGGCGGTCAACTTTTCGGGGGTTGGATTGTCCTACACTCTCGTGCGCGCCTGATCGAGATCGGCGTGGGTGTTGATGTTATGGAACGGGTCGGGTGTGTCATCGAACCACACCGAGCGCATGCCGATGGTGGCGCCGAAGGCGCGCACGGGGCCGGACGGTTGGGCGGCAAGCCACGCTTTCAGCGCGGCTGCGCAACCGACTGGCCAAAGGGCGACCAGCGGATGCAAGGCGGCGCTGTTTTCTGCCCAGGAGGGTACGGGGGATAGGCGCTGAACAAGGTCAGCAGGGATGAAGGGTGTGTCACCGGGGATGCTGAGAAGGCTGTCGGCACCTTCGGCTCCAGCCCAGGCCAGGCCGCGGAGGATGCCGCCCAGGGGGCCGCGTCCGATGAGGTCGTCCGCCAGTACCGGCAGGCCGAAGGCGGCGTAGCGGGCCGGATCACCGTTCGCGGAGATGGCGAGTGCGCCGACCTGCGGGGAAAGGCGTTCGATGATGATCTCGATCAGGCTGCGGTCCGCCAGCGTGAGCAGTGGCTTGTCGATGCCACCCATGCGTGTGCCGCGCCCGCCGGCCAGCACCAGCCCCGCAATCACCGGCCCGGCCCTCTGACGACTGAAAGCTGACACGTGACGACTGAACTGGGGCGAACGACGGGGATCGAACCCGCGACAACCGGTACCACAAACCGGCGCTCTACCAACTGAGCTACGTCCGCCACCAGGGTTTTCCGTGTAGGTCGTTCAACCGGCCGCCGTCAACGCTGGGGGTGCGAAAAGAGTTGGGGGTGCGAAAAGCCGGGCGAGGCGGTCGCAGGCATCGTCGAGGATCGCATCCTGTTTGCAGAAGGCGAAGCGTACCCAGTGGGTGGGTGCCCCGCCCTCATAGAAGGCGGAGACGGGGATGGCGGCCACGCCGGCGTGTTCCGTGATGTGCCGGCAGAAGGCGAGGTCGTCGCCCGGGAAGCCAAGGGCGGCGAAATCGGCCACGACAAAATAGGTGCCCTGCGTGGGCAGCGGGCGGAAGCCGGCGCGAGCGAGGCCGGCGCTGAGGCGCGCGCCTTTGGCGGCCAAAGTCGCGGCCAGGCCATCGAAGTAGCTGTCGTCCTTGGCCAGTCCGGCGGCGACGGCACGCTGCAGGTTGGGTGGGCTGGTGAAAGTGAGGTTCTGGTGTGCCTTGGCGACAATGGCGGTGAGCGCGGGGGGGCCGCTGATGTAGCCGATCTTCCAGCCGGTGAGAGAGAACGTCTTGCCGGCGCTGCCGATGCGCAAGGTACGCTCCGCCATGCCAGGCAGGGACATGAGCGGGATGTGGCGGGCCGGGGCGAAGACGAGGTGTTCGTAGACTTCGTCGCAGATTGCGTAGGCGTCGTGGCGTTGCACAAGGTCGGCGAGGAAGGCGAGCTCCTTGGGCGAAAACGCCTTGCCGGTGGGATTCATGGGTGTGTTGAGCAATAACGCTTTGGTGCGCGGGCCGAACGCGGCTTGCAGGGCCTGGCGGGGCAAGGCCCAGTCCGGCGGCTCCAGGCGCACGAGGCGCGGAACGGCGCCGAGGAGCCGGATCACGGGCAGGTAGGTGTCGTAGAGCGGCTCGATCACCACAACCTCGTCACCTGGGTTGAGAACGGCCATCAAACAGGCCGCGATCGCCTCGGTGGCGCCGCTGGTGATCACAACGCCGGCGTCGGGATCAATGTCGAGGCCCCAGAACCGCTTGTTGGCTGCGGCCACGGCCTGGCGCAGTTCGGGCAGGCCGGTGAGCGGGGGATATTGGTTACGGTGGTCCAGCAGGGCGCCGGCGGCGGTTTGAACCACGTCGGCGGGGCCTTCAGTGTCCGGGAACCCCTGGCCGAGGTTGATGGCACCATGCCGGGTCGCCAGGGCGGACATCACGGTAAAGATCGTCGTGCCGGCGGCGGACAGCAGGGCATTGGCAGGCTTCATGCCCGTTGGCTCCTTGTTCGGCCCTAAGCTTCGGGGGCCGGGTGGTGATGCCTGCGCAGTAAGCAGGGCAGCCCAGGTGAGCGCCAGCCCCTGTGGCGTGGGGGTCTCCGTTGCGGACGGGCGTGGCCGGGTGCAAAAGCGGAAGGATAGCGGGCCCTGAGCCGGGAGACTCCCATGAAAAAAATCGAAGCAGTGATTAAGCCATTCAAGTTGGACGAGGTGAAGGAGGCGCTGCACGAGGTGGGGCTGCAAGGCCTGACGGTGCTGGAGGCCAAGGGTTTCGGGCGCCAGAAGGGGCACACGGAGCTGTACCGCGGGGCTGAGTACGTGGTGGATTTTCTGCCCAAGGTAAAGATCGAGGTGGTGTGCGATGACCTGATCGTGGAGCGGGCGGTGGAGGCTATCGTCGCAGCGGCCAGAACCGGGCGGATTGGTGATGGGAAGATTTTCGTCTCGCCGATCGAGGACGCCGTGCGGATCAGGACGGGGGAGAGGGGGGAACAGGCGCTCTAGAGAAAAGGAAGATATTCTTTTTTGAAAAAAGAACCAAAAACTTTTACTCGTTTGGGCGCGCAGCGGGGCGGACGTGTCGGGTAGCTGGACATGAGGCCGGCGGGCCTAGAGGCTCAGAAAAAACTCACAACGCAGGATGAACGCATACCATGGCCAAAAAAGTGCAGGCGGCGGAGCCGAGTGCGGTCGCCAAAGTTCTCGAAATGATGCGCGAGAACTCGGTGGAATACGTGGACCTGCGGTTCACCGATCCGCGGGGCAAGTGGCAGCACACGGCGCAGCATGTCTCGACCGTGGACGAGGACGTGTTCCGCGACGGTTTCATGTTCGACGGTTCCTCCATCGCCGGCTGGAAGGCGATCAACGAGAGCGACATGATCCTGATGCCGGATCCGGCAACCGCGGTGATGGACCCGTTCGCCGCCAAGCCGAGCATGATCCTGATCTGCGATATCGTGGAACCGAGCACCGGCCAGGCATATGCGCGCGATCCGCGCGGCACGGCCAAGAAAGCCCAGGCCTACGTGGCCAGCACCGGCATCGGCGATACCGCGTTCTTTGGCCCCGAAGCCGAGTTCTTCATTTTTGACTCGGTAAAATTCGGCACCGGCGGCAATTATGGCACCTATCAGATCGATAGCCAGGAAGGCCCGCAGGCGTCACTGAAGGACTATCCGGAAGGCAATATGGGGCATCGCCCTACGGTGAAGGGTGGCTATTTCCCGGTGCCGCCGGTGGATAGCGAAAGCGACCTGCGCGCCGAAATGCTCTCGGCCATGGGCGAAATGGGGCTGCCGATCGAGAAGCACCATCATGAGGTGGCGCAGAGCCAGCACGAACTCGGCTGCAAGTTCAACCCGTTGGTTCTCGCCGCCGACCAGATGCAGATCTACAAATATTGCGTGCACAACGTGGCCCATAGCTACGGCAAGACGGCCACCTTCATGCCAAAGCCGATCTATGGCGATAATGGCAGCGGCATGCATGTGCATCAGTCGATCTGGAAGGCCGGCAAGCCNNGCATCATCAAGCACGCCAAGGCGCTGAACGCGTTCACCAATCCGAGCACGAACAGCTATAAGCGGCTGATCCCCGGATTTGAGGCGCCGGTGCTGCTGGCGTATTCGGCGCGAAACCGCTCCGCCTCCTGCCGGATTCCCTATGCGACCAGCCCGAAGGCAAAGCGGGTGGAGGTTCGCTTCCCTGATCCGACGGCCAATCCGTATCTTGCGTTCGCGGCGATGCTGATGGCCGGGCTGGATGGCATCCGCAACAAGATCCATCCCGGTGACCCGATGGACAAGGATCTATACGACCTGCCGCCCGAAGAGTTGAAAGATATCCCGACAGTCTGCGGCTCGTTGCGGGAGGCACTGGGCGCATTGGCTGCGGACCATGAGTTCCTGCTGGCCGGGGACGTGTTCAGCAAGGACCAGATCGAGAGCTACATCGCGCTGAAATGGACCGAGGTATATCGGTTCGAACACACGCCGCATCCGGTCGAGTTCGAAATGTACTACTCGGTTTAGGTTTTGGGCGTTGCAGGGCGGGGCGTGTAAGGCACCCCGCCCTTGTTTACCAGTCTAGTTGGTTGGGACCATCGCAATCGTGTGGAGGATGCGTGAGGCGATCTGGTATGGGTCGCCTTGGGAGTTTGGGCGGCGGTCTTCCAAGTAACCACGGTAGTCGTTGCGCACGAAGGAGTGGGGCACCCGAATAGACGCGCCACGGTCAGCCACGCCGTAGCTGAAACTGTGTATTGACGCGGTTTCGTGCAGACCGGTCAGGCGAAGATGATTATCCGGGCCGTACACCGCAATATGCTCTTCCCGGGCGGCCGCGAACGCCGCCATGAGCTTCTCGAAATAGTCCTTGCCGCCGACTTCGCGCATGTAGGTGGTGGAGAAATTGGCGTGCATGCCGGACCCGTTCCAATCGGTATTGCCGAGTGGTTTGCAATGGTATTCTATGTCGATGCCGTATTTTTCGGTTAGGCGCTGCAGCAGGTAGCGGGCCACCCACATCTCGTCGGCCGCTTTCTTGGACCCTTTGCCGAAAATCTGAAATTCCCACTGGCCTTTGGCGACTTCGGCGTTGATGCCTTCGTG
>PKZM01000189.1:0-49711 GCA_003133065.1 Acetobacteraceae bacterium
GATAGCTGGTACGACCAGTATCTCGGCGTTGTGATCCTGGTGCGAATCAAGGATGGGCGGCTCAAGCGCGGCCAGAAAATCCGCATGATGGCCAACGGCCACGCTTACGTGGTGGAACAATGCGGCGTGTTCACGCCCAAGATGATCGCGACCGACGATCTGGGCCCCGGCGAGATGGGCTACATCACCGCCGCCATGAAAACCGTGGCCGATTGCAACGTGGGCGACACCATCACGGATGATCGCACGCCGGCTGAGGCGGCGCTGCCTGGCTTCAAGCCATCCATCCCCGTGGTGTGGTGCGGCCTGTATCCGGTGGATGCCGATGATTTCGAGAAGCTGCGTGAATCATTGGGTAAGCTTCGGCTTAACGACGCGAGCTTTCATTACGAGGCGGAGACATCGGCGGCGTTGGGCTTTGGCTATCGCTGTGGTTTTCTGGGCTTGCTGCATCTGGAGATTATTCAGGAGCGGTTATCGCGTGAGTTCGATTTGGATCTGATCGCGACCGCGCCTTCCGTGGTGTATAAGCTGCACAAGACCAATGGCGAGGCGATGGAACTGCACAACCCGGCCGACATGCCGGATGGCAGCGTGATCGACCATATCGAGGAGCCGTGGATACGCGCGACCATCATGGTGCCGGACGATTATCTCGGCAATGTTCTAACTCTGTGCAATGAACGCCGCGGCCGCCAGGTGGATCTGACGTATGTCGGCAACCGTGCGATGGCCGTGTATATGCTGCCGCTGAACGAGGTTGTGTTCGATTTTTATGATCGCCTGAAAAGCATTTCGCGAGGCTATGCCAGCTTCGATTACGCGATGGATTCCTATGAGGAGAGCGATCTCGTGCGCATCTCCATCCTGGTGAATGCCGATCCGGTGGACGCGCTGAGTTTCATTGCGCATCGGTCGGTGGCCGAAACCCGCGGCCGCTCCATATGTGCCAAGCTGAAGGATCTGATCCCCCGGCAGCTTTTCAAGATCGCCATCCAGGCCAGCATCGGCAGCCGCATCATCGCCCGCGAAACCCTGGGCGCCCTGAGCAAGGACGTGACGGCCAAATGCTACGGTGGCGACATCAGCCGTAAGCGGAAACTTCTCGAAAAGCAGAAGGAAGGCAAGAAGCGCATGCGCCAGTTCGGCAAAGTTGAAATCCCCCAGAGCGCCTTCCTTGCCGCCCTTAAAATGGATGCTTAAGTCATAAAAGTTTTTTGCTTCTTTTTTTCAAAAAAGAAGAGTCTTTTTTTCTTTTGTTCTTTTTTGAAAAAAAGAACCAAAAAACTTTTACCTGTTTGCGCCCGTGGTCCCTTGCCTTGCTTGTCTTGCAAGCCCGGATGTGAGGCCCTAGTTTGCGCGCGCGGGAAGGATGGCCGAGCGGCTTAAGGCGCACGCTTGGAAAGCGTGTGTGCGTGAAAGCGTACCGTGGGTTCGAATCCCACTCCTTCCGCCAATGGCACGCGTAGGCACGCCGTAGTATCCACGATTGCGACGCGTCAGGCTGCGGAGGCGGGCTGTGGATGCAGACGAAAGCCGAGCGCCCGAATGACCTTCAGGACGGTCGCGAACTCCGGGTTCCCATCGCTGCTCAGCGCTTTGTAGAGCGCCTGTCGGGTCAAGCCGGTTTCCTCGGCAAGCTGAGACATGCCCCGTGCGCGCGCAACAACGCCCAACGCATCTGCGATTTCGCCTGCGTCACCATCCGCGAAGGCGCCGTCGAGATAGGAGAGCATCGCTTCAGGACTATCCAGGTAGGCGGCCGGATCGAACGGCCAGGTCTCAATGGTCATTTCATATCTCCTTTGCCAACTTCAAAGCCGAGGCGATGTCCTTGGCCTGACTGCTCTTGTCGCCGCCACAAAGCAGGATGATCAGAAGACTACCGTGCTGCACGAAATAGACCCGGTATCCGGGGCCATAATGGATACGAAGTTCGCTTACGCCCCCGCCAACCGGCCTTACGTCACCGGGATTGCCCAGTGCCAGGCGGCGCACCCGGCGCGCAACTTCCGCCTTCGCCCTGGCATCTCGCAGGCCGGAGAGCCACTGGGAGAAGGTCCCGGTCTCGCGGACGTCGATCATCTGTCAACTATAGNNGCGTAGACATAGTGCTCATCATCGTCGTGCGTGGCCCGCCAGTGCCCACCCCGCACGGCACCACCCGCCAGGGTCTTTCAAGCCCGATATGGCTCGCCGCGCGCTCTGGTGTGCGTGATGGCGTAAAAATTGCTGAGAAATTGCTGCGGTGAGGCACGTAAACGCGGCATGGTTGCGCGGAGCGTTTCGGCCGCCATGCCCTGCAAGCGGTCTTATCGAAGGAGGTGCCAATGGTCCAAGCCAATCGGACTATCCCCACGCCGGCCGCGCACGCTCCCATGCCATACGCGGGCAGCCGGGGGGCAGGCCAACACAAGCAGCCCGCCAATGCCGGCATGACGGTGGCGGCATGCCTGCAATTGCCGCCGCTGAATCGGGGCGCCATTCTTGCTGGTCGCAGCGGACTTAATCGTGCGGTGAGTTGGGTTCACGTGGTCGATCATAGTGATCCCGAGGACTCCCTGTCGGAGGGGGAGTTGCTGCTGACCTCGGGTATCGCGCTGAGTCAGGACCCCTCTTTGCAGCGCGATATTTTTCAGATCATGCAGCGGCAAAACTCCGCCGCCCTCGTCATCGCGCTCGGGCGGTACATGCCGGATGTGCCAGCGCAGATGCTGCAGGCCAGCGATGCCTGTGGCATCCCCATTATTGGCCTCGCCTGGGAAGTCAATTTCGGTGATATCACCCGCGCGGTTCTGGCGCCCCTGCTGTACAGCCACTTCCAGTCGCTTGAGCGCTCCGAAGAGCTGGGCCGCAAGCTGCTGGATCTGGTGTTGCACGGCGCGGGCATCTCGGAATTGTGCGACCGCATTGCCGGCACGCTGAGCTGTCCGGTTGGCATTTTCGGCGCCGATGGGTCGCTGCACGGTTCCAGCAAGTGGCATGCAGCTTTGGATGGCCAAGCTGGTGGCCGCCAAACCCAGGCGCAGTTCGCCGCCGCTCTGGCCGGCCTCGAACATGCACGATCCTGCCCGCTTCATCTGGTGGTGAATAACCACGTCTTCGGCCTGGCCATGCCACTGGCGACACAGCGCCGGGATTGGATGATTTTGGCAGGCCTACGGGCACCCCTGCCACGCTGGGAGCAGTTGATCGCCGGAACCGCCGCCGCTGCGGCGGCACTTTTGCTTCGGCGCGAGGAAGCCGCTCAGGCGGCAACGCCGCTGCCCTTGGCTGAGCGATGGCTGAAGGAGCTGGAACGCGGGGCGGTCCTCAATGGGGCGCTGGTTCGTGAACTCGGCCTGGCGGCGAATGAGCCGCTCTGCCTGCTGATCGTCGAGCCACGTGCGGGCAACGTGGCCGACGCCATCCAGATGGTCGGCGCGGGGCTCGCACGGCAATTCGGTGTACGGGCGATGGCGCAACAGAACAACCGCCTGGTCTATATCCTGCAGCGCCGGGTGGGGCGGACCAAGCAGTGGGCCGAACGCCTGGCGACCGCTCTGGCGGAGGCCGGACGCGCCTGCAGGCTCGCGATGACGCGCGCCGACCTTAGGCTGGCAGAGCTTGCGGAATCCTATAGCGAGGCCTGCGAAACCTTGCGCCTCAGCCGCGTGCTGCGCCCGCGGGCCGATGTTCTCTATTCGGCCCAGGTTGTCATGCTGGCCCGGATGGCCCGCAACCTGACGTCTGATGCGCGGCCCTGCGAGGTCAGCCCTGCCATCGTGACGCTGGAGGAGCAGGATCGCAGCTTGCACGGCTCGCTGGTCGAGACGCTGGAATGTCTGCTCGATACCGAGGGTAATGTCAGCCTTGCCGCCCGCCAACTGGGCGTCCATCGCCATACGCTGCTGTATCGGCTTGGCCGCATCTGCGAAATTCTGAATATCGAGTTCGATTCGGTGTCGCGGCTGGAGCTTCGCCTGCAATTGATGGCGCGGCGGCTGGCGAGTGCTTGAGCCATGAAGGACGAGAGTCTTCTTTTCTGAAGAAAAGAAGCAAAAGACTTTTGCCTGTGCTGTCGCGGACCGGGCCGGCAGCGTACGCAAGGGTTAAAAGTTTTTGGTTCTTTTTTTCAAAAAAGAACAGTTTTGCTTCCTCCTGCGACCCAGCCGCGTTTTCAACAGTTCGTCGATAAGATCCCGCCGCGGGTTGGACGATCCATGGGCAGAACCGGATGGGCGCGCCGTCTAGGATAAGGCGGAAAATGGCGTCCATCCGGTCGCCCGGATGCCCGATGGGAGGCGTATGAGGATCACCATTCTGGGCGGTGCGGGGCTGATCGGCGCTGGCATCGTTCGTGATCTCGTATCCCACCACGCGATCTGCCCATTGGATGGCATTCGCATCTGCGATGTCTCCGAGGAAAAGGCTACAACCCTGGCGGCTGCGCTGGGCGATCCGCGGTTGCAGGTGGTCAAGCTCGATGTGCGCGACGGCGCGTCGATGTCGGCCGCGATCGCCGGCGCGGATCTCTGCATCAATGCCGTGCCTACCTTGGCTGGGTTTCAAATGGCCATCTTCGCCGCCTGCCTGCAAGCGCGGGTTGCCTATATGGATCTGGGCGGGTTGGGCACCTTCACCGTGGCCCAAAAAGCCTGGCATGACAGATTTCGCGCGGCCGGCGTGACCGCCGTCATCGGCACCGGCGCGGACCCCGGCATGTCCAACGTTCTCTGCCGCGTGGTGGCCGACCGTCTGGATACGATCGATCGTATCAATCTCTATTGGGCGGCGGAACTGCTGGGTGCGGAGAGCCCGGTTCTGGTGCCGACCTACAACGTCGCCACGCTGCTCGCCGAATATGCGCAGCCCAGCCGGCAGTTCCTGGAGGGACGGCATGTGGATGTGCCGGCGATGGAGGGAACGGAAACCATCGATCTGCCCGCCCCCTGGGGCTCAACAAAATTCATGTATTCGCCGCATTCCGAGCCGCTGACGGTGCCGCTGGCCGATGGCATACGCGACAAGGGCATACGCGAGTTCACCTGGAAGCTGCATCTGCCGGAGCGTACCCACGAAGCCTGGGTCGGGCTGGTGAAGGCGGGGTTCGGCCGCTCGGATGAACCGGTGGTCGTGGGCGGCGTGCAGGTTGATCCGGTCGATGTGCTGCAAGCGGTGATTGATCGCAACATCGCCACCCACCGGCACACCATCCCCCCGCAGGAAAGCCACGAAATCCATTTTGCCGTCGGCACCGGCACGCGCAATGGCAAGCCGTGCCGGGTGCGTTGTGACGTGATCGTGCGTCCCGATCCGGAATATGCCGTGTATGCCGATGCCGCCACATCGATGAATGGATCGATCGCCGCGCAGCTGATCTTGCTGGCCCCGCCGCGCCCGGGGGTGTGGGCGCCGGAGGAGTTCTTTGCCGTGGAACCCTATCTGGCCGAGTTGCGCAAGCGGCGCTTTGAGGTGAGCATCACCGAGGAAGGGTTGTGATGGGTCGAATGACATGAAGGAAGAAGGGTCTTCTTTTTTGAAAAAAAGAAGCAAAAAACTTTTGACTGTTGGTGCGAGCCTCGCCGGCAGCGTACGCCAGAGGGTAAAAGTTTTTTGCTTCTTTTTTTCAAAAAAGAAGGTCTTCCGTCCTTGGATCCCCTGCGCGTGATCCACATCCACCGGCGCCGCTTCATGGCGGAAGCCATGGCTGCCGGCCTGACGCTCGGCGAGGCCCGCGGCCAAACCCTGAACCTGCTGCCTGACGTTCCCACCATACCGAACCGGCTGAAGGGGTCGGGCCAATTACGAGTTGCCAACTCAGGGGGCGCGCTGGCGGAGGCTGAACGAAAGGCTGTCTACGAACCGTTCCAGAATTTGACAGGGATCGAGATCATCGAGACCGAGGGGTTCGCGATCCCCAAGATCAAGGCGCAGGTAGAAACCAGGAATATCGAGTGGGACACGGCCACACTCGGCTACGGCAATTCGCTGGTCCTGCTGCAGGATGGCGACTACCTCGAGCCGATCGATTATTCGCTGATCGATGCTCCGGGCTTGCAGGATCAGTACCGCCACAAATACTCGGTGAGCTACGTCACCGTCGCCACCGTCATGACCTATCGCACCGATGCGTTCGCAACGGCGCCGGTCACTTGGGCCGATTATTGGGATTTGAAGCGCTTCCCCGGCCCACGCAACTACATGTCCGGCAGTCAGGGGATCGGCGTGGATCTGTGGCCCGCGCTGCTGGCGGACGGTGTGCCGATGGATAAGCTCTATCCGCTCGACGTGAAGCGCGCATTCCGCGCTCTGGATCGCATCAAGGACAGCATCGTCACCTATTGGGCGACCGGCGCGCAATCGGCTGAATTGATGGCGGATAACCAGACAGTGCTGGGCACGGCCTGGAATGGCCGCATCGGCCCGCTGCTGCAACGCAAGCTGCCGGTGGGCGTATCCTGGCACGGCGCCAATTTTGTCTACGACGATCACATCGTGCTGCGCGGTACGCCTAATATCGCGAACGCCATGAAATTCGTCGCCTTCTGCTGCATCCCCGAGGTTCAGGCGCGTCTTGCCATGCTGATCGATTACGGATTCACCAATATGGATGCCGCGCATTTCCTGCCGCCGGAACGGCTGCGGATGCTGCCGAGCGCCCATCTGGCCGAAGGCTTCTTCGCCGATCAGATATGGGAACGCGATAACCGCAAGCGTGTGACGCAAGCCTGGGCGGAATGGATATTGTCGTGATCGGGCATAGATGAACATGGCAGCCGATCTCGGGTTCTCCGGTGCAGGTGTACGATCCGGCACTTGCCTGGTTCTGGACAGACTGACGCGCAGTTATCCGGACGGCACCGTGGCATTGCGTGGGCTTTCGTTGTCGGTGCCGGCCGGCCGGATCGTGAGCCTGCTGGGGCCGAGCGGATCGGGAAAAACAACGACGCTGAAGATGATTGCCGGCTTCGATAAACCGGATTCCGGCAGCATCACCCTCGCCGGCCGGGATATTTCCCGCACTCCCCCGCATATGCGCGACATCGGCATGGTGTTTCAGAACTATGCGCTGTTCCCGCACATGTCGGTGTTCGACAACGTGGCGTTTCCTTTGCGTATGCGCCATCGCGCGCGCCGCGATATCGAGACCGTGGTGCAGGAAGCCCTGGCGCTCGTTGAGCTTCAGGGTGTGGCGGCGCGGCTGCCGCGCCAGCTCTCGGGTGGCCAGCAGCAGCGCGTGGCGCTGGCGCGGGCCATCGTGTTCCGGCCGCAATTGCTGCTCATGGATGAGCCCCTGGGCGCGTTGGACCGGCAATTGCGCAAATCCGTGCAGTCCGAGCTGAAGCGCCTGCAGCGACAGCTCGATCTGACGGTCGTCTATGTGACGCATGATCAGGAGGAGGCCATGTTCCTGTCGGACGAAATCGCCATCGTCCAGAACGGACAAATCGTGCAGTGCGGTGCGCCGGCGGCGCTGTACGATGCGCCGGAATCCGTGTTCGTCGCTGGGTTTTTGGGCGAATCGAATTTTCTCGGCGGTACCCTGGCCGAAGCAGGCGCCGGCCGGGCGATCGTCACGCTGCCGGACGGCCGGCAAATGCGCGGCCGGTCCGCGGCGCCGATGTCGGCGGGCCGGGCGGTCTCGGTCCTGATCCGGCCGGAGAAGCTGCAGGTGCACGTGGCCTCTCGCGCCCCGGGGCGCGAGGTGAATGTGTTGGCTGGCCGCATCGACCTGGTCAATTTCCTGGGCGGTGCAGTCGAATACGAAGTCGATCTCGATGGCCCCCGGCTGACCGCGCGCGTTCATCTGCGGGCGTCGGCCGCCACGTTCGCGGTCGGCGATCCGGTGGTGCTGCACGTGGAACCGCAAGATTGCCTGGTGTTTCCCACGCCATGATGGACGTGGCGCTCGCCGGCGGCACCGCCCAGCCAGTCCCTTCTCAACGCTTGTTTTCAGGCGCCGGCCTGCTGGCGCTGCCGCTGATCGTTCTGCTGGCCGTGGTCTATGTCTGCCCCGTCGGCGTCATGCTGGCCGACAGTTTCACCGACCCACAACCGGGCCTGCAACAATACCAGCGGATGATCGAGCATCCGGTGTATCTGCAGGTTCTGGCACGCACCTTCCGGCTAGCCGTGGTGGTGACGGCAGCGACGGCGATTTGCGGCTTTCCGGTGGCGTATTATTGCACCATCGCGCGCCCGGCCGTGGCGCGGATCGCGCTCGGGCTGTTGTTCGTGCCGTTCTGGGCAAGCACGGTGGTGCGCACCTACGCGCTGATGGTCATTCTTGGCCGCACGGGCATCCTCAACGGCGCGCTGCTGTGGGCCGGCCTGATCAGCCGGCCCACGCAGTTCCTGTTCCATACAGCGACAGTGCAATTGGCGATGGTGCAGATCCTGCTGCCATTCTTCGTGCTGCCCGTTTACGCCGGGCTGCGCACCATCGATCTTTCCCTGCTATCGGCCGCGGAGGGCCTGGGCGCGCCGCCGTGGCAAGTGTTCCGCCGCATCTACCTGCCACTGAGCCTGCCCGGCCTGTTCACCGGCGCGCTGATTGTTTTCGTGTTCTGTTTCGGTTTCTTCATCACGCCCACACTCTTGGGCGGGCGGCGCGACGTGACCATTGCCATGGTGATCATGGCGCAGTTCGAAGGGCAACTGGACTGGGGTTTCGGCGCGGCGCTGAGCACGGTGCTGCTCGCCTGCACGCTGGTCGCGGTGCTGATGATGCTGCGTGTGGCGAAGCAGGACTCAAACCGATGAAGCAAGGCAAGGGAAAAGAAAGATCTTCTTTTTTGAAAAAAAGAAGCAAAAAACTTTTATCCCTTTGCTCTGCCCAACGATCCGACACGCCGGCATCAGCACGTGACTCAAGAAACAAAAGTTTTTTGGTTCTTTTTTTCAAAAAAGAACCGCTTCCTTTCTAATGCGCAGCGCCATTCGAATCTGGGCCTGGACGGCCATCATCCTCCTGAACGCCCCCATCGTGGTGGTGGCGATCATGTCGGTGAGCGCCGGCGCATATCTCAGCTTTCCGCCGACCGGCCTCTCCTTGCAGTGGTATGGCAGCTATTTCCACTCGCCGCGCTGGATGCTGGCGACTGCCAACAGCCTTCGCCTGGCGGTGGCCACTGTCGCGCTCGCGACGCCGATCGGCGTGCTGGGCAGTTTCGGGCTGATGCGCGGGCGCTTCCGCTTCCGCCGGCTCACCCTTCTGCTGGTCAACACGCCGCTTTTGCTGCCGGGCGTGGTGGCCGCTATCGGCATGTATTTCTTCTTCGCCCGCCTGGGCATGATCGGCTCATTCTGGTCGATCCTGCTGGCGCATGTCTGCCTCGTTGTGCCGGTGGTGGTGCTGAGCGTGAATGCCGCACTCGAAACCTTCGATCAAACGCTGGAGCTGGCGGCCGCCGGCCTCGGGGCNNGGCATGCTGTTCGCCTTCCTGCTCTCCTTCGATGAGCTGCCGGTGGCGCTGTTCCTGACCGGCACCGACGGCGCCACCCTGCCGGTGCGCATGTGGTCGAACGTGCGCGACGAGATGGACCCCACGCTCGCTGCGGTTTCCACCCTGCTGGTTGGGCTTTGCGTGGCGGCGATCATCGGAACCCAAACACTGCAGCGCCGCGGCACGCGCCTGACAGGGAGCGACCCATGACAACCACGCCACCGGCCAAACGCCGCACGCATCTGAGCTTCAATGTGCTGGACATGGCCGCGGTCAGCCACAACAACTATGGGCTGTGGCGCCTGCCCTCCAATCGCAAGCCGCACTACACCGATCTGTCCTACTGGATTGATCACGCGCGGGCGGCGGAGCGGGCGTTGTTCGATAGCGTGTTCTTCGCCGACCTGATCGGGGTGGCCGCCGGCTATGGCGGCAGCAACGATGTGGCGCTGCGCGAGGCGATGCATGTGCCCAATATCGATCCGGTGATGATACTCTCCGCTATGGCGGCCGCCACGCGCCATATCGGGCTGGGCGCCACCGTCTCCACCACCTATGAGCCGCCCTTCGCGCATGCCCGCCGGTTTTCCACCCTGGATCATCTGACCGGCGGCCGCGTGGCGTGGAATATCGTCACCACGTATTTGCCCAATGCCGACGAGAATTACGGCGTGTTGCCCGGCCAATACGCCCATGACGAGCGTTACGATCTCGCCGACGAGTTTATGCAGGTCTGCTACCGGCTATGGGAGGAAAGCTGGGAGGAGAACGCCGTGATGCGCGACCGGGTGAATCATATCTACACCGATCCGGCCCGCGTGCACCGCATCGATCACCAGGGCCGCTATTTCTCCTGCGCGGGGCCGCATCTGTGCGAACCATCGCCACAGCGCACGCCAGTGATCTTTCAGGCCGGCAGTTCCGGCCGCGGCAAAAGCTTTGCCGGCCAGCATGCCGAAGTGATTTTCGTCGGCGGCCGCACCTGGGAAGCGGTGAAGGCCAACGTGGCCGATGCCCGCGCGGCCGTGGCCGCCGCCGGTAGGCGGCGGGAAGATGTGCGCGTGATCAGCGATTCCGGCTTCATCGTCGCGCGCACCGATGCGGAGGCGCGGGCCAGGCTGGCTTCCTACCAGGAATTGTCGAGCGCTGATGGTTATCTCGCCCATCAATCCGGCGCCGGCCTGGATCTGACCCGGTTCAGCCGCGAAACCACGCAGGAGGAGATCATCAGCCTGGGCGGCCCGGGGGCTGCGCATATGAGCCGCTACAACTATCCCGCCGGCACCACGGTGGGCGAGATCATGGATCGGGCATTGCTGCTGGATCGCAATCCTTTTCTCTCGGTCGGCTGCGCGGAGCGTGTGGCGGACCAGGTGGAGGAATGGGTTGAGACGTACGATCTGGATGGTTTCCTCTGCCGCCAACTGGAGACCGACGCGACCATCCGCGATATCGGCGATTTCCTGATACCCGAACTGGCGCGCCGCGGGTTGCACCGTGGCGCCTATCACGGCGGCACGCTGCGCGAGCAGATACTTGGCACGCCGCGTCTGGCGGACACCCATCCCGGCAGCCGATACCGCATGAAAGCGTCAAATCTTGCCGGGGAAACCCGGGCATGACGGAAGGGCCTGCGCCGGCGGGACGACGCCGCCATCTGTCGTTCAACCTGCTCGACATGAGCACGGTCAGCCACAACAATTACGGCCTGTGGCAGCATCCAGCGAATACCAAGTGGCGCTACAACACCCCGGAATTTTGGCCGGATTTCGCCCGCATCTGCGAACGCGCCCGCTTCGATGCGCTGTTCACCGCGGACATTCTCGGCATTGCCGAAGGCTTTGGCGGCAGCCGCGACATCGCACTGCGCGAAGGCATGCATGTGCCGATCAACGATCCTATGATCCCTGTCGCCGCCATGGCGGCCGCGACCAGCCATATCGGTTTCGCCATCACCATCTCCACCTCCTACGAAGTGCCGTTCGGCCTGGCCCGGCGCATGAGCTCGCTCGATCACCTCAGCCGCGGCCGGATCGGCTTCAACATCGTCACCTCCTATCTGCCCAATGCGGCGGAAAATTTCGGCGTCGCGCCAAACCTGCTGACGCATGATGAACGATATGATCGCGCCGATGAATTCATGGATGTCTGCTACAAGCTGTGGGAGGCAAGCTGGGATGAGGACGCGGTTGTCCGCGATGCCGGCGGCAACATGTATGTCGATCCGCGCCGCGTACACCGCATCGATCACAAGGGCACATATTTCTCCGTGGCCGGCCCGCATCTGTGCGAGCCATCGCCGCAGCGAACGCCGGTGCTGTTTCAGGCCGGCGCCTCCGGCCGCGGCAAGCGCTTCGCCGGCACCCATGCCGAGGTGGTGTTCGTCGGTGGCCGTTCGGTGGAGGCGGTAAGGCAGAACGTGCGCGATGTGCGCGCGCAAGCCGCTTCCCAGGGGCGCAACCCTGACGATATCCGCGTGCTGGTCGGCTGCACGCTGATCGCAGCGCATACACGGCAGGCCGCGCACATGCTGCGGGACGAGTATCAGGCGATGACGCGCGCCGATGGCTACGTCGCGCACATGTTCGGCTCCGGCACGGACCTCCAGAAATACGGCACCGGCGAGCTGATTGCCGACATCGTGCGCCGCGGCGGCCCCGGCACCCAGCATCTTGCCAACTACCCCTACCGCGCCGGCACCACGGTGGGCGACATCATGGAAGATGCCGCCCGCATCTCCGGCCATCTCGGCCTGTTCGCCTGCGGCCACGGCGCAGATGTGGCCGACCAGGTTGAGGAATGGGCGGATGCGATGGACGTGGACGGCTTTCTGCTGCGTCAACTGACCACACCCGGCACGGTGATGGATTTCACCAACTACATCATGCCGGAATTACAGCGCCGCGGACGGTATCGCACCGAGTATGAGGCGAGCACGTTGCGCGGCAATATTTTTGGGCATCCGCGTATTGCGGGGAGCCACCCGGCGGCGCGGCATCGGGGNNGCTGTCGCGGACCGAGCCGGCAGCGTCCGCCATAAGGCTAAAGTTTTTTGCTTCTTTTTTTCAAAAAAGAAGATAATCCTTTTCTAAAAGTGATACGTCCCCGTCAAACCCACCGTCAGCGGCCGCAGCGTCGTCGCCACATAAACCGGCGAGGTTACCGTCGCATGCGCCAGATCAAGCTGCGGATGGGAATTCAGCAGATTGGTGCCGAACAAGGAGATATCGAAGCCGTCGAAGCGGGTTCCCGTACGGATGTTCAACTGGTTGGTGCCTGGATTTGGAACCAGTGTCGGATCGTAATTATAGGCGTCCGAATGCTGGAAAGTGTAAGGACCCGAATTTTCGCTGTGGAAGATGTCCTCCACCCGGAAGTAGCCGGTCTTGCTGCCGGTAACCGCGAAATCGTATTCTGCAGAAACGATCACGTCCCAAGGTGTCTGACCAAGCGTGTCGCCGGCGTCAATTGCGATGGATTTGCCGACACTGAGCGTGTTGTCGTATTTCGCATCGGTATAACCCACCGAAATGCCCAGCAGCAGCTGCGGTGTCACCCGCGCGGTAGCCTTGAGGTCGAAACCGTTCACCGTGGCCGATCCGGAATTCTCTGTAAAAGCGAATGTGCAGATCGGCAGAACCACTTTCTGCTGGATATTGCTCCAGTCGATATGGAAGGCACTCGCCTCGAACTGCAGCCGGCCATCGAACAGCCGGCTCTTTTCACCGATCTCGTAGCTCCACAATGAGTCCGAATTATACGTCTTGGGGCCCTGTGTCAGACCGATATTGGCCAAATCCTGCGAGCACAGAGGGATCGGCAGCGGCGCATTGACGCCGCCGATGCGGTAGCCCTGCGCCACCGTGGTGTAGAGCATGTCGTTCGGGGTAGCCTGCCATGTCAGGCTGAACCGCGGCGTCACCGGCGTTCCCTTCTGATCGCCCGTGGTGGTGGCCGGCCCGCCATTGCCGGGGCCATCGCCGAACAGGAAATAGCTCAGCCGGTCCTGCGCGATCCGTACGCCAGCCGATGCGGTCACACCATCAAACACCCGGTAGGAGAGGTTCGCATACCCCGCCAGCTGATACTCGGCGGTTTTTTCGCTGGCCAGGTAGACCACATTGCCGAGTGGATTGAAGCCGAAATAATCGATCGGCGTGGTGCCGAATTGCGAGAGAACCTCGGCGAAATGGCTGTCGCTCTCGCTTTCCACGTCGTGCTGGTTGTAATCGGAATAGAACGCACCGACCAGCCAGTTCAGCCGATCGTCGTGATCGGTGTTCTGCAGGCGAAGTTCCTCGGTCCATTCGGTCTGCGTGGTGGTATTGTTGAGCGGCGCCAGCACATGGCCGTTCGGCACGGTCGGGAAATACACCGCCCCGAAACCGTCGGATGCGTATTCGGAATTGGTCTCGTCCGCCACCGCCGTATTGGTGCGCACGAAATACGAGGAAATGGCATTGATGGTAACATCGTCCAGCGCCGCCTGAACCTTGATCGAGGGCAGCGTGTATTTGTCCGTGTAGGGCAATTGCAGCGCGTTGCCGTTCACCAGCTTGCCGCTGCCCAGATCGGAAAGCGAGGTCCAGAACACCGAGGTGTCGTTGCTGTGCTGATATTGAGTGTAGACCGAGGGCGTGATCTTCAGCCAATCGGTCGGCGCCAGGGTGAACGCGGCTTTGTAGGCCTGGGTGTTCTGCCAGTTGGAATTGGGCGTCGTCTGGCCCGTTTCCCAGTTATCGCGCGTGACATATCCGCCATCGTCACGAAACCACGCGCTGACGCGAAAGCCGAGCTTGTCCAAAACGATCGGGCCGCCCAGGGCCAGGCCCGCCTCTTCGCTCGGGCCCCCATGTACGGTGCCGGAGACTTCGCTGCGCGCATAGCCCGTATAGTCGGTCAGGCTCGGGTCGGGGGTGAGGAAGCGCACGGCACCACCCTCGGCCGCCGCACCGAACAGGGTGCCCTGCGGCCCGCGATCGATTTCGACACTTTGCAGATCGAACACGCGCGGGAAGGTGGAACCCGACGTGCCGTTGAGGGTATTGCGCACCTGGATGGCGGTGTCGTCGATATAGATGCCTGTGGTGGCATCGCCGTTAAGCGAGGCGATGCCGCGGATCGAAACCTCGGTCGCGCCACCGCTGCTGGGCCCGCCGCCGGTAGGGTTGGACTGCGTTTCGATGTCGAAGCCCGGCGTCAGCGCCGCGATGTCGGCAGCCGTGCGCACGCTTTGGACATCCATTTGAGCCTTGCTGAAGGCGGCAATGCTCATGGGTACTTTCGTGATGGCCAAAGACCGCTTGGTTCCTGTCACCAGGACCTCTTCCACGCCATCCTTCTTGGCCGCCCCGGCTGGCGCGGCCGTCGCGGTAACGCTTTGTGCCGTATTTGCGCCGGCACTCTGTGCCATGGCGGCCCGCGGCCACAGGCAAGCCGCCGCCGCACCGATGATAATGAGCCGGCCCCACTGAATTCTTACCATATCGTATGATCCACAGATTGCTCTCGCGTCCGCCGCCGAAGGAGCACCTAGCCCATGCTGACACGCCCATCAGATTTCACGCTACGGTGTTGGGGGGTGCCGCATAGATACAGTTTCGATCAAATAATCCTGTCCCGTTTCGACAGTTCGTTGAATCCTCGGTCATGGGACGCCGGGCCAGCAGCAGCCATGTCGGGCGCGTTCGGACGCGACGCGACCGGGTGTACGCCATGTCTCCTCTGGAGCTATTCGGTCGTTTGCAGATCGTCTCGGTTAACCCTGGCAGCCAAAGCCGTCGGGGTGGTCACGGCGCTGATGGGACCGCCGCCCTCGTTCACCGCAGCCGGCTCCCCCGCTGGATGCGCGTCGACATTCCGGCCACAAAATGTGACCCACCCGCCAGCACACTCGGCAATCCGCGGCCACTGGTGTTTAGCGCCGCCTCGATCGTCAGCCAGTGAAGTGTTGTCTACCGGGCACTCCATCCAGGGGGCAAACACCGCAAAGCTAGCGAAATCAGCTGACCCACCGGGTTACGTGCGCCCCGAGCAGATCGCATTTCAGGGCCATGTCGGCATAGGCCTCGATCGCCGGCAATGTGGGTTCGAAGCCGCCGGCTTCGGTGATCGTCGCGCGCGCCAGATACAGGGCGAACCCATGCGGGCCGTGCCGGCGTGCACCCTGCGGCGTGGTGGCACCCCGTGCCAGCCAGCCGCCGAGATGAACCTGGTTCTCAAGCGTGCCCGGCTCGGGCCATGCCCAGGGGAAGCTGTCGGCGGCCTGATCCACAAAGCATATCGCCGGCGCGCGTGCCTCCAGAACAAGCTGGTTCAGCACATGGCCAGTCAGGCCGGCGGGATCGCGCGCGTAACGTAGTCCGCGGCCGGCCTGCGGAAGCAGTGCCGTACGCGGCTCGGTGCCATCATCAGCCAGGATCACCTCAATAGGGGTCGCCTCGGCGAGGCCGTGTAGCGCCGTCAACAAACCCAGCGTCGTGGCGATGCTGTCGGAGGCCGGCACGATCACGCTCACCGCTGGCCTGGTCGAGAGCGGCAGGCCTGCCACACGGCGGGCCAGCGCCGCTCTCTGCCGGCTGATCGCCGCATCGCCGGTAGGGTCCAGCAATTGCTCGCCCAGGGCTGCAAAATGCCCGCGCAGAACCATGGCCGCATCGGGGCCGGGGCCGGTCAGGGCGTGCAGCAACTGGCTATGATCCAGCGCGCTCAGCCGGTCCTCGATAGGTTGGGCGATCGCCCCCTCAAACAGCACCGCTCGGCCGAAGGTGATGCCGCTTTCGCGCTCCCGTGCCTCCACCACACAGGTGGCAGGTCCGCGCAGCGCCACCGGCAAGGTCAGGCTGAAGCCGTGCATGCCGTCGCCCAAGCCCGGCCGCACCTCCCGCGCCACCATGGCGAATACCGGCCGCGAATCGACCAGGATCTCGATCTCGGCGCGGGCGCGTGGCTGCCCGGGCAGCCGGCACCAGCCGCTCACGCTGAACGGCGGATCGACCCGCACCTCACCCTCCACGAGACTGGGCGGCGCCGGCATCGGCTCAGGCGGACGCGGAGAAGATCAGGTTGAAGGGACCCAGATAGCCGAACTCCTCCGACCAGAAGAGATGTGCGGCGGCGGAATCGAACCCCGCGCGCTCGATCCGGTCCAGAATGTCCCACCCCAGCACGCCGGGCGCGCCTGGCCGGCTTGGTCGTGTTTCGGTGGCGCGGGCATCGAATGGCGCGGTAAACACCAGCTTTCCGCCAGGCATCAGCGCGGCGTGCATCGATTGCAACGTTTTTTGCAGCATCGGCTCGGCATGAAGATGCTCGCTGGAGACAATGAGATGGTAGGCCGCCTCCTCCCGCTCAGTCGCGGGCTGCAAGCGGCCCGATCGCCGGCGCGTGATCATCGCGGCAACCCGGACATCGATATGCTGTTCGATGGCTTGCGACGCCCCGAGCACCAGCACACGCATCCAGGGCAGCAGGCCGCTTTCCGCATCGATCACCTGAAGCATCGCGCGAAAGCGGGCGTTCAGCCTTTCCGGGCACGCGCACACCTGCTCCTCGCGCCAGTTTGGTTCTGGGTTTTCCGTGTGCGGCGCAGCATCGGGTATAATGGTGGAGAATGTTGTCTGGCTCAGACAGATCCCGCATGTTCCCGGCGAAATATGACTATTTTCGCGGGCTGCGCGGGCCAGTGCAACCTCGTAGGCATATCGGGCGTCAAACAGCCTTTGGCTGTCGCCTGAAAATTCGGCAAACGCTGCGGCACTTGCGAAGGTGGCGTAGGGAAAATGGAACGACGTCTCCACGTCAAAGCGGCGCATCTGAAACACCTTGCGTGGCAAGTGGCATGACTTGAGCAACGATAATGGCCACCGCATCACCATTTACATCCGGCGGTAGAAATTCTTCCATCACTTGCCGCTTCACGATGCAGTGAGTCCGGTTCGCCATCGTGCCGCAGGCCTTTTCTTCCGCATCGCAAACCGCAAACTTCAATCTTTCTCACTGCCTTCAGGCAGTGCACAAAAACGTGAACTGGAAACGTGCTTTGGTCCTTCTCGCTGAAAAAGGAACGGATTTCCGCGGTTGCCCGACGTTGCCACCCCTTGGCCGGCAACGCCTAGGTAGATTCCGAAGCTTGCCGCCGCGTGTGAACCCAGTGTGTGGTTTCAGGCTGGCTGACCAGCTCATCCGCGGAGGCTACGGTTGCGAGCACGTGCGCGAGATCTCGGTGGAAAAACGCCAATCCGGACGTCTGCACCCATGAGGCTTGCCGGCCTCAAACGGGCAGAGGACGAGGCCGACATTCCGGCTACGCACCGTCGGCGCCTGATCGCGCCGCTGCTGAGCGGGCGCACGATCGCGCAGTGGGATAGCCCCGGCGGCGCGGAGCCCGGACGCGATATCGCGCTTCACCTCACCCCCCTGCGCGGCGATGCGGCGGTGAGCCAAGCCGAGGCAATGCTGTCAACACTCGCGCCCGGCGGCATTGCCGTGGTGGTCAGTCTGGATGTTCTCGCACCCTCCGTCCTGCGCCGCCTGGCACCCCACCATGCCCATTATATTCAGCGCGCCATCGCCGGATCCCTCGTGCGGCATGGGGCATTCGACCAGGCGCGGATCGCCGTGCTGCGGGATGGGCCTATCCCCCGCGACATCGCGCATCTCTATCTGCTGGCGGCAGCCCCCTTACCGCCGCTGGAGACCGGCGTTCTGGAGCGCCCTTCCTCCCCGGCACACCCGGCGCTGGCGGCGACATTGCCAGGTCCCCGGCCGGCCTCGCGTCCCCGCGGCGAGGAAGGGCGGGCCGCGGGTCTCGCCCACCGCCTTGTGGCACAGGAGGAGCGTCTGCTGCGCTTGCAGACGCTCAGCACCCGGGCCGAGCCGGAGCACGCCCGGCAAACCGCATGGTTCGATCCACCTTCTCATCGCTTTGGCTGGCGATTGGCCGAGCAGCCCAGCCTGCCGGATTCGGCTGATCCCTATGACCGCCGGGTGGATGATCCGGTCATCCGGGCTGCTCAGCGTGGCGAGGCCTTCCTGGATCGCTTTGCCCTGCGCCAGTCAGCGCCGGACACTGCCGCAGCACTCGCCATGCTTGCAAGCATGCCGAACCGCCTGGCCCCTGCGGACGATACGCCCGATGTCTCCATCGTCATCCCCGTCTATGGCCAGATCGCCTACACGCTGAACTGCCTCGACAGCCTGTTCGCCCATCGCTCGCGCTTCAGCGCCGAGGTGATCGTGGTCGACGATGCGTCACCGGATGGCAGCGGCGCGCTGTTGGCCGCGTTGCCTCAGATGCGCACGCTGCTGCAGAAGACCAATGGCGGCTTCATCACCAGCTGCAATATCGGCGGGCAGGCGGCGCGCGGCACCTGGCTGGTGATGCTGAACAACGATACACGCGTGGTGGATGGCTGGCTCGATTCCCTGATCGGCAGTTTCGCAAGCTTCCCCAAGGCCGGCCTTGTCGGATCCAAGATGTTCTATCCCGATGGCAGCCTGCAGGAAGCCGGCGGCATCATCTGGCGTGACGGCGGCGCCTGGAACTACGGCCGTAATGACGATCCGAACCGTCCGCATTACGCCTACGCGCGGCAGGTGGATTATATCTCCGGCTGCTCGATTGCCATAAGGCGTGAAACCTGGAACGCACTGGGCGGTTTTGATGCGCGCTATGCGCCCGCCTATTGCGAGGATGCCGATCTCTGCCTGCGGATCGCAGATCGCGGCCAGCAGGTATGGTTCCAGCCGCAATCGCGCGTTGTGCATTATGAGGGCAAGACATCGGGCACCGATATTTCCACCAATGTGAAGAGCTATCAGGCGCTGAACACCAAGAAGTTGTTCCTGCGCTGGCGCAACCGCCTGGCCGCGCACCGGCCCAGCGGGGAGGCGCCCTATGCCGAGAAATCCCGCGGCGTCACGATGCGCATGCTGGTGATCGATGCTTCCACCCCCACGCCGGACCAGGATGCGGGCTCGCTGCAAACCGTGCTGGGGCTGCAGGCGTGCCGCGCCTTAGGCTATGGCACGGTCTTCATGCCGCAGGACAATTTTTTGTTTCAGCCTGGATATACAACGGATCTTCAGGCAGAGGGCATAGAATGCACCTACGCGCCGTATGATCTCAGCGCGGAAGCCTATCTGCGCACCTACGGCCGGCTTTTTGACGTGATCCTGGTCTATCGCTTCACCGTGCTGGAACGCACGCTGGCCCATATCCGCGAATTTGCGCCACAGGCGGCCTTGCTGTTTCACGTCGCCGATCTGCATTTTCTGCGCATGCGGCGCCAGGCGGAACTCGCCGGTGATTCCGTGCTGGCCGAGGAGGCCGAGGCGCTGCGGGTGCGCGAACTGGCCGCCATTCGCGCCGCCGATTGCACCATCACCCATTCCCGGGTGGAGGCCGCCATGCTGGCCGACATGGCACAAGGCTCCCCGGTGGTCACCTGGCCGCTGATGTCGCGATCCTACGGCACCACCAAGGGCTTTGCCGAACGACGCGACGTTCTGTTCCTGGGTGGTTACCGCCATCCCCCCAATGTCGATGCGGTACAGTATTTCTCCGCCGAGATCCTGCCCCGGCTGAAGCGCGGGGAGCCCAAGCTGCGCTTCATCGTCGCCGGCGCCAATCCCACCGCCGAGGTAGCCGCACTGGCCAGCGCGCATGTGCAGGTCACTGGCCAGATACCCGATCTCCAAGATGTGATGGATCGCGCGCGCGTCTTTGTGTGTCCGTTGCGGGTTGGCGCCGGTGTGAAGGGCAAGATCATGACCGCACTCGCCTACGGCATCCCAGTCGTGACCACCTCGGTCGGAATCGAAGGCAGCGGCCTGGTGCCGGACGTGCACGTGCTGCTGGCCGACGATGCCAAATCCTTTGCCCGCCAGACCCTGCGCCTCTATCGCGATCCTGAGCTTTGGCAGCGCCTGTCCGCCGCCGGGCTTGCCGTCATGCAAGGCGAATATTCGCCCGAACGCGGCGCAGGCTTCCTCTCCACCGCCATCGACGCCGCCTGGGCGCACAAATTGGGAGTGCAGGCTGCATGCGCATCGCCGTAGCTGAATCCACAGCCCACCGCACACGCGGCGCACCCGTGCAGGGGCAGATCGACGTGGTGGAGCCCAACGGAGCCATTCGCGGATGGTGTGCCGCCACGCGGCCGCCCTTCGGTCCGCGCCGGGTGTCGGTTCTTCTGGGCAACACACAGGCGCTCAGCGGCTTGCACTGCGACATGTTCCGCGACGATCTGCTGCTCGCCGGCGTGGGCGACGGACGGCACGGTTTCTGCGCCGACCTGCCGCCGGACCTGATCGTGCCGGGCCGCGTGGATCTGGTGCGGCTGATCGACGAGGANNGCCGATGGCCTGGTGGCCGGTTGGTGCTGGGATCCGGCCGATCCGGACCGGCGCGTGGTGCTTAATGTGCTGGCCAACGGCGTTCATGCCGGGACCACGGTCGCCGGGCTGTTCCGCGAGGATCTGCAGGCGGCCGGCAAAGGCAGCGGTCATTGCGCGTTCAGCTACTTTCTGCCCTGGAACCTGATCGCCACCAACGCGCGGATCGACGTGATTCTGCAGGACAGTGTCACTGGGGTGCCGATCGGCCAGGCCGTAACGTTGCGCCGCCCGTTATTGGTGAGCGCCGAACGCCGCATCGATGGCCTGGAGCGGCAATTGAAGCTGCTGCAGTCCGAGCTTGAAGCGGTGGAGGCGCGTGCCGCCGCGGCGGCCGACGCGCGCAGCACCTCCGATCTGTTCCGCGTCGTCGCCGCGTTCTTCCAGGATCTGGCCGAGGGCAAGCCGCGTGGCCCCATGATCAGCCTGCAAGCCCGCCTGGAAGAGACCGCCTCGCGGTTCCCGCTGGTGGCGCTGGCTGCCCCCACTATGCCCCTGGTCACGATCCTGGTGCTGCCGGATGGGCGGATCGAACGCCTGCATGCCTGTTGTGCGGCCCTGCATCGGGCCGGCGCCGATCTCTCGGCCCGCATTGTCGTGCTGGATGGCCACCAGGCGAATGGCGAGGATGTGACGCTCATCCACGCCGCCGTGCGCAACCTGCAAACCCACCGGCTGCGGGCCGAGGAGACGATCAATGATGCGCTCGGCGGCATCGACACCCCATACGTGGCCTTGCTGCCGGCCGGGATCACCGTCGCCTTCGGCTGGCTTGATCGCCTGGTGGCGCGTCTTGAGTCCGATCCCGGCCTGGGGCTGGCCACCGGCATCCTCTCCCTCGGCGGCGATCCACCAGCCCCGCAGCTTCTCAGGGCCGGCCCCGTCAACGGGTTGCAACTGGCCGAGGAGGGGGAGGATGCCGATGCGGTTGACTACCTCGGTATGGTGCTGCGCACGCAGAGCGTGATGGGCCTGGGTGGTCTCGACCTCAGCTTCGAAGGTCTGGCCGCGCAAGTGCTGGATCTGTGCCTGCGCATGCGCGCGGAGGGCCTGCGCATCGCATCCGATCCCGAAGCGCTCGGCTATGCGAGCGATGCCGCCGCCCCGCTGCTGGACCAGGCCGGCGTGGAGGACCTCCGGCGTCTGCGCCTGGCTTGTTCGGCACTGGCGGCACAGCGTGGCGCGGTGGCGGCCAACGTCACGGCGGGACGGCGGAATGTGGGGCGGGTGAAGAAGGTTGGCTGACAGAAAGGAAGGCGAGGAAGGCTTGGGTTTTGAAAAAAGAAAGCAAAAAACTTTTGGCCGTTGAGGTGGGGGTGCGACGGACGCGGGCCGGCTCCTGCGGCGACGGGTTCTGTGGCGCCGGCTTCTGTGGCAAATGAGAAAAGGAACGTGATGCTGGCCGTGCCGCCGCCCCTGATGGGTGCTTTCGTAATCGTGGCCCTCACCGCGCTCCTTGGTCTGGGGTCGTTCGTGGTGCTCCACGAATGGCGCCTCAAGCAACTGCGCTGGCGCCACCTTACGGTGCATAACTGCCGCCGCTACCTCACGCGCCGAGGATGGCGCGATACCGGCAGCGAAAATCCCGCGCGGCTGGACAAAGCCCCCTTCTCGATCGCGCTGACCACCATCCTGGCCGATCCCGCCACGGCCAACGCCGTTGAGCAGGCGATCACCGGCCTGTCACGGGATGGGCGGCAGGTCGTGGTGCTGGTGCCGGGCGCCATTACACCGGGCGTTGCCGAAACGATGCAGGCGCGTGGCGTCATCGTGGCACCCTACCGGCAGCTCGCAGAGCTGGAGACTATGCTGCGCGAGCACCAGGGCATTGTGTCGCGATCGCGCGTATCCGAAAACCGGGCACGCGCGGCGCCGGCCTTTCCACCTACCCCCGCCACCCTGATCACGGCCGCCCCTGCCGCCGCTTTGGCGCCTGCCCACGCCGCGATGATCGCCGAGACGGAGCACGTGCAGTGCTCCCTGCGCGATTATGGTACCGATACGCTCGTCATCGCCTTCAACGATTCCTGGAGGTTGGGGCCATCCGGGCGCCTGCGCTGCGGCCCGGCCGCCGAAAACCCGGGCTTCAGCATCCTCGATATCACGACCCGGTCGCCGAACTGGTTTCCGGCCGACGACATGGCGGCAGTCGTTCCCGCGGCACGCGCGCTTCTTGCGGGGCGCTTCGCCAATCGTGTCACCTTCGGGTTCAGCCAAGGCGGATACGGCGCCATCAAGTTCAGCCGCGTGCTTGAGGCGACGACCACGATCGCCTTCTCGCCGCAGGCTTCGATCGATCCGCGGGTGGTCGCGGGCGGCCGTTTCGCCAGCTATTTCGACTTCGGCCGCAATGCCGGCATGGGAATTGCGGCAGGCGACTGCCTCTGCCCGGCCTATGTCTTCTACGATCCGTATGACGATCAGGATCGCAGGCAGGTCGAGGATATCGGCAAGATCGTCTCCATCACGCAGATCGGGGTGCCGTTTTCGGGCCATGGCACCTCCCGGCTCTTCGCCACGCCTGAGCGGCTGCGGGAGATCGTGCGGGGCTGCCAGGAGGCCGATCTCGCCGCGATGATGCGCCTGGTGGCCGGCTTGCGCCATGACATGCCCGGCCGCGCCTTGCAGATGGCGATGGTTCTCGCCTCCGCGCGGCCTGCCGTGGCAATCCGCATTTGCGAGGCCTACCGCACCACGTGGAGCGTGGGCCAGCAGGTCGCGATCTATTACCGGATTGCCATCAACGGCGAGGCGGAGGTGGCTCTATCGTGGTTTGAAACTCTGGCTGCCGCGCATGGCGAGGATGCCGAAGTGCAGGGCGGCGCCGCCCTGGTCGCCATCGAGGCCGGGCAGACCGACCTCGCCGCCCGCTTTATCGCGCGTGCGCGCGCGNNAAAGAACCAAAAAACTTTTAGCCGTTGCGGACGCTGCCGGCTCGGCCCGCGACTGCGCAGGCAAAAGTTTTTTGCTTCTTTTTTTCAAAAAAGAAGGCCTTTCTTGCCTAACTTCCCCAGCCCGAAGATAGAAGCAAAGACCATCCCCCTATGAAGCTGTCCATCTTCGGCCGCCACCCGATTCCGCAGGGTGGTTTCAATGGCGTGATGAGCCTGTTCGAGGCCATCGAGTTCTCCAGGCTCGGCTATGAGACCAATCTTCTGCTCCCGTTCGAGGATGCAGCCGCATTCAGCCTCTTTCTTGAAAAGCACAAGTTGCAGTCGCTGGACGATCTGCCGCGCTTTGGCGGCCATTTCGGCATTGTGCCGGTATTTCCCGATGGCGAGAATTTCGACCCGTGCGATGTGCTGGTCTATCAATCCTATTTTCCGGAGGATTGGGAAAACTTCCATGCCATCTGCCGCCGCCAGGCCAAGATCACCACAAAGAATTTTCCCAAGTTCGTCCCCTCGGCGGAACGCCTGTTCCAGCCAAACGTGATCGGTCAGTTCAAGCAGTTCGACCTGGTCGCCTGCGCCCTTCGCGAAGATGTCGATCTGCTCTCCAGCCATCCCGAATTCGCCAGCCGGTTTGCCGGATGCTTCGTCTATGCGCCGCGTGGGGCGTCCCCGGAACTGCTGCATCCCGGTTACAAGGCAGGGCTGCCGCCCACGATAGGGCTGGATGTGCCCAACACACCGGACATGCGCGCCCTGGAGCACTACTTCGAACCGATCGAGGCCTTGAAGAGCGACTATCCGGATTTGCAGGTGGTCAGCATCGGGCGCGACGTACCGCTGCGGGGTGCCACGCGCATACCGTTTGGCCGCTTCGACCGGATCTATGAAGAGTTTTTCAATAGAATTCATCTCTACTGCACGATCAACTACGAACACAGTGCGCCGCATCTGCAAGCCAGTGTGCAGCAGGAAGTGCCGGCCTGGGGGCGCCGCGCCATCTACGAGGTGCAGAACATCGAATGCCAGATGAGCGGTGCTCCGATCATCGGCCACCGGGACAACATCATCGCGGAACTCTACCAGCCCGGGCGCACCGGGCTGAACTTCAGTAATTTCGACGATCCCGCCGAAATCTACCGCGTTTTGAAATATGGGCTGGATAATCGCTTCCATCTGGGCGAGTCGGCGCGGGCATTTGCCGAGGCGAACTTCTCCTGGTCGCGCTGCATCGGCCTGTGGAGCGACGGCATCCAGGCCTTGGCTGCCGCCCGCGCCCGTCCCGCGTCAGTGCCGCCCGCCCAAGCTGCCGCTTCCGTGGTCGCCGCCGCACCCCCTCCCGCCGTACCCCCTCCCGCCGTAGCCGCGGCCGCACCCGCCGCGCCGGAAAAACCCGCCCCCTCGCCCGAACTGGCCCGGCGTCAGGATCTGGATCTGCTGATCCGCGTCGGCCAGAAATTCAAATGGTCCAAGGATGAGGAGCGCAGGCGCCTGGAACAATACGGCATCAGCCTGGTGCGCACCGATTTCTATTCCGAGACGCCCACGCTTGCCGAGATCGATGCTTCCTTCGAATATGCCGGCGCATCGGGATTGGCCGATACGCCGGCGATCTTCGATGACCCGGCGATCTTCGACACCGACGCGATCATATCGCACGCCAGCAAGCTGGTACCCTTCGCGGCCGGATTCGATCCGCCGGTGGAAGATACCGCCCAAGGAAAGTTCTTCTGGAAAAACACCCAATTTTCCGGCATCGACGCCATGCTGTTGCACAGCCACGTGGTCAGCAACAGGCCCGGCACCGTCATTGAAATCGGCTCCGGCTACAGCTCGCTCGTCACACATGGTGCCTTGGCCGAAAACGGCACCGGCCGCCTCGTCTGTATCGATCCGGAGCCACGGACGGATATCACGAACCTGCCCGGAATGGAGTTCATCAGAAGCCCGATCCAGGCCGTGGACCCCACGACATTGATCGACATGCTCAAGCCCGGCGACATCGTGTTCTACGACGGATCGCACACGGTCAAGACCGGCAGCGATGCGGTTTTCTTCTACCTCAAGATACTGCCCTATCTCCCGTCGGGCGTGCTCGTGCATGCGCACGATGTGCGCCTGCCCTTCGCACGCAACAAAAAAGCCCTGACGGAGGCGAAACTTTACTGGGGTGAGGGCTATCTGTTGATGGCCCATCTGCACAACACCGCGCGTTACCGTGTGCTCGTGGGATCGGAATTCCTCATCAGGCGTGCGCCTTACGTCGTGGCATCATTGATGCATGGGCGGTACGCCGGAGTTGGTGTCAGCTTGTGGTATGAAATCAAATGAAAGGAAGAAGAGGAAGCGCTTCCTTTTTGAAAAAAAGAAGCAAAAAACTTTTGTTCCTAGGCACGCGGGGTCGGCGAGGGCTATCGCTGTTTCGAGGCTTGCAGCGGCGCACAACACGCCACACTTGGCCGCTTCACGCACGACGCAGCGCCGATCTATCGCTTGAGGTAGTCACTTCACCACCGGAGCCAAACATGGATGACTATGCCGACCGCGTAGCAAAGCAGATCGAGCAGTATGCCCAAGTCACCAACATGCACGAGCTGCCGGCCTCGTTCCACTTCTGGTCGCATAACTATATCCGACCCGGCCTGCTGGACGTATTCGGCGTGGAGACCATACCCGATTTCTATCTGCGCGGATACCGCCGCGCCGCAACGGCATCGGCGCTGAAGACAAAAACGATCCTGAGCCTGGGATGCGGCGACGGCTGGCTGGAAATTGAGATCGCGCAGCGCCTTCTTGCCGATGGCATCAAGGATTTTCACATCATCGGCGCCGACATATCGCCCTCTCTCCTGGCCCGCTTCGCCGAGAAGATCACTGAGGCCAGGCTCGACAAATGGATGAAGCCGGTGAATCTCGATCTCAACGCCTCCACCCTCAAAGGCCCATGGACCATGGTGATGGCCAACCACGCCCTGCACCACTTTGTAGAACTAGAGCATATTTTCGATTACTGTCTCTCCACGCTGGAGCCTTCAGGCCTGTTCGTCTCCAACGACATGATCGGGCGCAACGGTCATCAGCGCTGGGCCGAAGCGGGCCTGATCCTGCGCGCGCTATGGCCATTGCTGAGCGTGGAACAGAAATACCATCTGCAGCTGCAACGCTACAGCGAGGAGTTCATCGACCACGACTGCTCCGGCGAGGGGTTCGAGGGCGTGCGCTCACAGGATGTTCTGCCGCTGCTGCTGGAACGTTTCTATCCGGTGGCTTTTCTCGGCGCCGGCGGATTCGTCGATATCATGGTCGATCGTGGCTACGGCCATGGCTTCGACATGAAACGGACCGAGCATGCGGCTCTGGTCCGTTTCGTTTCCGACCTCAACGAGATGCTTCTGGATGCGGACATGGTTAAGCCCACCATCATGTTCGGCTATTTTGCCCTGCAGGATCAACCCGAACGCTGCTTCAAGGACCGCTCCGCCCGGCGCAGTGTGCGTGGCGACGCACCCAAATGGGTGGCATGGCACGAGGGGGATGATCATTCGTAGAAAGGAAGGCCTTCTTTTCTGAAGAAAAGAAGCAAAAGACTTTTGTTACGCTGCCGCGGACTCGCCGGCAGCATGCGTTTCAAAAAGAACATCTTCCTTCGCCCCGGCTCCGCTGGGGCGTGGTTTTTACAGTGAACTTGCCCCCATCATCTGGGCCACACGCCGGGTAAGTTCCTGCACACTGTAGGGCTTTGCCAGCACGGGAAAACGCAGCGCGCCCTGCGCCAACGCTGCGCTGCTGTAGCCGGTGGCCAGCAGGATGGGCAGCGCGGGGAAACGCACGGCGATAGCCTCGGCCAGGTCGATGCCGCTCATGCCCCCCGGCATCACGATGTCGGAGAACACCAGGTCCACCCGCGTGCCCCCCTGCAACAGCGCCAGCGCGGAATGGGCATCCATGCGCAACATGACCTCGTGCCCCATGTCTTCCAGCACGGCCATCGCCACCTCGGCCACGTTGGGATCGTCTTCCACCACCAGCACGCGCCGTGCCGCTTCTGCACGCGGGGCATCCGCAGGTGGCAGCCCGAGCGGCGCGGGCGGAGGCAGCCCGCCCGTGCTCAACGCTGTCAAAAGCTGCGTCAGGTGTACGCCCCGGTCGGTGGCTATGCGCATCGTTTCGATCAGCCGGATCAGTTTGGGGTTGCCGGCGGCGTGCCGCTCCGCGAGCGACAGACTTCCCATGATCACTGTAAGAACATTGTTAAAGTCGTGCGCGACATCCGCCGCGGTTTCGGCTGAAAGGGGTGCAGTGGCGTCCGGCTGCTGGAGCGCCATCAGGGTTTACGCGGCATGTGATGGAGTGGAACCTCCGTCCCCCAGCCATAGGCTTCACCGCAACCGGGCACCTGTCGCTTTGCCAACGTAATCCACCACCTTCGCGGATTCGGTTTCGATCTCCACTTCGGTCAGTGTGTACTCTCTAGGTTGAAACACAACCTCTATAGCGACCGATTTGTAGTCATCTGGTACATTTTTCCCTTCAAAGTTGTCGAAAACCCTCACGCGCGCAATCAGCGCCCGGTTGGCGGCCCGGGCGGCGCGCAGAATTGTTTCGGCGTGCGTTCCCTTAGGCACAATGAAGGCGAAGTCGCGGCAGACCGCCTGCAGCTGCGGCAGGTCCGGCGGGGCCCGCCGCCGGCGCTTGGGATCGGCCACCGAGTCCAGGAAAACTTCGAACCCGCAGGCGGATAAAGGCAGGCCGAGCCGTTCCACCAGCGCCGGATGCAGGGCGCCAAACCGCGCCAATACCAGCTTAGGCCCTTGCCGCACCACGCCGGACTGGCCGGGATGGTAATGGCCAGGTGCATCCGGGGTGATGCTCAGCGCCTCCATCGGCACGCCCAGCGCCGCCAGCGCCGCCCATAGATCCGCCTTCGCCGCTATGGCATCGGCGCAGGGCGGTTCGGGCTGCCAGTGCCGCCGCGTCCCGGCGCGCAACCCGGCCGCCATCAGCGCCTGCCCCTCTTCCGTATAGCCGGGTCCGATCTCGAACAGCGCGATATCGCCGATCGCGCGTGCGGCATTGCGTGCGGCCGCGTGCGCCAGCGTGGCCAGCGGCGTCGGCCGCATCTGGTCCAGATCCGCGGCGATCGGATTGTTCAGCATCAACGATGCCGGAGCCTGGCCAAACTCCGCCGCCTGCGCGCGCGCCATGAAACTATAGGTCACGCTCTCCGCAAGGCCCCGTGCCGCCAGCAACCGCCGGGTCAGCGCGGTGCGTGCCTGCCGTGGGCTGAGCGATGGCACGGGCACGGGGGCCGTACGCGGCAGCGATATGGCGGGCACGTGGTCCAGCCCGGCGATGCGCAGCACTTCCTCCACCAGGTCGCATTCCGGCTCGATCATCGCCGCACCGGCCGCCGCGCTCTGCGCGCGCGCTCCCTCCAGAATCGGTGCCTGATCCAGCGCCGGGTTGCCCGCCACGTCATTGCGCCATGGCGGCACGGCAACGGTCACCGCGCTAACGCTGCGCGCCACGGGGGAAAATCCAAGCCGGTCTAGAATGGTCACCGTGGTGTCCGGCGCCAGCGCCAGCCCGCCCAGCCCGGCAACCCTCTCGAACCGCAAGCGCGCCTGCCGCTGCCAGGCCGGCTCCGCCCCCGCGCAGACCACCGATCCCGCCGTGCCGCCGCACAGATCCAGGATCATCCGTGTAGCCGCTTCGATGGCCTCCGGCGGCAGCGCCTGGTCGACGCCGCGCTCAAAACGCTGGCGCGCATCGCTGTGCAATTGTTGCCGGCGCCCGGTGCGCGCGATGCCCACCGGATCGAACAGCGCGCATTCCAGGAACACATGGGTGGTGGTCTCGCCGGTGCCGGTGGCGGCGCCCCCCATGATGCCGGCCAGCGAGATCGCGCCGTTCGCATCGGCAATCACCAGGTCATCGGCGCCGGGCGTCAGCACGCGGCCATTCAGGGCGGTAAAATTCTCCCCCGTGCCGCGGCGCATTGTGAGCGTGCCGCCCGCGATCCGGTCCGCATCGAACACGTGCAGCGGCCGGCCAAGGGCGAAGGTGAAGAAATTGGTGATATCCACCAGCGTGCTGATCGGCCGCAGTCCGATCGACAGCAGCCGCCGCTGCAGCCATTCCGGGCTCGGCCCGTTGCGCAANNGCGATGCCGCGCACGCTCAGCGCATCGCCGCGGTTCGGCGTGACCCCGATTTCGATCACCGGATCGTCCAGCCCGGCCCAAGCGGCATAGGACGCGCCCACCGGCGTGGCTTCCGGCAATTCGATGATGCCGTCGTGGTCCTCACCCAAAGCGAGTTCGCGCGCGCTCACCAGCATACCCGCACTGGTCACGCCGCGGATTTCGCCCACTTTGAGGGTGATCCCGCTGGCGGGGATAACCGCGCCCGGCGGTGCGAACACCACGTGCAGGCCGGTACGGGCATTCGGCGCGCCGCAGACCACGCTGATCGCCTCGCCCGTGCCGGCATCCACGCGGCAGGCGCGCAGCCGGTCCGCGTTCGGGTGCGGCAGCGCTTCGATGATGCGCGCGGTGCGGAAGGGCGCGAGCTTTTCCCCAGGGTTCTCCACCCCTTCCACTTCCAGCCCGATGGCGGAGAGCGTGTCGGTGATGCGCGCCAGAGGGGCATCGGTGTCCAGATGGTCGCGCAGCCACGAGAGCGAGAATTTCATCCGCCCATCCCCTCATGCAGGCTGGCCGGCGCGAAGGGCGAGCTGCCGTAATGGCGCAGCCAGCGCAGATCGCTCTCGTAGAACGGCCGCAGATCGGGGATGCCGTGCTTGAGCATGGTGATCCGCTCGATGCCCATGCCAAAGGCAAAACCTTGCCATTCGCGGGGATCGATGCCGCAATTGGCCAGCACCTTGGGGTGCACCATGCCGCTGCCCAGGATCTCCAGCCAGTCGCTGCCCGCGCCGATTTCGCCGGTGCGGCGGTTCCAGGCGATGTCCACCTCCATGCTCGGCTCGGTGAAGGGGAAGTAGCTGGCGCGGAAGCGCACGGGCAGGGTGGCGATGCCGAAGAAGGCGCGCAGGAAGTCGATCAGGCAGCCTTTGAGGTGGCCCAGCGTGATATCGCGGTCGATCACCAGGCCTTCGCATTGATGGAACATCGGCGAATGGGTGGCATCGTGATCGGCGCGGAAGGTGCGGCCCGGCACGATCACGCGGATCGGGGGTGGCTGATCCAGCATCGTGCGCACCTGCACCGGGCTGGTATGGGTGCGCAGCACGCGCGGCCGGCCGCCATCGGTTGCCGGCAGGTAGAACGTGTCGTGGTCGTCGCGCGCCGGGTGGTGGCTGGGGATGTTGAGGGCCGAGAAATTGTGCCAGTCGGATTCGATATCCGGCCCTTCGGCCACGCCGAAACCCATGGCNNGCCGGGCGGGGCCGGGGGCGGGGGCAGGGTGATGTCGATCCGCTCGGCGGCCAGGCGGGCGGCGAGGGCCTCCGCCTCCAGCGTGATGCGCCGGGCTTCGATCGCGGCGGCGAGTTCGTCCTTGAGCCGGTTCAGCGCGGCGCCACGGTCCCGGCGTTGTTCGGGGGGTGCTTTGCCGAGTTCCTTCAGCAGCGTGGTGAGCGCGCCGGACTTGCCGAGTGTCGCGACCCGGAGTGCGTCCCAGGCCTTGAGGTCGAGAGCACCCTCGAGCGCAGCGAGGGTTTCGGTGCGGAGCACCATGAGGTCGTCGGACATTATCATCCCCAAAGGAAGGCCAGGGGCTCTGCCCCTGGACCCCGCTGGGGACTCGTCCCCAGACCCCGGCTTCGCCCTGCGATCCCCAACCGTGCCGGGTCGAAACAGATGGGGGTCTGGGGCCTCTAGGCCCCAGCCGGGTCCAGGGGCAGAGCCCCTGGCCTTTCTTAGGCTGCTTCGGTTTCCGGCCCCGCCTCAAGCGTCGCCTGCACCGCCTTCACGATCTCCGAAAAGCTCGCCGGATCCTCAAACGCAATCGCCGCCAGCACCTTGCGGTCGATCTCGATCCCCGTCTGGTTCAGCCCATGGATAAACTTGCTGTACGTGATCCCATGCTCGCGTACCGCCGCATTGATCCGCTGGATCCATAGCGCGCGGAACTCGCGCTTCTTCACCCGCCGGTCGCGATACGCATACTGCAGCGACTTCTCCAGCCGCTCCAGCGCGATGCGATAATTGGTGGAAGACCGCCCGAAGAACCCCTTGGACGCCTTCAGAACCTTCTTGTGCCGTGCGTGGGCGGTAACGCCCCGTTTGACGCGTGCCATTCTCTATACCCTCCCGCGCTCAACCAAGACCATACGGCGCCCACTGCTTCACGGTCAGGCCGTCAGCATGGGTCAAGGTCTGGCTGCCGCGGTTGGAGCGGATGGCCTTCTGCGAACGCGCCGACAGATTATGGCGCTTCTTGCCGGGGCCGGCCAAAACCTTGCCCGTGGCGGTAATCTTGAAGCGCTTCTTCACAGAAGACTTCGTCTTCATCTTGGGCATTTCATACTCCTTTTGGTCAGACCCCGTGCGCAAACCTCGCCGGCCACCGGCGACAGCACGAGCGTCGCGGCCGGGCATGCCCATACAGGCCCGGACGCGCGATCAGGGGCGGGCTTATAGCTTGCAGCCTAATCCCACGCAAGCCACGCGGCTCACGCTGTTGTGTTCCCCCAATGTTTCACAAAGACCCGCCCGCCGGAGGTAACCGCCGCGCGCTTTGCGTTCTTGTCATAGACAGAAAAACCTCCCCGTGCCCCATTAGGCAAGCCCGGCTTTACGCATCTTACGCAAGCGCATGGCACTCACGTGACACTGCGAATCCCTGCTGAAAACGCTGGGTCAAACGGCTCAGATACCCTATAATAAAACGGCTATGTCCATTTTTCCGTTGCACGCTCCATTGGGTGAGAAACGCCTCAGCTCAGGGTCTGTTTCACGGCAGCGTGCCGAGCGTGAGACCACGCCCGGACGCTGCCGTAACCTGGATTACTGCTCCATCGGGATGCAGCGGGTTCTGGTTCAGGTGCCGGTCAGCGAGCCGTTCATATGCCCGGAATGTGGCGGCAAGCTGCGGCCGCCCGGCTTGGCGTCCCCCAGCCCAAAGCCTTCCTCGCTGCCGGTGCTGCTGATGGCCGTGCTGCTCGTCGCCATGGGCGGCAGTCTGTCTGCCGGCTATATGCTTGGCCGGCTTCGGCCTGTGATCGTCGCGGGCGCCAAGGCCGCCTCCAGCGCGGCGTTCTCCACGATTACTGGGGCCGCCGGCGACCTTGGGAACACCGCGCCGCCGGTCGTCCACCCGGCATCGGCGCCACGTGCTCCCGCGCCGCCGCCTCCGATCCTGGTGTCCAATCACCCTTATCCGGCCCATGCGCCTTCGGTGGATGCGGCTGCCCCACCGCCGCGCCTGCCCCACGAGGCCCGTTTTGGAAGGGTTACGATCGACTGCGTGCTCGACGCGGTCGCGATCAGGCCCGCGTGCCACGTGGCCGATATCCGCGGCGGCGATGCGTTTTCCGCCGCGTCGCTGGCCTTCCTGCAGGGGTTGGCGGTGGACTACCCGCCGGTTGATAGGGGTGTCACGAAGGTGCCGCTGGAACATCGGTGGCGTGTGGTGTTCGAGGATTTCAGCGGCGTGCCCAAATAGGCCTGGGCCAGGCGATGTGGCATCACGCTTAACGGCATTCGGGTCTCGCAAGCCGCTTCCTTGCCGCCCGCCCTACACCCCATTAGACAGTCACACCCCGCCCCCGCCTGACGCGTTTGGAGCCTGCCCATGGCCAGCTATCAATATGTCTATGTGATGAAGGACCTCACCAAGTCCTATCCGGGCGGGCGCGAGGTGTTCAAAGGCATCACGCTGAGCTTTCTGCCCGGCGTGAAGATCGGCGTGCTCGGCGTCAACGGCGCCGGTAAGTCGACCCTGCTGAAAATCATCGCCGGCATCGAAACCGAATACGGCGGCGAGGCCTTCGCGGCCGAAGGCGCCCGCGTCGGCTATCTCAGCCAGGAGCCCTATCTCGATCCCACGAAAACCGTGGCGGAAAACGTGGCCCAGGCGTTCGGCCCGCTGCAGACGGCACTCACCCGCTTCAACGAAATCTCCGATCGCTTCGCCCTGCCCATGGAAGACGACGAGATGGAGCAGCTTCTCGCCGAACAGGCGACCTTGCAGGAAAAAATCGACGCCGAGGATGGCTGGGACCTCGACCGCCGCATCGAAATTGCGCTCGACGCCCTGCGCTGCCCCCCGCCTGACGCCGACGTGACCAAACTCTCCGGCGGCGAACGCCGGCGTGTGGCGCTCTGCCGCCTGCTTTTGGAAAAACCCGACCTGCTGCTGCTGGACGAGCCCACCAACCACCTGGACGCCGAAAGCGTCTCCTGGCTGGAAAAAACGCTGCGCGAATACGAAGGCACCGTCATGGTCGTCACCCATGACCGCTACTTCCTCGACAACGTCACCAACTGGATNNATCGAGCGCGGCCGCGGCTACCCGTTCGAGGGCAATTACTCCTCCTGGCTGGAACAGAAGCGCAAGCGCCTCGCCCAGGAAGAAAAGGAGGAGAGTGCGCGCCAGCGGGCGCTGGCCGGCGAGCTCGAATGGATCCGCGCCAGCCCCAAGGCGCGCCAGACCAAAAGCAAGGCGCGCATCCAGAAATACGAGGAAATGCAGGCCAAGAGCGCCGAACTCGCCGGCGGCACCGCCGATATCGTCATCTCGCCCGGCCCGCGCCTGGGCGGCACCGTCATCGTCGCCGAGGACCTGCGCAAGGCCTACGGCAACCGCCTGCTCATCGACGATCTGAATTTCAAGCTTCCCCCCGGCGGCATCGTCGGCGTGATCGGCCCCAACGGCGCCGGCAAAACCACGCTGTTCCGGATGATCACGGGTCAGGAGACCCCGGATTCCGGCACGCTGAAAATCGGCGAAACCGTCAAGCTGGGCTACGTGGACCAATCCCGCGACAGTTTGGACGGCAGCAAGACCGTCTGGGAGGAAATCTCCGGCGGCACCGATGTGATTTATCTCGGCAAGCGCGCCGTGCCCTCCCGCGCCTATGTCGGCGCCTTCAATTTCAAGGGCGCGGACCAGCAGAAACGCGTCGGCATCCTCTCGGGCGGCGAACGCAACCGCGTTCACCTGGCCAAGATGCTGAAGCAGGAAAGCAACGTCATCCTGCTGGACGAGCCGACCAACGACCTGGACGTGGATACCCTGCGCGCGCTGGAGGAAGCGCTTGCCGAATTCGCCGGCTGCTGCGTGATCATCAGCCACGATCGCTGGTTCCTCGATCGCCTGGCCACCCACATCCTGGCCTTCGAGGGCGACAGCCACGTCGAGTGGTTCGAGGGGAACTTCCAGGCCTACGAAGAGGATAAGCGACGCCGGCTCGGCGCGGACGCAACCGAACCCCACCGCATCAAATACCGTCCGCTCGCCAGGTAGCGCGCGCGGCACCACAGGCCACGTGTTCTCTCCGGCGTCCTCACCCTGGGCCATCCGCACGGCACGGCTGGCGCTGGAGCCGGTGAGCCAGCGCGATCTGCGCGCGCTGATGGCGCTGAAGGCCGATCCGCTGGTCTATGGCCAGATGCTTGGCGGCGTGCGCTCGCACTGGCAGGTGGTGGAGGAACTGGCCGAGGATCGCGCCTATTGGGCGGCACATAATATCGGCATGTTCGCCATCCGCGAGGGCACCGTGTTCCAGGGTATTACCGGCATCCATGAACGGCCGGATGGGCGCGGCCAGGCGCTGCGCTTCGCGGTGTGGCCCGAGGCGCGCGGGCGGGGGATCGCGCGGGAGGCCGCCACCGCCGTGCTGCGCTTCGCGCATGACCGCGCCGGCGTGCAGCGCATCATCGCGGTCGCGCGGGCGGAGAATTTCGGATCGCGCATGGTGCTCGGCTCGATCGGCATGCGCGAATGCGATGCGTTTCTGCGTGATGGTCATGTGATGCTGGTGTACGAGAGCCTGGCCGCGGGCGATAAAGAATAAAAGTCTTTTTGCTTCTTTGTCTTCAGAAAAAGAAGAATCGTCTTTCTTGATCGCGCGCGCTCAAGGCAGGCCGCGGCCTTTACCGATGACAGCCGCGCCGAACCGCGCCCGNNGTCCCATCCGCCTCCCGCGCCAGCAGCCGGCGGGCGGCATTGAACAGCGTATCGGGCAGCGCGGTCGGCTGCGTCAGCCGCAGCGTGCGCGTCCGGCTGGCAAAGCGCGCGGTTTTCAGCTTCAGCACCACGCCGCAGGCCGCAACCTCCTTCTCCCGCAGCCTTGCTGCCAGCTTTTCGCACAGGCGCCACAACGGTCGCTCCAGATCGGCCTGGCTGCTCAGGTCGGTGGCGAACGTGGTCTCGGCACTCAGCGATTTCGCAAGCCCGCCGGGGTGCACCGCGCGCGAATCCTCGCCCTGCGCCCGCAACACCAGCGCCGGCCCGTCATCGCCCAACAGGGATCGTGCCGTCCGCTCATCCAGCGCCTGCAATTGGCCCACCCGCGTCAGCCCCAGCCCGGCCAGCCGCTTTTCCTGCGCCGGCCCCACGCCGGGCAGGATCCCCACGCTCTCGCCGGCCAGAACGGCCGCCGCCTCCTCCCCCAGCACCGCGAACCCGCGTGGCTTGTCCCGGCCTGCCGCCAGTTTGGCCAGCAGCCGGTTGCGCGCCAGCCCGATCGACACGGTCAGCCCGAGCTCGCCTTCTACCCGGCGCGCGAGGCGCGCGAGCATCGCCGCCGGCGGCGCGCCATGCAGCGCCTGCGTGCCGGCCAGGTCCAGCACCGCCTCGTCGATCGAGAGCGGCTGCACCAGCGGTGTCAGTGTCTGCATCAGCGCCCGGATCCGCCGCGCGGCGGCCGCGTAGGCCGCCATGTCCGGCTTGATCACCACCGCATCGGGGCAGAGTTTTAGTGCCTTGAACATCGGCATGGCGCTGCGCACGCCGGTCAGGCGCGCGATGTAACAGGCGGTCGTCACCACGCCGCGCCTGCCGCCGCCCACGATCACCGGTCGGTCCGCCAACTCCGGCCGCCGCTGTTTCTCCACGCTTGCGTAGAATGCGTCCGCATCCACATGGGCGACCGTCAGCGTGAACAGCTCCGGATGGCGCAGGATGCGCGGCGAGCGGCAGGCGGGGCACAGCTCTGCCGCCCCGTTCATCGCCCCGCAGTCCCGGCACAGCGAGGGGGCGCCGGTATCAACCGCCTTCGTCAGCATCTCCTGATGGTCGTGGCTAGTCTGCGTCAGACTGGCTTGACCTTGCCTTTCCCGCAATGGACAAACCCGCTGGTTGCAGCGGAGCGTATATGGGCAAGCTGGTGATCGGAACCCGGCGGTACTCCTCCTGGTCGCTGCGCGGCTGGCTCGCGGTGCAATTGGCCGGGCTTGATGTCGCGGTACAGGTGCTGCCGATCGGCGAAGGCCCCAGTGCTGCCATCACCGGTGCGACACCGGCCGGTCTGGTGCCGTATCTGGAGCACGAGGGCGCCCGGGTGTGGGAAAGCCTCTCGATCTGCGAATACTGCGCCGAGATCAATCCGGCACTGTGGCCGGCCGACCGGGTGGCCCGTGCCGAGGCGCGTTCCCTGGCGGCGGAGATGCATGCCGGCTTTCGCGCCCTGCGTATGGCCATGCCGATGAACCTGGGCCGCGACGATTTCGCCGGAAGGGGCCGCACCCCGGAGGCCTTGTCCGACATCGCGCGGATCGACCGTCTATGGCAGGACACCCGGGCGAGATTCGGTGGCGATGGCGAATTTTTGTTTGGCGCGTCGTTCGGCAATGCGGATGTGATGTTCGCGCCGGTGGTGGCGCGCTTGCTCACGTATCGGCCCGATCTCTCCGCTGTCTCGCAGGCCTACTGCAGCGCGGTGCGGCGGCATCCTTTGGTGAGCGCATGGTATGACGCGGCTTCGGAGGAACCATCTGCGTGGCTGCTGACGAAATACGAGAGCGTGACATAGGCGAGGCGTTCTCTTCCACCCGCTTACCCCAGCAAGCGTCCCTCAGCCGCAGTGACGCTCAGCTTCGCGGCCGTGTCGTGACTGTTTTGCCGCCCAGGGAGGGGTTTTCCCCTCAGGCCGTGGGGGCGATCGGACTGCTGGTGCATCGCCTCGGTGCTCCCGACGATGTGGTGGTGGGTCAGCCGACTCGCGCGCTGACCTTCTCTGGCCGCCGGTTCGTGCCGGCCGCATCGCCGCTGTGGCCGCCGTTCGGCCGGGTGGAGCGGTATATGGCGGGTGTGGTCCGCACGGTGCGCCGCCTTCGGCCGGATGTGATCGAGGTGCATAACCGCGCCAACCTGGCCTGGCGGCTGGCCGATGCCGTGCCGTCTGCGCGCGTGGTGCTGTTTGTCCACAATGATCCGCAGGGAATGCGCATGGCGCGGCGCCCGGCCGATCGGGCGGCGCTGCTGCGGCGGGTGGAGGTGGTGTGCGTCTCCCGCTTTCTGTACGAGCGTTTCATGGAGGGGTTGGAGCCCCGCGGGCGCGTGCCGCTGGTGCTGCCGAACACGGTCGATTTGTCCGAGGTGCCGGCGCCGCGGCCGGCGCAGGCGCGGGAGCGCACGATCCTGTTTGTCGGGCGGGTGGTGGCGAACAAGGGTACGGACGCCTTCGTGCAGGCATGTGCGGAGGCCTTGCCGCGTCTGCCGGGCTGGCGTGGCGTGATCATCGGGGCGGACCGGTTCTGCGTGGATGGGCCAAAGACGGCGTTCGAGCGGGGCCTCGCGCCGCGGGCGCGGGCGGCGGGGGTGGAGTTGCTGGGGTATTTGCCGAACCGGGAGGTGCTGGCCGCGATGTCGCGCGCGGCGATCGTGGCGGTGCCGAGCCGTTGGGCGGAGCCGTTTGGGCTGACGGCGCTGGAGGCGATGGCGAGCGGGGCGGCGCTGGTATGTGGCGCGCGGGGCGGGTTGCCGGAGGTGGCGGGGGAGGCGGCGGTATATGCCGATCCTGATGAGATGGGGGCGTTGTCGGCGGCGTTTGTGAAGCTGGCGGGGGATGTGGAGTTGCGGGCGAGGCTGGGGGAGGCGGGGATGGCGCGGGCAAGGATGTTTGATGCGGCGGATGCCCGCAAGCGGTTGGGGGAGTTGCGGGCGAGGTTGCTGAGTCACTAATTACGAAGAGCCAGGGGGCTCTGCCCCCCCCCGCTTGAAGGAGGGGACCCCCGCTGGGGCCTAGGCCCCAGACCCCGGCTTCGCCCTGCGATCCCCAACCGTGCCGGGTCGAAATAGATGGGGGTCTGGGGCCTCTAGNNTCAAGCATGGGGGGCAGAGCCCCCTGGCCTTTTTTCTTGGAGTTTGTTGGATGTCGCTGGTCCCCGTCACCGTCCTCACCGGCTACCTCGGCGCCGGCAAAACCACCCTGCTGAACCGCATCCTCACCGAAGACCACGGCCGCAGCTACGCCGTCGTCATCAACGAATTCGGCGAACTCGGCGTCGATGGCGACCTCGTGGTCGACGCCGACGAGGAAGTGTTCGAAATGAACAACGGCTGCATCTGCTGCACCGTCCGCGGCGATCTCATCCGCATCGTCAACGGCCTGATGAAACGCGCGAAGAAATTCGACGGCATCATCATCGAAACCACGGGCCTGGCCAACCCCGCCCCGGTCGCGCAAACCTTCTTCGTGGATGACGGCGTGCGCGCCAAAACCCGCCTGGACGCCATCATCACCGTTGTCGATGCCAAGAACGTGCTGGCCCGCCTCGCCGACAGCACCGAAGCCGCCGCGCAGATCGCCTTCGCCGACGTGATCGTGCTCAACAAGCTCGACCTCGTCACCCCCGAAGAGCTCGCAACCGTCGAATCCCGACTCCGCGCCATCAACCGCTTCGCCCGCATCCACCGCACCACCCGCAGCGACGTGCCCGTGACCGACATTCTCGACCTCGGCGCCTTCGATCTCTCCCGCATCCTCGATTTCGACCCCGATTTCCTGGAGGTGGACGACCACGGCCACAGCGAAGGGGTCAACAGCGTCAGCTTCGAAGTCTCGCGCGACATCGATCCGCACAAATTCCAGCAATGGATGGGCACGCTGCTGCAGGAAAAAGGTGCGGACCTGCTGCGCACCAAAGGCATCCTCGCCCATCCCGGCGAAGACCGCCGCTTCGCCTTCCAGGCCGTGCACATGATCGCCGATGGCGATTTCATCTCCCCCTGGCCCGACGGCAGCCCACGCCGCTCCCGCCTCGTGTTCATCGGCCGCGACCTCAACCGCCCGCAATTGCGCCGCGGCTTCGAGGCCTGCCAGGTTTCCGCATGAGCGCAGCCCTGGCCACCTCGTTGCTGGAAACCCGCGGCACCGCGCACGAACTCGGCGCCTACGTCGTCTCCGCCGCGTTCGATCGCGCCGGCACCCAGGCCGCCTTCGCGCTCGGCGACGGCACGCTGCGCCTCGCCACGCTCGCCGCGCCCGGCCCCTGGTCCAGCGTCGCCGCGCATGACGGTGCCGCCCTGTCGCTGGCGCCCGACGCTCTCCCGCAAGGCTTCATTAGCGGCGGCGACGATGGCCGCTTCGTCCGCGTCGATGCCGCCGGCGCCATCACCGAACTCGCCGCCCTGGGCAGCAAATGGGTGGAGCACACCGCCAGCTTCTCCGATGGCCGGGGCGGCGTGCTGGCCTGTGCCGCCGGCAAGCTCGTGCACCTTTTCACCGCCGAGGGCGAAAGGCTGAAAACGCTGGAACACCCCTCCACCGTCACGGGCATCGCCTTCGATGCGCGCGGCAAGCGCCTGGCCGCCGCGCATTACAACGGCGCCTCGCTGTGGTTCGTCGTCAGCAAGACGGCAGCGCAGAGGCGCCTGGAGTGGAAAGGCAGCCATATCGGCATCGCCATGCACCCGGCGGCCGAGGCGGTGGTGACGGCGATGCAGGAGAACGCCCTGCACGGCTGGCGCCTGCCCGACGCGCACGACATGCGCATGAGCGGCTACCCCGCCAAACCGGAATCGCTCAGCTTCACCCGCACCGGCAAATACCTNNTGCCACCCGGTCGATGATGTCGTCGCCGCCGGCTACGTGGACGGCAGCGTCGTGCTGGTCGAGATCGCTAGCAAACGCGTGCTGCGGGTCGCCCCAGCCGGCCACGGCCCGGTCACCGCGCTGGCGTGGAGCGGCAGCGGCTCTCACCTGGCGTTCGGCACAGAAAACGGGTTCGCGGCGCTGGTGGATTTTTCGAGGAAGCCGGAATAGAAGGAAGAAGTGTTCTTTTTTGAAAAAAAGAACCAAAAAACTTTTACGCATATACAGGAAATGATCCGCTCAATTACCGAGATCCGAGCGGTACTGCTGCTGCTGCGGCCTTATTACCCGGCCTTGCGCTGCCAGGACCTGACGTCATCATACCTCCGCTTGTCGGTGGAGCTATAATTTATTGTGGCATTATCAGTTCCGACCATTGCGGAATAACGCCACCCGCCCAGCCTTCACCTGGACCTGCACCAGGGGCAGGTGGTGGCGGCGGCGGCGCTCCGCCAGCTTCGGGAGCGGGAGGTGGACCTCCTCCGCCCTGCCAAGGACCAGCCATTGTTTGCAGCAACAACAGCGACCAACCAAAAACTCCTAATACGGGGACACCTAATAGTACCTACACGAACCCCGGCAGCGGACAAATGAGGCAATATGGACCAGATGGTCTGCCCCAAACAGACATCGATCCCCCTGATCCAGCGCATCCGGACTGGCACATTCACGAATGGTATCCAAATCCAGGTGGGTTTCCGACACGAGGTCCCGGTAATTATGATTAACTAAGCTGCACTTGAAAAAGATTCAAAACTGTTCGAGGAATCGGTGTCGTGAATGAGCTTAATCTTGCAGCGGCAGCAATGCATGACTCTGAAGTGGTCGGTATAGAGATTAATCGTAAGAATAAGATTGCAAAGTTAGCACTATTAACTGAAAGCGCTGAGACATGGTGTTTTGAGTGCGATGGCGTAGCGCTTATTAGAGCGGTAGATTTTATAGACCAAAATGTGGTGTCGAGGTTGTTAATATCATCAGTTTTTATTTTTTCCGAAAGCCAGATTCGTCACTGGTTAAATTGGCTAAGCAGCTTGATAGATATGAAGTCAAACATGACGCCAGAAATACTTGAGGCTTACAAAAAAAAGATAGAAATTGGAGATATGTCTTTGCTCGTTCTAGAGCCGTCGAGAGGGATGGAATTAGGAGTATTAAGCCGCACGGTTAGATATTCGAGAGTCAAATAATAATAATCATTATCTTTTGATCACCGACAACAGGCCGTGTCTCGGTCAATGATGAGCATTGGTTTGGCGTAACGGCGCGGTAAACGTCTACGCATACGTCGGAAATGATCCCGTGGATTTCGTTGACAGAACAGGGAAGATTTTCACTCTTGCTGACGCTGGAATAGGAGCTGCCCTTGGAGCTAGGGCATTGATCCCGCCGCTTTGCTCGCCACAGCTTGGCCAGAAAAAATCGCAATCCTGGCGGTTGGTCGCCTCATCGATTAGGTTACATGCGATGGACACGATGAACACCGACGTCACCCAGACGCCCAGCGCCGAGACCGAAGCCGAGCGGCTGGCCCGTCTCGCGTGGGAAGCCGAGGGCATCGCGGAGGCGCGGGCCGATGTCGCAGCCGGCCGACTGGTCGACGCCGCCCAGGTGCGAACCTGGGTCGATAGCCTGCGCACCGACAAACCGCTGCCGGTCCCCTACGCCGGAAGCTGATTGACCGACCGCGTGCCGCGCACGCTCAGCTATACCGACAAAGCCCTCGCCGATCTCGAAGCGGCCGAGACCTGGCTGAGGCAGCACGGCTCGGGACCGGCCGCCTGGGCCAAATTCGATGCAATTGTGAGCGCGATCGAGGGCCTGCGCGCCCACCCCTGCCGCTGGCCGCTGGGCCTGCACTCCGGCGTGCGCGAGCGACTCTGTGCCGGCGGCTGGCGCGCGTTCTACGAAGTCGATCCCGACACAGGACGCGACGAGACCGCAGGCGACGTGCGCGTGCTCCGGGTCTATGCCCCAGGCCAGGACCGCAGCAGGTTCATCGCCAGCACGGGCTGACTATTCCGCTTGCCCGCCCCCCCGTCCGCAGGCCAGCATCGCGTCAGGGCATTTTGCTCAGGAGACCGAAAGCGTAATCGGCGGCTGGGTGCCCCAAGCGGCTGAAACGCCACGGGAAAATCAGCGCCGGTTCGATGGAGATGCGTCGGTCGGCAAATCTATCCATTTGCGTACGCTGCCGGATAGGCGCGAACCAAGGAACAAAAGTCGTTTACGGGGTGATGACCTCTCCCGCATCCGCACCCCAGAAATCGCCGCGCTGCAGCCAGCCGCGGTAATCGTCCACCTGAACCTGGCACCAATCCTTCGCCGCGTCGCAGGCGCGGATACGCCCCACCACGCCCGGCTTCAGCACCGCGACCGCATCGGCCGTCGGGCTTGCATCGGCGCGAACCGTGCGATCCTCGGTGCCGATGATTACAAAGCTGCGGCGCCCGGTCAGTGTCGCCTGGTGCACCCAGCCCTTGATGCCGTCCATGTCCTCCACCAGGCGCCACACGTCGAACTCCCGCTCGATCTTTACCGGCAGGTCGCGCCGCTTGTAGGTCCATTCCACCGGATAGCGCTCGCCCGGGCCGGACCGCATGTTCACGTCGTCGCTCTTCAGCGATGCGTAGCGCGGCAGATGCAGGCCGGTATTGGTGCCCACATCCGGCGGCAGCGGCGGTGGCGGCGGCTTGGCCACCACCGCGACTTTCGCAGCGGCCTTGTGCGTCACGTCCTTCCGCGAGGTGTCTCTCTTGATGTCATGACGCAGGTGCTGCGTCGCCCGAGGGGCGACTGCCGGGTGCCGTGGCGCGCCCGGATGGCGCGGGGCCACCACCGGCACATGATGCGCCTGCGGCTTGTGGTGGACCACCGGCTTCCGCTTGGGGTGCGAAACCTGGGTGGCTGGCGTGGCCAGGGCGGGTGTTGCCGTGCCCGTCTGCGCCGTCGCGGGCAGAACCAGGAGCAGCGCGCAGGCGGCGCCTAGCGCCGCGGCAAGCCGTATCACAGTGAAATCATCTGTCCTTCGCCCACGGCCTCCAAGAAGGTGGCGATCCCCGCAACCTCCACGCCGCCCAGCAGCGCAGTTTCCTGCATCCCCTCCGCCCTCAGCCCGGCCTCGCAGGCGATCAGCCGGATGCTCAGTTCAACCGCCACATCGCGCAATTCGCCAAGACCCGTCACCCCCCTGCGGCGGATCACCGCATCGCGCCCCACCTCATCAAGGCTGGACCAGTCCGCAGCCAGCGCGCGGCACCCCTGGTTGGTGGCAAACAGCACCACCTTGCGGCCCAGGGACGCGGCAGCGGTCGCCATCATGAAGGCGTAATGCGCCCGTTCATGCGTGCCGGCGATCAGGAGGATGCCAAGGCTCGTGCTCAATTGTGCGATCTCCATCAATCCGGCTGGTTGACCCCTCAAACCGCCTTGCCGTCAAGTAACATCAGGCCGTGCGGCAGCCTCATCGCCGCACAGGGCGCAGGCTGGGTCGCGCACCAGGCGCACCACGTGGAACCGCACGGAAAGCGCGTCCCAGATCAGCAGCCGCCCGGCCAGGCCCGCGCCGATCCCCAGCACCTCCTTCAGCACTTCTGTGGCTTGCAGCGTACCCATCACCCCGGTCACCGGCCCCAGAACGCCTGCCTCGGCGCAACTCGTCGCCTGGTCCGGCGGCGGTGGCGCCGGGTACAGGCAGCGGTAGCAGGGCAGGGGCTCACCATCGGTGCCCTTTCCGGGCCGGAAGGTGGCGAGTTGCCCCTCGAACCGCAGCACGGCGGCCGATACCAGCGTTTTACCCGCGCGCCAGGCTGCATCGGCGATCACGAAGCGCGCCGCGAAATTGTCGGTGCCGTCGCAGACGATGTCGTAGGGCGCGATCAGCCGGTCCACGCTCCCGGCCGTGGCCCGCTCAGCATGCGGCACGACGCGCACCAGCGGATTGATTGCCACCATGGCGGCCGCGGCAGAGTCCGTCTTGCGGGTGCCAATGGAGGCGACGCGGTGCGCGACCTGCCGCTGAAGGTTGGAGAGGTCCACAATATCGTCATCGGCGATGCCGATCGTGCCGATGCCGGCCGCAGCCAGATACAGCGCCAGCGGCGAACCCAGGCCGCCCGCGCCCACGATCAGCACGCGCGCCGCCCGCAATCTCGCCTGGCCCGTGCCGCCGACCTCATCCAGCAGGATGTGGCGCGCGTAGCGGCGGATTTCGTCCTCCGAGAAGTCTGGATCGGGCGTCATGTGGTGTATGTGGTGCGTGAACGGCGGAAGGGCCAAGGATGCAAGGGGCGTTGGTTCTGTTCTCCGGCGGCCAGGATTCGACAACCTGCCTCGCCTGGGCGCTGGAGCGTTTCGCCCCGGTGGAGACGCTGGGCTTTTTCTACGGCCAGCGCCATCGCGTCGAACTGGATTGCCGCGAGCCAATACGCGCCTCCCTCGCCGCGCGCTATGCCGGCCGGCTCGGCGAGGATCATGTGATTGATATCGCCGCCGGCATGGCGAGCCTGGGTGACACGGCACTGACCAGCCAGGCGGAGATTGCCATGAATGCGGAGAGCCTGCCCACCACCTTCGTGCCCGGACGCAATCTGCTGTTCCTCACCTATGCGGGCGCGCTCGCCTATCGGCGATCCCTGCGCCGCATCGTCGCCGGCATGTGCGAGACCGATTTTTCCGGCTACCCCGACTGCCGCGACGATACGATCAAGGCGATGCAACTGGCGCTGAATCTCGGCATGCAGCGCCGCTTCGTGCTGGAAACGCCGCTGATGTGGATCGACAAGGCCGCCACCTGGGCCATGGCCGACCAGCTCGGCATCCTGGCCGTCATCACCGAACAAACCCACACCTGCTATCTGGGCGATCGAACCCACCGGCACGACTGGGGCTATGGCTGCGGCACCTGCCCGGCCTGCGAGCTGCGCGCCGGCGGTTTTACGCGCTGGCGCCAACAGGCCGCCGGCGGCGCCGCAGCATCCGCCGCAAGCCCGCCATCTGCTGCGCCGCCCAGCTTCCGGTCGCCATCGCCTCCTCGGCGGAAGGGTCGCCGGTGACGGCGTAGGCGCGGGAAAAATCGGCGGAGCCGAACATCATGTCCCAGAAGGGAAAGATCGCGCCGTAATTGCAACTGCGCTGGCCGGCCGCCAGCACCCCGTGATGCGCGCGGTGAAACCGCGGCGAGACCAGCAGCCGTTCCCCCAGCCAGCCGAAGCCCACGCGGGCATTGGCGTGGCTCATGCTCTCCAGCAGGCGCAGCAGCAGGATGATCAGCGGGAACTGCATCGGCGGGATGCCGATCAGCAGGCCCAGCACCAGGAACCATACGAAGGCGATCACGTCGTCCAGCACGTGGTTGCGGTCATCCGACCAGAAGGTCATCTGCCGCTGCGCGTGGTGCACGGCGTGCAGCGCATACCACCAGCGGAACTGGTGGCTCAAACGGTGGCGCCAGTAATCGGCGCAATCCAGGATCAGCACGTAGATGCAGAAGCTTAAACCCTGCCGGCCCATCAGAAACGGGAACAGGCCCTCCAGCGTCGGCGGCACGTAGCCGCGATCGGTCAGCCAGCCGTTCAGCGAGACCTGGAGATTGTAGAACAGCACGAAGGTGACGAGCGGCATCACCCCGATCCGGTTGATGAGCGTATAGAAGATGTCCACCGTGACGGCGCGCGCGTCCGGCCAGGTTTCCAGGCGCCGGAAGCGTTCCATCGGCCAGCATATCGCCAGCATCAGGATCACCTGGGCCACGCCATACAGGGCGAAAAGCAGCCACCCATAGGCCACATCTTCCCACTGCATCATGTCGAGCTGATAGAGCACGGGCACCAGCGCGGTATCGTATAGCCACCCGGCCAGCATCGAAAACGGATCCCTCATGGGCGCATCGCATACCACGCGGGCCGCGTCGCGGCTAAGGTGATTTGAGGGGCGGTTCGTTCTCTTTTTGTTTCACGTGAAACAATTCCGGTAGTGCAAGAAAGTGTTCTTTTTTGAAAAAAAGAACCAAAAAACTTTTAGTCATGTGCCCGCGCTACCGGCGAGGCGCGCGCCAATAGTCAAAAGTTTTTTGCTTCTTTTTTTCAAAAAAGAAGGCCTTCCTTTTTCTGGCGCCCGCTCAGGGTTGCGAAGGGGTATGGTGCATGAGTGGGAAGCGGGTACTCGTCGTTGAGGATGATTTCCTCATTCGGATGACTTTGACGGAATCGCTTCAGGGCGAGGGGTTCGTGGTGATCGAGGCTGATAGCGGCGAAGCGGCGCTGGTACAGTTGCGCGCCGATCCGACGATCGCGTTGCTCATGACCGATATGCAGCTTTCGGGCAGCCTGGATGGCCAGGCCCTGGTGGCAGCCGTGCGCGCGGAAAACGCCATCTTGCCGATCATTTACATGACCGGCCGGCCGGACAGGATCGGTCCTGTCGACCCGGCGCGGGAGATGGTGATTGGCAAGCCTTATCTGCCGTCGCAGGTCGTGGCGGCAGCCCGGGCGATGATTGCGCGCGCGGCATAGGCGGGGAAGCGGCGCGCGGCCTTCCCTTTCACACCAATGGGATGATACGCAACGCCGCCCCGTCGGCACAGGAGCCCCCTCATGAGCGCCATTTCCGATATCGTCGCCCGCGAAATCCTCGATAGCCGCGGCAATCCGACCGTGGAGGTGGATGTCATTCTGGATAGCGGCGCTGTCGGCCGCGCCGCCGTGCCATCCGGCGCCTCCACCGGCGCGCATGAGGCTGTGGAGCTGCGTGATGGCGATTCGGGCCGCTATGGCGGGAAGGGCGTCACCCAGGCGGTGGAGAACGTGCAGGGGGAGATATTCGATGCCATCGGTGGGTTGGACCCAACCGAGCAAATCCGCATCGATCATCTCATGATTGATCTGGATGGCACCGAGAACAAGGCCCGCCTGGGCGCCAACGCCATCCTCGNNTGTACCGCTATGTCGGGGGGGTGTTCGCCCGTACCCTGCCGGTGCCGATGATGAATATCGTCAATGGCGGCCAGCACGCCGACAATCCGATCGACATCCAGGAATTCATGATCCAGCCGGTGGCCGCCGGCAGCATCGCCGATGCCGTGCGCGTGGGCTCGGAAATTTTCGCCAAGCTGAAGAAGGGCCTCAAGGATGCCGGCCACAACACCAATGTGGGCGACGAGGGTGGCTTCGCGCCCAATCTCAGCTCCGCCGACGAGGCCCTGGCGTTCATTACGCGTGCTTGCGAGGCCGCCGGCTACCGCCCTGGCGAGGATGTGACCTTCGCGCTGGATTGCGCCAGCACGGAGTTCTACCGCGATGGCCGCTACGTGATGGAGGGGGAGGGCCGCAGCTTCGATGCCGAGGGTATGGTCGCCTATCTGGAAGAGCTCTGCGGCCGCTACCCGATTGTCTCGATCGAGGATGCCTGCGCCGAGGACGACTGGGACGGCTGGCGCCTGCTGACGGAGACGCTGGGCAGCCGTATCCAGCTGGTGGGTGATGATCTTTTCGTGACCAACCCGCAGCGTCTGGCCCGTGGGATCAACGAGAGCTCTGCCAACGCCATACTCGTGAAGGTGAACCAGATCGGCACGCTGAGCGAGACGCTGGAGGCCGTCGAGATGGCCCATCGCGCCGGTTTCTCCGCGGTGATGAGTCACCGCTCCGGCGAGACCGAGGATTCCACGATTGCCGACCTCTCGGTTGCCACGAATTGCGGCCAGATCAAGACCGGATCGCTCTCCCGCAGCGACCGCACGGCCAAATACAACCAGTTGATCCGCATTGAAGCTGAATTGGGTTCCTCGGCCCTCTATGCGGGGAGGTCAATCCTGAGGGCGTGATTTGTATGCAACCAGGGCCATTTGCGCCCGTTTCTTCGGTCACGATCCAACCGAAAGGAGCACAAAATGGTTGACCATAATCGCGTTGAGGGTTCGATGGACCAGGCCAAGGGCGCCATCAAGGAAGGCTTCGGCAAGGTAACCGGCGACCACAAGACGCAGGCAGAGGGCGCTGCCCAGAAGACCGCCGGCAAGGTGGAGAGCGCTGTTGGCGGCGCCAAGGACGCGGCCCGTGACGCGCTGAACAAGTAAGCCTTTACGGCAGACTGTCCCGCGAACAGGGCCTCCGCCTGGTGCGGAGGCCCTGTTTCTGTCATACACAACTCGTTCCGATACCGATTCTACTGCCTGCGTTGGCCTGATCCTTGCCGAACGTGCATAACGTCCGCCCGAAATGCGCGCATATCGCCAGGTGAAGGCGGCCCTGGGCCTATGCCGGCACCGTGCTCGCCCGCTTGCTGTCATCACCGCGGACGTGCGACGATTCCACCGTCGGCGGCGATCTACGCTGCCGGGAACGCCCTTGATCCGGAGCGCGCGACGACAATGGCGATCTTGCGCTGGCTCGCTCTGGTGCCCTTCCTGCTGATGCTCGCCGGCCTTGTGTTCTGCAACCGCGTGACACCGCTGGTGCTGGGCATGCCGCTGCTGCTCGCCTGGATGCTGTTCTGCTGCCTGCTCACCTCGGTGATCATGGGCATCATCTATCTCGCCGATCCCGCCAACCGGGAATGAACCCCGCCCTTGCCATCATTGCGCTGACGGTTGCCTGCGTTCTGCTGCTGGGGCTGCTCGCCCGCAGCGCGGGGCCCATGAGCCTGGAGCAATGGGCGGTCGGCGGCCGCGGGTTCGGCGGCGCGCTCGTGTTCCTGCTCATGGCGGGCGAGATCTACACCACCTTCACCTTTCTCGGCGGCAGCGGCTGGGCCTACGGACGCGGCGGACCGGCCTATTACATCGTGTGCTACGCGACGCTGGCATACGCCCTGTCCTACTGGCTGCTGCCGGCGATCTGGCGGTATGCGCGGTCGCACGCCTTGCTCTCGCAGCCGGATTTCTTCGCCCATAAATACGATAGCCCGGCCCTGGGCGTGCTGGTGGCGTGCGTCGGGCTGGTGGCGCTGGTGCCCTATCTGGTGCTGCAACTCACAGGCCTGGGGATCATCGT
>PKZM01000189.1:49817-97648 GCA_003133065.1 Acetobacteraceae bacterium
TTCTTCGCCTGGCCGCACAGCTTCGGCTCCATCTACACCGCCGCCAACGAACGCATTTTCCGCCGCAACGCCATCATGCTGCCGGCCTATCAGTTGATCCTGGCGATGGTGTTCTTCGTGGGCTTCGCCGCCATCCTGCGCGTGCCGGGGCTAACCGGCAGCAAGGTCGATATGGCTCTCCTGCGCCTGTCGATCCAGACCTTTCCCTCGTGGGTCGTGGGGATCATCGGCGCCGCCGGCGTGCTGACAGCTTTGGTGCCTGGCTCGGTGATCCTGGTCGCCGGGGCCACGCTGGTGGCCAACAATCTCTACCGTCCGTGGCGGCCCGAAGCGAGCGAGCGGGAGATCGCCATCGCTGCCCGGCTGGTGGTGCCGGTCATGGCCCTCATCGCCCTGTATTTCACGCTGAACGGCGGCACCACGATCGTGCAGTTGCTGCTGATGGGGTATGCGTTCGTGACCCAGCTTTTCCCGGCGATGCTGATGAGCCTCAGCCGGCGCAACCCGGTGACGAGCTGGGGTGCGATGGCGGGCATCGTTGTCGGTGTTGGCACGGTCGCGGTGATGACAGCGCGTGGCCTGGGGGTTGGCAATGTCGCGCCGTTTTTGCCGGCTTCGTTGCAGGATCTGAACGTGGGGAGCGTGGCGTTGGGGCTGAATATCGGGGTGACGGCGTTGGTAAGTGCAGGAAGGCCTTCTTTTTTGAAAAAAAGAAGCAAAAAACTTTTACTCTGACGCCTTGCCAGCGAGCCGACACGTTGCCGCGGCGCGTACCTGAACAGACAAAAGTTTTTTGGTTCTTTTTTTCAAAAAAGAACAACTCTTGATGTCGCCTCTTTTGAGTACTAAATAGAGTACTAAACTGAGTACGGACATTGGATCGTGACCCATAGGGTTCTTGCCGAGACGACCGCCAGTGTGTCGGAGCTGAAGAAAAACCCGATGGGCACCGTTGCGGCCGGGGAGGGCTTTCCCGTGGCGATCCTCAATCGCAACGAACCGGCGTTCTACTGCGTGCCGGCTAAAGCGTTCGAGGCCATGCTCGACCGGCTTGACGATTTCGAGCTCAACGCGATTGCGGATGCCCGCGCGGGGGAGAAGGTCGTCAAGATCGCGCTGGATGACCTATGAGCTGGGCTTTCTCGAACCGGCCTTGAAGGAATGGCGTAGGCTCGACGCGCCGGTTCGCGAGCAGTTCAGGAAGAAACTTCTCGAGCGTCTGCAGGTCCCGCACGTCGCATCCGCCAAGCTCTCGGGCAGCGCCAATCGATACAAGATCAAACTGCACAGCGTCGGATATCGCCTTGTCTACGAGGTCCGCGACGCGGAGGTCATCGTCGTTGTTGTGGCCGTCGGCCGCCGGGATCGCAACGCTGTATATCGTGCGGCGGATGCCAGGCCTGCCGGCGCGCTCGCAAAGCCGACCAGGGATGACTGAGGGCGGGTGAGCTTGCCAAACCCGCCACGATCCGCCATATCCCGCACGCCGGCGCACACGCACCGGCAAATTCACACGCGGGGCACTTTCCTGGGGTAACCCTCAGGTCCGGTGCCGCAAGGCCAGACCCCGCGGAGGCTCAACCGGACTTTTAGGGAAAGGACCGCCACATCATGGCGATGCCCGATTTTTCACTGCGTCAACTGCTGGAAGCCGGTGTCCATTTCGGCCACCATACCCGCCGCTGGAACCCGCGCATGGCGCCGTTCCTGTTCGGCGTGCGCAACCAGGTTCATATCATCGACCTGCAGCAGACCGTGCCGATGTTGGATCGCGCGTTGCGCGCGGTGCGCGATACCACGGCCAGCGGCGGCCGGGTTCTGTTCGTCGGCACCAAGCGGGCCGCGGCCGAATACGTGGCCGATAGTGCCAAGCGCTGCGGCCAGTATTATGTCAACCACCGCTGGCTCGGCGGNNATCCAGGGCCTCACCAAGAAAGAAGTGCTGGAAATGACGCGCGACCGCGACAAGCTGGAGCGCAGTCTGGGCGGCATCAAGGAAATGGGCGGCCTGCCGGATATCCTGTTCATCATCGACACGAACAAGGAGAAGCTGGCGGTCGAGGAGGCCAACAAGCTCGGCATCCCCGTGATCGCGGTGCTGGACAGCAACTCCGATCCCCAGGGCATCACCTTCCCGATCCCCGGCAATGACGATGCGATCCGCGCGATCACGCTGTATTGCGACCTGGTCGCCGGCGCGGTGCTGGATGGCATCAGCCAGGAAATGCAGGCCTCCGGCCAGGATTTCGGCGCGGTGGAAGAACTTCCCGAAGCGATGCTGCCCTCGCATGAGCCTGCCCCGCATCACGGCCTGGCGCCGGCCGAAGCGGAGCCGGACGTGAACGACCCGGAGCTCGAAGCCGCCTTGCTTGGTGAGACTGCGCCTGCCGAAGAGGCCGTGCCCGCCGAAGCCTGATCCCACGCGCGGCCAATTCGTTTGGCCGCAGGACTATAGACTGGAGCCGGGGGCCGGGGGTTGCTAAGCAACGCCCGGTTTGCCCGCGCCCATCGTGAACGGAGACTGAAAGATGGCCGAGATTACCGCCGCCCTGGTGAAAACCCTGCGCGACCAGACCGGCGCAGGCATGATGGATTGCAAGCGCGCGCTGACCGAATCCGGTGGCGATCTCGACGGCGCCGTCGACTGGCTGCGCAAGAAGGGCCTCAGCCAGGCCGCCAAGAAATCCGGGCGCGTCGCGGCCGAAGGGCTGGTGGGCGTGGTCTCGATGAAGAACCGCGCCGCCATGGTGGAGGTGAACTCCGAGACTGATTTCGTCGCCCGCAACGAGGCCTTCCAGGGGTTTGTGGAAACCCTGGCGAAGATCGCGCTCGAGGTCGGCGACGACCTCGATGCGCTCAAGGCGGCGCCGTACCCGGGCACGGCGCGCAATGTGGGCGAGGAGATCACCCACATGGTCGCCACCATCGGCGAGAACATGACCATCCGCCGCGCCCGCGTGCTGAGCGTGAGCAGCGGCGTGGTCGCCACGTATATGCACGGTGCCCTCAAGCCGGGCCTTGGCAAGATCGGCGTGCTGGTGGCGCTGGAAGCGCCGAGCGAGCTGGAAGGGCTGGAGCAGCTCGGCCGCCAGATCGGTATGCACGTGGCCGCCACGCGCCCCGATGCGCTGGATGTCGATGCGGTGGACCCCGCGGCCCTGGAGCGCGAGCGCGCGGTGCTCAGCGAGCAGGCGCGCGCCTCCGGCAAGCCGGAAGCCATCATCGAGAAGATGGTTGAGGGCCGGATCCGCAAATATTATGAGGAGGTGGTGCTGCTGGAGCAGGTGTGGGTGCATGACGGCGAAAGCCGCGTGCGCGCCGTGGTGAAGAAATCCGGCGGCACGCTGATCGGCTTCGAGCGCTTCGCGCTGGGCGAAGGCATCGAGAAAGCGCCCGCAGGCGACTTCGCCGCCGAGGTCGCGGCCGTCGCCGGGGTGTGATACCTAATAGGCAAAAGTTCTTTGCTTCTTTCTTTCAAGAAAGAAGGCCCCGCGCAGCGGAAGAAGAAAGACTCTTCTTTTTTGAAAAAAAGAAGCAAAAAACTTTTGTCTGTTTGCTGGCAGCGCCGTGTGGGGTGGCCGGCACCGGGAGGATGGCATTGGCAAGGGGGCGGTCTTTCTTTTGGGGCCTCTCCTGGCTAGCCTGCATTCGTATAACGCGCGTGGAAACCTCATGACCGATGCCGCGACGTATAAACGTGTGCTGCTGAAAATCTCTGGCGAAGCCCTGATGGGACGCCGCGACTATGGGTTGGACACCGAAATGGTCGGCCGTATCGCCGTCGATGTGGGTGACGTGGTGCGGATCGGCGTGCAGGTTTGCCTGGTGATCGGTGGTGGCAACATTTTCCGGGGTGTTTCTGCCGCGGCCAGCGGCATGGATCGGGCGCAGGCCGATCACATGGGGATGCTGGCCACCGTGATGAACGCCCTGGCCATGCAGACCGCGCTGGAAAAACGCGGCACCCCCACCCGCGTGCAATCCGCCATCCCCATGGCCAGCGTCTGCGAGCCCTATATCCGGCGCCGCGCCGAGCGCCACATGGAAAAAGGCCGCGTGGTGATCTTCGCCGCCGGCACGGGCAACCCCTTCTTCACCACCGACACCGCGGCCGCCCTGCGCGCCGCCGAGATGGGCTGCGATGCGCTGCTGAAAGGCACCCAGGTCGACGGCGTCTATTCCGACGATCCGCGCCGTAATCCCGATGCCAAGCGCTACGACGAACTCACCTATCTGGAAGTTCTCTCGCGCGACCTCGGCGTGATGGATGCCGCCGCCATCTCCCTGGCGCGCGAAAACTCCCTGCCGATCATCGTATTTAACATCCACGCCCCCGGCGCCTTCGCCGCCGTCATGCGCGGCGAGGGCGCGTTTACCAAGATCATCGAACCTCAGTAGACAGGAGTGAGCCGCCGGCCTTCAGTCACCGGACTGTGGCCCGCGTCTGACGACTGAAAGCTGACCCCTGGAGACTCAAACGTGGCCGCCGATCTGACTGCGCTCAAGGAAGACCTCACGCGACGCATGGATGGCGCGCTGGAGACGCTGCGCCGCGATTTCGCAGGCCTGCGCGCCGGCCGCGCCAGCCCGGGATTGCTGGAGCCGGTACGGGTGGAGGCCTATGGTAGCGAGGTGCCGATTACACAGGTTGGCACCATCGGGGTGCCGGAACCGCGTATGCTGACCGTGCAGGTGTGGGATCGTAGCCTGGTCGGCGCCGTGGAGCGCGCGATCCGCGATGCCGGCCTGGGCCTGAACCCGGGCGCTGATGGCCAGATCGTGCGCGTGCCGATCCCCCAGCTGACCGCCGAACGCCGCACCGAACTCGCCCGCGCCGCGGGCCGCTACGCCGAAAGCGCCCGGGTGGCTGTACGCGGGGTGCGGCGGGACGGCATGGACCAGATCAAGGCCGCGGAAAAGAAACATGACATCAGCGAGGACGATGTTGGCCGCTGGTCGGATGAAGTGCAGAAACTGACGGACTCGTATATAAAGCGAATCGATGAGTCGCTTGCCGACAAAGAACGTGAAATCAAGCAGGTCTGAGGTAACGTGCACGAAAGAGGCCCCGCATCCGACCAGACGCGTGGCCTGCACGGCGTGACAGCACGGGTGGCCGCGTGGGGTTGATCAACACCGGCGCCGCGGCACAGACGATTGCCCTGCCCGGCACTGCCCCGGCCCCCAAGCGTCCTGCACCCCGGGCGCCCACCGGCAGCGTACCCCGCCACGTTGCCATCATCATGGATGGCAACGGCCGCTGGGCCGCAGCCAGGCATCTGCCGCGGCTGGCGGGGCATCGCGCCGGCGCTCAGGCGGTGCGCCGCGCCATAGAGGCGGCGATCCGCAACAATGTGGGCTGGCTGACTCTGTATGCCTTCAGCAGTGAGAACTGGCAGCGCCCGGAGGACGAGGTGTCCGATCTGACAGGCCTGCTGCGCCACTATCTGCGCCACGAAGTGGCTGAACTGCATCGTGAGCATGTGCGCCTGCGCGCCATCGGAGACCGCGCCCGCTTCGGCGCCGAGATTTCGCGCGAACTGGCCCAAGCCGAGCGGCTCACCGAGGGCAATACGCGCCTGAACCTCACTGTGGCGCTCTCCTATGGCGGGCGCTCGGAGATCGTGGCTGCCGCCCGCGCCGTCGCCGCCGCCGCCGCCGCCGGCACGCTGGATCCGGCGGCGATCACGGAGGCGAGTTTCTCCGCCTATCTCTTCACCGCCGGCATGCCGGACCCCGATCTGGTCATCCGCACCAGCGGCGAGCGTCGGGTTTCGAACTTTCTGCTCTGGCAGGCGGCCTATGCCGAATATCTTTTCCCCGAGGTTCTCTGGCCGGATTTCAGCGCCAGCCATTTCGAAAGCGCTCTCGCCGATTACGCTACCCGCGACCGCCGCTACGGCACCCGCCCCGAGCCATGAGACGCACCATGCCTTGGCTCATGGGCCCAGACGAACAAAAGTTTTTTTGTTCTTTTTTTCAAAAAAGAACACAAAGAAAGGTCTTCTTTTTTGAAAAAAAGAAGCAAAAAACGTTTGTTTCTTTCGGCTGACCCGCGGTGGCGAGACCTGGGCGTACGGGTCGCGTCGGCCCTGGTTTTGGCGCCGGCGGGGGTCGCGGCAATCTGGATGGGGGGGGTGGTGTGGCTGGCCGTGGTCACGCTGATCGTGGCTGGCATGGCGGTGGAATGGGCGCTGTTGTGCCGCTTGCGGCGGCGCATCACCTTGGCGTGGGGCGCGCTGTACATCCTGCCCTCCTATGTCGCTCTCATCATGTTGCGCGGGGCAGAGGGGGGGCGGCGCACCGTGCTGTTCCTGATGCTGGTGGTCTGGGCGGGCGATATCGGCGCCTATCTGGTGGGGCGTTTGGTTGGCGGCCCTCGCCTGGCGCCACGCATTTCGCCGGGAAAGACGTGGTCGGGCGCGGCCGGTGGCACGGTGTGCGCGATCCTCGCCGGCGTTGCGGTGGCGCCTGCGCATCCAGCGGCTTCGTCGCTGCTGGCCCTGGCGCTCAGTATGGTGGCGCAGGCCGGCGACCTCTTGGAGAGCGCCATCAAGCGGCATTTCGGGGTGAAGGATTCCGGGTGGCTGATCCCGGGCCATGGCGGCCTGCTGGATCGCCTGGATGGCGTCATTGCGGCTGCTCCCGCCATGTTGCTGATATCATTTTTAACGCGTTCTGGATAGTTCCGTGTCATTAAAGGCATATGGCGTATGAAAACCGTCACTGTTCTGGGCAGCACCGGCAGCATCGGCAAGAGCACGGTGGATCTGCTGGCCGCCAATCCCGCCCGCTATCGGGTGCTGGCACTGGTCGCCAACCGCAATGCGGAGGCGCTGGCCGTACAGGCGCGCCTGCTGCGCGCCGAGCTTGCCGTGTGCAGCGATCCGGCGATGCATCGCCCGCTGCAGGCAGCACTCGCCGGCACGGGCATTCGCGTTGCCTGCGGGGAGGATGCCGTGCTCGCCGCCGCGCGCATGGGCGCGGCGTGGACCATGGCCGCCATTACCGGCGTTGCCGGCCTTGCCCCCACGCTTGCCGCCGCGGAACGTGGTGGGGCGATCGCCCTTGCCAACAAGGAGGCGATCGTTTCCGCCGGCGACGTGATGCTGCGGGCCGTGCGCGACGCGGGTGCCACCCTGCTGCCGGTGGATTCGGAGCACAACGCCATCTTTCAGGCGCTGGCCGGCAGCGATCGTGCGGGGCTGGAAAAAATCATCCTCACCGCTTCGGGCGGCCCGTTTCGCCAGGCCAGCCTGGAGGATATGGCCCGTGCGACGCCGGACTCCGCGCTACGCCATCCTGTGTGGTCGATGGGCGCCAAGATCAGCATCGATTCCGCCACCCTGTTCAACAAGGGTCTGGAAGTGATCGAGGCCGCGCGCCTCTTCGCGCTGGAAGCGGCGCAGATCGAGGTTCTGGTTCACCCGCAATCCATCGTGCATGGGATGGTCTGCTACAAGGATGGCAGCGTGCTGGCGCAACTGGGGGCGCCGGACATGCGCATCCCCATCGCCCATACGCTGGCCTGGCCGGAGCGGCTGGAGACGCATTCGCCGCGTCTGGACCTGGCGCGTGCCGGCACGCTGGAATTCTTGGCCCCGGACGAAATCCGCTTTCCGGCCCTGCGGATTGCACGCGACGCCTTGCGCGCGGGTGGTGGGGCGCCAACAATACTGAACGGTGCCAACGAGATCGCGGTTGCCGCTTTCCTCGCGCGGCGCATCGGCTTCCTGGATATTGCTGCCGTGGTGGAAGGCGTGCTGGACCGTATCGGTCCGTGCCGCGCGGACAGCTTGTCGGCCGTTGTGGCTCTGGATGCCGAGGCGCGGCGTGTCGCCAATGATTTTGCCGCCCTGCGCGAGGCCGCCAGAGCGGCCTGACGCCTAGGGTCTCGTCGCCTAGGATCTTGTCGCCTAGGATCTTGTCGAACGACGCGGCCATATTGCCGCACAATTGGAGCGTCTTGGTTCATGGTTCACTTGCTCAGCATCGTTCAGGGCGTGGCGGTCCGGGTTCTCGTATTCGGCGTGCTCGTGTTCATTCACGAACTTGGCCATTACCTGGCGGCCAGGTGGCGGGGCATTTACGTGGAGGCCTTCTCCATCGGTTTCGGGCCGGCTTTGGTCTCCTGGACGGACCGTCACGGCACAGTGTGGAAGATCGGCCTTCTGCCCTTAGGCGGTTTCGTCAAGATGCACGGCATGGCGCTGAACGTGGCGAACGAGACGGCCATGGACGACACCGTCACCCGCCCCGGGCAGGGGTATAACGAGAAGCCGGTGTTCTCCCGCGCCATTGTCGCTGCGGCCGGGCCGGTGGCGAACTTCCTGCTGGCGATGGTGCTGCTGAGCGTCCTGTTCTGTGCCGTCGGCCGGCAGGTGCCGCTGGCGGTCGTGGGCGAGGTGGCGGAGGCAAGTTCGGCCGCGACCGCCGGCCTCAAGCCAGGCGACAGGATCGAGACGGTGGATGGCGAGAAGATCACCGCCTTCGAGACGCTGCGGCGGATCGTGGCGGCCAGTGCGGGCCAGACCCTGACCATGCAGGTGGCGCGTGGCGCCCAGCTTCTCAGCCTGCCGGTAGAGATCAAGCCGGCCGAGCCTGGTGACATGTCGGTCGGCCGCCTCGGCATCAGCTCGGGCGCTTCCATGACAGAGCGGCTGTGGCCGGGCGCGGCGCTGGTGGCGGGCGTGGCCGAAACCGGGCACATGTTCGGCGCGATTTTTGGCGGCCTGGTGCATATCGTCACGACCGGCCATGGCCTGCGGGAGCTTGGCGGCCCCATTGCGGTGGTCGTCATGTCCGGCCAGGCGGCGGCGCAGGGTTTGCCGGTGCTGATCTGGTTCGTGGCTTTTCTCTCCGTCAATCTCGGGCTGGTGAATCTCCTGCCGATCCCGATCCTCGATGGCGGTCATTTGATGTTCTACGCCGCCGAAGCCGTTCGTGGGCGGCCCTTGCCGGCCAGCGCGCTGGATTACGGCTACCGTGCCGGCTTCGCGCTGATCGCCTGCATGTTCGTGTTCATCTCCTTCAACGACCTCGTCCACACCGGCGCGCTGCGCTGGGTCGCCCATCTGATCGGCTAGACGGCACCTTATTTGTAAAAGTTCGTTGCTTCTTTCTTTCGAGAACGAAGGCCCCGCGCATCGGAAAAAGAAAGACCCTTCTTTTTTGAAAAAAAGAAGCAAAAAACTTTTATCAGTTGGGCTTTGGTCAGGCGGGATTGATCCGACCTGGGCGGCGAATACCGGTCCGGCGTGCTGACCCGCATGGACAGGACTCACGTTCTCGGGTACCTCGCACCTCCAGCGACGGGTCTCCGTCGCTCCCGCACACCCATGGCTTCTCCTGCGGCCGGGCGGGTGCTCTCCTGGGGGTCCTTTGTTGCATCGTTCTCGCGTCGCGCTGCTCTCCACCATCTGCGTCTTTTCCATCATGGCCGCACGCGCCGGCCAGGCTCAGCCGGCAGCCGACACTGCCCCGCCGCCCGGCACACCGCCGGCTGACGGCGCCCCCGCGCGCCCTGCCCACGCGCCCCGCCCGTCCCATCGGCCCCGTGCCACCCCCGCCCATGCCGCCCCCACCCTAAACCCGGGCGATACCATCCAGACGATCAAGATCGACGGCAATAAGCGCATCGAGGACGGGACCATTCTGTCCTACATGCTTGTCCAGCCCGGCGACACGTTTGGCAGCGACCGGGTGGACCGCTCCTTGCGCACACTGTACGCCACCGGCCTGTTCAGCGATGTCCGGATGACACGTGACGGCGCCAGCCTTGTGGTCCATGTGATCGAGAATCCGCTCGTCAACACGATCAGTTTCGAGGGCAACCACAACGTCAAGGAAGACGACCTGAAAAAGGCGCTGCAATTGCGTCCGCGCGCCGTGTTCACCGTGCGCATGGCGCAGCAGGACCGGCAGAAACTGCTCGGCGTCTACGCCGGCAAGGGCCGCTTTGCCGCGACCGTGGAGCCGGAAATCGTCCGCCTGCCGCAGAACCGCGTGAACGTGATCTTCAAGATCGTTGAAGGACCGGAGACAAAGATCAGCCGTATCATCTTCGTCGGCAACCACGCTTTCTCTGAGGACCAACTGAAAACCGTGATCGACAGCCGCGAGGAGCGCTGGTGGCGGTTCCTCAGCAGCAGCGATGCCTTCAACCCCGAGCGGGTGAATTTCGACCGTGAGCTGATCCGCCGCTTCTACCTTGAACACGGTTATGCCGACGTGTCGGTCACCAACACGGTCGCGGAACTCTCCCCCGAGCGCACGGCTTTCTTCCTGACGTTCCAGATATCGGAAGGCCAGCGCTATAAGGTGGGCAAGGTCACGGTGAAGAGCCTGGTGCCGAAAGTCAGCGCGGCCCCTTACCAGGATATGCCCAAGCAGAAGACCGGCCAGTTCTACAATGGCAGCCTGGTGGAAAAGACCTCCGACTCCATCCAGGAAGCCGCCCGCAAGCTGGCCGCGAACCCCTTCCTGGTGGTGGATCCGCGCATCGCCCGCAACATCAAGCTGCATGTGGTCGATCTGGAATACGACATCGCCCAAGGGCAGCGGAAATACGTGGAGCGGATCGACATCAGCGGCAACACGGTGACGCAGGACAAGGTGATCCGCCGCGAATTCCGCTTTGCCGAAGGCGATCCGGACGATCCTGCCCTGATCCGCCTCACCAAGCAGCGCCTGACCGATCTGGGCTATTTCGGCGATGTGAAGCTGAACCCCACGCCGGGCTCGGCCGCCGACCGGGTGATCGTCAATACCGAACTCACCGAGAAGGCCACCGGCGAACTCTCGCTCGGCGGCGGTTACTCCACCACGTCCGGCATCCTCGGCCAGGCCGGTCTGCGCCAGCACAACCTGATCGGCAGCGGCATCGATGCCGGCATCAACGGCACCATCGGCCAGCGTGAAAGCCAGATCGACATCTCGGGTACCGACCCGTATTTCCTCGACCGCAACCTGGTCGCCGGCGGCGATATTTTCTATATCACCAACAACAACCAATACGTGTCGGACTACAGCGAAACCCGCTACGGCGTCTCCATGCGCATGGGCTACGCCTATAACGACCATGTCAGCCAGGCCTTCAACTACACGGTCAGCGACCGGAGTGTGAACAACATCTCCGAATACGCCAGCGTGTTCGTGCAGGATGAGCAAGGTACCACGCTGCTGTCCCAGATCGGCCAGACCCTCTCCTTCGACTATCGCGACAGCCGCGCCACCCCCCATAGCGGCTTCATCATTCGCCTGGGCACCGATGTGGCGGGCCTGGGCGGTGACGAACATTATGTGCGCGGCAAGATCGACAGCACCTTCTTCCTGCCGCTCGATTACTTCACCGGCAATTCCAGCTGGGGGTTCTCGTTCAGCCAGGGGGCCGGGTATCTCGCCAACCTGCAGAGCAAGGAGCAGATCATCGACCGCTTCTTCCTCGGCGGCGACAATTTGCGCGGCTTCCTCGATCAGGGCGTCGGCCCTCACTCGGTGGCCTACTCCACCTGCTTCCTCGGTCCGAACAACCTCAAACTGGCGGGCTATACCGGTGCCAACGCCTGCGTGAACGCCGGCGAGATCGACTATCACGGCAGCGACGCCATCGGCGGCAACGCGATCTGGACCCAATCCACAGAGTTGCATTATCCGCTGCCTGTGCCGGCCGATTTTGGGCTAACCGGCCGCGCCTTCCTCGATACCGGCGCGCTATTCGGGCTCAACGTGCCGCCCAATGCCGCAGATAGCTGCCTCGCCCATCTGCCCGAAAGGAACAAGGCAGGCCAGACGCTGGACGACCACGGCAATCCCATCACCGTGTGCTATTACAACAGCAGTTCGCCCCGCATGTCGGTGGGGCTGGGCTTTTCGTGGAAGAGCCCGTTCGGCCTGATCAACATCGATTTCGGCATCCCGCTGCTCAAGCAGCCCTACGACCAGACGCAGTTCTTCAAATTCGGCTTCGGAACGAGGTTCCAGTAATGAACATCCGCCTTCTCTGCGCCGCCCTTCTGGCGGTGCCGCTTGCCGCGCCGGGTTTGTCCACTGTTGCGCGCGCGCAATCCTCTCCCGGCTGGTTCGTGCCCAGCCAGGCGGCGCCCGCCGCCCCCGCGCATGGCACCGCCAGCCCGCGCAGCCGCAGCGTTCGGCAGGCGCCCCTGTCTCCGGCTCCGGTGGCCGAGGCCGATCAGGCCGCCGATATCGATCAGGGCCAGCAGCAGCAACAGCCTATGCCGCCCTTACCCGCGCCGCCGGTGCCGGCGCTGCCGTCCCTGCCGAAGGCTGCCCCCCCGCCCACCGCCGTCGTCGGTGTGCTCGGCGTGCCGGACGTGATGCGTGCATCCAATGCGGCTCAGATCATCCAGCGGGTGATCGGCGCGCGGAAGGAGAAGCTGCGTCTCGATATCGACCGCGCCCAGGCGACCTGGCGCGAAATGGAACAGGCGCTGCAGGCCGATGCCCCCCATCTTACACCGGATCAGGGCCGTGCGCGTGAGCGGGCGCTGCGCGAACGGGTCAATAGCGATCGCAAGGCCCTGCAGGACCGCAACCGCATCATCTCCGAAGCCGGTCAGGTGGCGCTGAACCAGATCGAAAGCACGCTCGTCGCCGTCATTCGCCAGGTCGCGGAAAGCCGCGGCATGAATGTGGTGCTGCACAGGAGCCAGGTGGCGCTGAACATGCCGGAATTCGACATCACCCAGCAGGTGACGGAACAGTTGAACAAGCTGCAACCGACGGTGAAGATCCCGCCCGAGGATGTCGATCCGGCGACGTTGCCGAAGGATTGGGCCAATCCGCCGGGCGCCGTCAATCAGGCCGCGGCGACGCATTAGAAAAAAGGAAGACTTCTTTTTGAAAAAAGAAGCAAAGACTTTTGACTGCCATGGCTGAGTACAAGACGGCACAGGCCGCGTCGGTGTTGGGGGATCCGCGCTTCTTTGAACGTGCGGGACCGTTCACGCTCGCCGAGTTGGAGAAAATATGCGGTGGCGCAGCCTCCCGGCCGGAGGTGCTGGGCGGGCGCTGCCTGACCGGTGTTGCGGCCCTGCAAACCGCGGGGCGGGCTGAGGTCGCGGTGCTCCACAACCCACGCTACGCGGCGGCGGCCGAACGTACCGAGGCCGGCGTGGTTATCGTCAGCGCGGATCTCGCGGGGCGTCTGCCGCCAGGATCTGTGCCGCTGGTGGTGGCCGACCCCCACCAGGGCTGGGCCCGCATCGCGCGCCTGTTCCATCCGCTGCCCCAAAGGCAGCCTGGTGTCCATCCAACCGCCATTGTGGACGCCTCCGCCAGCGTTGATCCGTCGGCGGCGATCGGGCCGTACGCCGTGATCGGGGCCCGCGTGCAGATCGCCGCAAGCTGTGAGATCGGCCCCGGCGTCGTCATTGGCGACGGGGTGGTGCTGGGGCAGGGGTGCCGCGTGGGACCGCTCGCCAGCATCAGCCATGCCATTCTGGGCGAGAGGGTCTACATATATCCGGGCGCGCGCATCGGCCAGGACGGGTTTGGCTTCGCCATGACCGCCACCGGCTTTCTCACCGTACCGCAGCTCGGCCGCGTGATGCTGCATGACGATGTGGAGGTGGGTGCCAACTCCACTATCGATCGTGGCGCCTCCCATGACACGGTGATCGGGGCGGGCACGCGCATCGACAACCTGATCCAGATTGGCCACAATGTTCAACTCGGCCGCAATTGCGTCATGGCGGGGCAGTCGGGCATTGCCGGATCCGTGACATTGGAGGATTTTGTGCAGGTCGGGGCACAAGCCGGTCTTGCCGGGCATTTTACCGTGGGCGCGCGTGCCCGTATCGGCGCCCAGGCTGGCGTGATGTCGGACGTTCCGGCCGGCGCGGATGTGATCGGCAGCCCGGCTTTGCCGGTTCGAGAGTATTTTCGTAACGTGGCGGTATTGCGCCGTCTGGCGCGGCGCGGCACAGCCGCTCCGGTGAGCGGCGCGCCGGCGCGCGCGGCCGGGTCTGAAGAAGCGGCAGGCTGAAAGCGATGGACGGCACGACACAGGACGTTGATCTCGGGCGCGACGGCGAAGGCGGATCTTCGCCGGCGCAGGAGGAGGTCGCGCATGGCGCGCGCATCGATCTGCTCGACATCGCGCGCATCATGCAGGCGATCCCGCATCGCTACCCGATGCTTCTGATCGACCGGATGGTCGATGTCGTGCCGCATGTCTCCGCCATCGGCGTGAAGAACGTCACGATCAACGAGAGCTTCTTCCAGGGCCATTTCCCCAACCACCCGGTGATGCCCGGCGTGCTGATCATCGAGAGCATGGCGCAAACGGCGGGCGTTCTGGTGGTGGAATCGCTCGGGCCCCAGGCTGCCGGCAAGGTGGTCTACTTCATGACCATCGAGAGCGCGAAATTCCGCCGCCCCGTGGTGCCCGGCGACCAGTTGCGCATCCATGTGACGCGGGAGCGCCGCCGCGGCAACGTATGGAAATTCTCCGGCGTCGCGCGGGTGGACGGCGTGTCGGTTGCCGAGGCGACCTATAGCGCAATGATCATGGATCACGCTCCGGGCCAATGATGGGAACAGCATTTTCACCATGCCCCGCCGCGGCACAGTGTTGCCTTCCGGCGGCAGGATAGTGATGGACCATATCGCGGAACCGATCCTGGCAACCAAGCTGGCTTCTGGCTTCATTCATCCCACTGCCCTGATCGCCGCCGGCGCGCGCGTGGCCGATGATGCGTCGATCGGCCCCTGGTGCGTGATCGGGCCAGACGTGACCATCGAACCAGGTGTGCGCCTGATCAGCCACGTGGTCGCCGATGGCCACACCGTCATTGGCGCCGGCGCGGTGCTCTACCCGTTCTGCACCGTGGGCCTCGCCCCGCAGGACCTTAAATACAAGGGCGAGCCGACCCGCACCGTGATCGGCCCGCGCACCCAGATCCGCGAGCATTGCACGGTCCATCGCGGCACGGTGACCGGCTCCGGCATCACGCGCGTCGGCGCCGACTGCCTGTTGATGGCCGTGGTGCACGTGGCCCATGATTGCGATCTCGGCGATGGCGTGATCGTTGCCAACAACGTGGTGATGGGCGGCCATGTGACGATCGGCGACGGTGCGGTCATCGGCGGTGCCACGGCCTTGCACCAGTTTGTGCGTATCGGCCGCGCCGCCATGGTGGGTGGCGCCTCGGGCGTGGAAGCCGATGTGATCCCGTTCGGCACCGTGCTGGGCAACCGCGCGCGCCTGACAGGCCTGAATGTGGTGGGGCTGAAGCGGCGCGGCGTGGATCGCGCCGGCCTGCACCGCCTGCGGGCCGCCTTTCGCCTGTTATTCGCCGATGGCGGGGAAGGCGGCGCGGTGTTCGCAGCCCGGCTGAGTGAAGCACGAGCGATGGCGGACGATCCGCTGGTGGCTGAAATGCTGGCCTTTATCGATGTGCCAAGCCGGCGGGGGCTGGTGCGTACGGGGGCGATCCGGGCGGACGAGGAGAGTTCCTAGAGCGGGTTCACCTGACCGGAATGGCTGTGACGCCCGTCAGCCCGCTCTAGCCTGATGTGAGCGCGCATAATGCTCTCAGGCCCTCTACCCTCTGGCGTACGCTGCCGGCGAGTCCGCGACAGCCCGCCAAAAGTTTTTTGGTTCTTTTTTTTCAAAAAAGAACCCTTTCTTCTCAGTGCAAACTGCCCCGCTGGACACGCTGGCGATCAGCCCCGCTTTCGAAAGCGGCTGCCTCCATGGCATCTTCAATGGCTGACAGGGTGCGCAGGAGGTTCAGTGTGGCTGCCTCCTGGGCGAGGGCCCGCAGGCATTGCAGGAGGCCTGCAACGCTCGGAAAGACGTCCAGATTACTGTTATCCATGGTGCCTTGCCCTTCCGATCACGAAACCGTGAAGTTGTAGAGATGACCTAAACCTTGTTTCAATTTTTTTCAAGACAAAAAGATGGCTAAAAATTGGAATTTACCGCTAAAATCTCTCATTTTACTTTCTAAATCCCCTTTAGCGCATATGTCTTCGATGCAACTAGCCAATAGGTTGAATCATTTCGATGTCAGATGATCCTCTCGGAATCCTCGCCGGCGGTGGCCCTTTTCCCGGTCGGGTGGCCGAGGCGGCCCTGCGCGCCGGCAGGCGCGTTTTCATTATTGGCTTTCAGGACTATGCGGAGCCCGCCGTCATTGGCGCGTTTCCCCATGAATATGTCAGGCTCGGGGCTGCCGGCCGGATGATGCAGCTCCTGCGCAGTCATTTCTGCCGCGATCTGGTCCTCGTCGGCCCTGTCCGGCGGCCGTCTTTGCTCGATTTGCGCCCCGATGCGGAAGGGGCGCGAATCCTCGCCCGCATCGGCCGCGCTGCTTTTGCGGGCGATGACGGGTTGCTGGCCGCCATCGTGCGCGTTCTGGCCGAGGAAGGATTCCGCGTGCTCGGCGCCCATGAAATCCTTACCGAAGCGGTTTCCCCCCCCGGCCTGCTCGGCCGTATTGCCCCCGATGCCGATGCCCGGGCGGACATCGCGCGCGGCGTTACGGTGATCCATGCCATGGGGGTCGCCGATGTCGGGCAAGCCTGCGTGGTGCAGGCCGGCTGCGTGCTGGCCGTGGAAGCCATTGAAGGTACCGACCAGATGATTGCCCGTGCCGGCACGCTCCGGCGCCCCGGCGCGGGCGGCGTGCTGGTCAAGCTCGTCAAACCCGGGCAGGACCGCCGCGCTGACCTGCCCACGATCGGGCCGCGCACGATCGATGCCGCTGCCCGCGCGGGTCTGCGGGGTGTGGCCTTCGAGGCGGGGGGCACCTTGATTACCGATCGTGACGCGTGCATCGCCGCTGCGGATACGGCGGGGCTTTTCCTTTTGAGCATGGATGCCGATGTAGCGGCTGAGGACGGGAGCAAAGACGGGAAGAGTGTTCTTTTTTGAAAAAAAGAGCCAAGAAACTTTGATTACTTTGCGTACGCTGCCGGAGAGTCCGCGACAGCACATCCAAACGTCTTTTGCTTCTTTTCTTCAGAAAAGAAGATCTTCCTTCTTTCAGGAGTTCCCATGGGCAATTTTCTTCACACCATGCTGCGCGTCAGGGATCTCGACAGCAGCATCGCCTTTTACCGCGACCTGCTGGGCATGCGCGAACTGCGCCGCACCGATGTGCCCGCCGGCCGCTACACGCTGGTTTTCATGGGCTATGCCAGCAACGCCGAGGGCCAGGCTGAAATCGAGCTGACCCATAACTGGGACCATGATGGTCCCTATCTGCTCGGTGACGCTTTCGGCCACCTGGCCGTCGGCGTGCCCGATGTTGCGGCCGCGTGCGAAACCGTGCGTGCCGGCGGTGGCCGCGTCACGCGCGAGGCAGGTCCGGTGAAGCACGGCACCACGGTGATTGCCTTTGTCGAGGACCCCGACGGCTACAAGATCGAGTTGATCGAGCGCACTTGAACCTTCTCAACGATCTGACCTCCGGCCTGCAACGGCTGGGGGTGGTTTCCTCGCATGTGCGTATTGGCGTCACCGGACTCTCGCGAGCCGGCAAGACGGCCTTCCTGACCTCGGTGGCCGCCAATCTGCTGACCCGGCGCTTCGCGCTCGCGCCGCTTGGCGCCAGCGAGGTGCCGCGTTTTGATCAGGCGCGTCATCTGGCCAGGCTGGCCGCCGATCCGCCTTCCTGGCCGGAACGCACCGACTCCGTCTCGCTGCTGGCAGTGACCACCAGCATCCAGCGCAGTGCCCTGCCGGCCCGGCATGTGCGGCTGGAATTTCTCGACTACCCCGGCGAATGGCTGATCGATCTGCCGCTGCTTGCCCAGGATTTTTCCGCGTGGTCGGCCGCCATGCTGCGCCGGCTCGAGGCGCCGGGCATGACCGCGATCACCCGCGATTTCCTCGCCTTTTCCGCCGGCCTGCCGGCGCGCGCCGCCGCGGATGAGACGCTGGCCCATGCCGGTGCACGTCTGTACCGCGACATGCTCGGCCGCCTGCGTGAGGCCGGGATGGCCTTTCTCCAGCCCGGCCGGCATCTGATGCCGGCCCCTGGCCCCGAACCACCCTGGATGGCGTTCTTCCCCCATTCCGGCCAAGGCGGGCTGCATGATCTGCTCGCCAGCCGCTACGAGGCCTATCTGGGCGCCGTTCGCCGCGACCTGGCCTCGCCGCTCTTCGCCAATGTCGATCGGCTGGTGATCCTCGCTGACGTGCTCACGGCCCTGCATGCTGGGCAAGCGGCCTTCGCCGACATGCAGGCGGCGCTTTCGGCCGCCGCTGGGTCGCTGCGCTGGCAGTGGTCGTGGCTCGAAGCCTTTGCCGCCCTGTCGGCGCTGCGTCTGCCGCCCCGTGTCATCTCCCGTGTTGCCTTCGCCGCAACCAAAGCCGACCACGTGGCCGACCGGCAGCGCGGCAATCTCGCCGCCCTGATGCGCTCGCTCACCAAGCTGCCGAATTCCAGCATCAAGACCGGCCATTTCGCCATCGCTTCGGTCCGCTGCACCGAGGATTTCGTCTGGACGCTGGAGGGGCGCCCCGTTTCCGCCGTGCGTGGCCGGATTCTAGGCCAGCGGGCAATGACGCGCTCCTATCCCGGCGAGGTGCCGGACCGGCCGCCGGATGCCGGTTTCTGGGTTCACCCCTTTCTCGCTCTGCCGCAATTCGAGCCCATGCGCCTGCCCGATGGCGGCCGCCTGGGTGTGCCCAATATCGGTATCGACGCCCTGCTGGATTTCCTGCTGGAGGATGTGCTGTGAGCCAGACTGCACGAGGCGGCATGCCGCGCGCGCCCGACCTGCGTCCGCCCGCGCCGCGCATCGAAACCGAGGATCTGCCGGCGGCCCGGTTGGAACACGTCGATCTGCACCCCGAGCGTGTGCCGCGCCTGCGCAAGCGCTGGGGCATGCCCGCGCTTGTTGGGGGCGGTGCGATGGTGCTGATCCTGGGGGCGGCCGGCGCGGACACGTACGAGATCGTGGCCGATTTGTTCGCCCGCTCCGCCATTCTGGGTGGGGCCGCTGCCGGCGTTGCCGGACTTGGCTTCGGCATGATCGGCCTTGGCGCCTGGCGCGAATGGGCCTCTCTGCGCGCATTGCGTGGCGTTGATGCTGTGCGGGCCGCACTTGCGGGTGGCGATCCTGTCGCCCGCGCCCGGGCCGCGCGTACCTGGCTGCATGAATTGCCGGAAGGCCCGGCCCTGCTGCCGGCCATCGACGCGATCAACGACCCCGATGCCATCCTGGCCCTGCTCCGCGCCGGCCCCGTCGCCTCCCTGCGCCTGCAGGCGGAAGCGCTCGGGCGCAACGCGGCCCTGCAATCGGTGGCCGGTGTGGCGGCGATGCCATCGCCTGGCCTGGCTGCCCTGTTCGTCGCCTGGCGGGGCTTGCGCCTGATCCGCCAGGTGGCCGTGTTGCATGGGCTGCGGCCGGGCGTATTCGCCACCTTCGATCTGTTCCGCCGCACCGCCATGGCCGCCGGCGCCGTCGCCGGCATGGAGGTTGCCGCCAACACCGCCGCCCATGCGCTGCTCTCCAGCCCCCTGCTCCAGCACGTGGCCGGCGAAATGGCCGGCGCCGGCGTCGCCGCCCGCCGCATGATCGTGCTCGCCCGCGCCGCCGCCGTGGCGTGCAGCCCAATGCCACCCGACACCAAATAGGTAAAAGATCTTTGCTTCTTCTTGTAAGAAAGACCCGCCGCGGGGCGGCAAGAAGCAAGATTCTTCTTTTTCTGAAGAAAAAGAAACAAAAAGACTTCTACTTGTTGGTTCTCGTCTGAACGACCCAGGAGTACAAATGCCGACCCTTTTCGATCCCATTCAGCTCGGCGACATCGCAGCGCCGAACCGGATACTGATGGCGCCGCTGACGCGCGGGCGCGCCACGCGTGCGCATGTGCCAACGCCCATCATGGTTGAATACTATGTCCAGCGCGCCTCAGCCGGGCTGATTCTCTCCGAAGCCACGGGCATCTCGCAGCAGGGGCTCGGCTGGCCCTTTGCCCCGGGCCTGTGGTCCGATGAGCAGGTCGCCGCCTGGCGCCCGATCACGCAAGCGGTGCACCAGGCCGGCGGCCGGATTGCTGCCCAGCTGTGGCACATGGGCCGCCTGGTCCACCCCAGCTTTCTCGGCGGGCAGGCGCCCGTCTCCTCGTCCGCGACCACAGCACCGGGGCACGCCTACACATACGAGGGCAAGCAGCCTTACACCCAGGCCCGCGCTCTGCGGATCGACGAAATCCCAGCCCTGCTGGACGACTACCGTCGCGCTGCCCGCAATGCCATCGACGCCGGCTTCGACGGCGTGCAGATCCACGCCGCCAACGGCTACCTGATCGACGAATTCCTCCGCGACAACAGCAATTTTCGCGATGACGCCTATGGCGGGCCGGTTGCCAACCGCATCCGCCTGCTGCGCGAGGTAGCCGGCGCCGTAGTTGATACGATCGGTGCCGGCCGCACCGGCGTACGCCTCTCGCCCAATGGCGACAGCCAGGGCTGCAACGACAGCAACCCCGAACCCCTGTTCACAGAAGCCGCCGCTTGCCTTTCGGAGATCGGCATCGCCTATCTGGAACTGCGTGAGCCAGGCCCGGAGGGCACGTTCGGCCGCGCGGAGCGACCGGCCCTGGCGCCGGCCATCCGCCGCGCCTTTACCGGCAAGCTGATCCTGAATTCNNTTCCGCTGACAAAGGATGTGATGGCGACGTGGTACAGCCAGGGTCCGGAAGGCTATACCGACTATGCGACTGCGCCTTGATGCAAAACAATAAAGGAGGCCCGCAGCCTCCTTTATTGCCGGTCAGGCCCCTGGGATCACCAGTAGATCCAGTGGTGATCCCGCGGGCTCCAGCGGCGGTGGTGCCAATGACGGTGATGATGCCAATAATCGACCTGCTGCATCCCATACGCCGGGCCTGCGCCCGAAGCGGCGGGCGCGACAGCCCCGACCGCGATGGCGGCCTGCGCGGGCCCGACGGAAATGGCCACACCCAGACCGATGATCAGCCCCAAAATCGTCCCAAACCGCATGACAGCCCCTCTCCAAACATTGCCTCTGCCGGCCGCGGGGCATGAACCACAGGCGAATTGCCCTGCCGCCTTTGCCACAGTCGAAGGACAACGCGATGGCCCCCCTTGAATTTTCCCTCCTTCACCGGAATGTTACTCTCCGGAGTCCGAATGGGGGTCAGTGAATGGCGTTTGGCAGGGCCGGGGCGCGGGCCGCGATGATGTCGCGTGCGGTTCGGTCTAGGAGTTCCACCTCACCCACCGTTGCGAGCGCCATGCCCGCATATCCCGGCCGGCAGGAGGCTGTCCGGACGTGGATACACTCACGCACGGTCTGATACTCCTCTCAGTCTTCGGAATCCTGCAAGCCGCCGCCAGCCTGGTAGCCGTGCGCCGCTTTGCCGCGCGCGCGCCCTGTCGCCTGACCGCCGCGCCGAAGGTGACCATCCTCAAGCCGGTCTGCGGCGCGGAGCCGTTGCTGGAGGAAGCCCTCGCCTCCTTCTGCCAGCAGGACTATCCCACCTATCAGCTGGTGATCGGCGCGCAGGATCCCGCCGATCCCGCGCTGATCGTCGCGCGCCGGATCAAAAGCCGCTTCCCCACAACCGACATCAGCATCGTGGTGGACCCCACACGGCACGGCGCCAATGGCAAGATCGCCAACCTGATGAATATGCTGCCGGCGGCCCGGCACGATGTGCTGGTCATCGCCGATAGTGACCTACATGTGCGGCCCGACTATCTGCGCCAGGTGGTGGCCGAGCTCCTGCAGCCCGGCACCGGCCTTGTCACCACCGTGCCGGCCGGTGAACCCGCCGTGCCTGGCGTGGCTGCGCGCATCGGGGCATCCCATCTCACCCATGTCTTCCTGCCCAGCGCGCTTCTGGCTGCTGCCATCGGGCGGCAGGATTGCCTCGGTGGCACGATGGCCCTGCGCCGGCAAACGCTGGAGCGTGTCGGCGGCCTGGCAGCGCTGGTGAATCATTTGGCCGACGACAACGTGCTCGGCCGCCTGGTGCGCGGGCTTGGATTGTCGGTGCGCCTTGCCAACACGCTGCCGGCCGTCACCGTGCAGGAGGCGACTCTGGCCGCCCTGTGGCTGCACGAGCTCCGCTGGGCGCGCACGATCGGTGCGCTCGCCCCCATCGCCTACAGCGCCTGCGTGCTGCAATACCCGCTGTTCTGGGCGCTCGCGTTGGTGGCTGCTTCCGGCGCCGCACCGTGGTCCGTGATGTTTCTGCTGGGCATTTGGCTTGCCCGCGCCCTGTTGGTCGGCCGCATCGACGCTGCCCTCGCGCCGCGGCGTGCCCGGCCCGCCAAGCCGACACCGTTCTGGCTGCTGCCGCTGCGCGATGTCTTGTCGGTGGTGGAAATCGCCTTCAGCTTCTGCGGCAGCGCCGTGGTATGGCGCGGCCGCGTGCTGCATGCCGATCGCGGCGATCTCGTGCCGCGCGGCCTGGGGGTTCCGGACATGCCGCTATTGGCGCAGGCCAGCGCCCTGGCCGCGGACAAGTCACTGGCCGCCTGAGTGCCCGCATACATGCGGATGTTTCGGCAAGGCCTCGTCTGCGGCGCGCAGACGCGCTAGGGCATGTCGTCGATTGTGGTCTGGCGAGCGAGCTTGCGTCTGTTTTCGAGCACCGGAGCGGAGNNGGAGCGCAGAAAACGCGCGTCAGATGGCCGCCGGAGCGCAATTGACGACATGCCCTAGAGGCGCACGACGGCCACACGATTGCCTTGGAGAAACAGGATCGACCGCAACCGCCTCCGCGGCCTCTCGCTCGCTCTGGGCTTGTGCGGGCTGGCGCTCGGCACGCTGCTGATCGGCTGGTTCGGCGCCGGTACAGTGCTGCATGCCACCCTGTCTGTCGGTATCTGGGGGTTTGCCGCCGTGTGCGCCTGGCAGATGGTGCTGTTCGCGGTGCTGGGCCTGTGCTGGTACGTGCTTCTGCCAGGCGACTGCACCTGGCGGCCGCTTGTGCTCGTCTGGGGCCGCATGGTGCGCGATGCCGCCGGCGGCTGTCTGCCCTTTTCACTCCTAGGGGGCTTCGTGTTCGGTGCGCGGGCCGTGACGCTGGACGGCGTCTCCTGGCCCGCGGCTACAGCCACCACGGTGGTTGATCTCTCGGCCGAGTTCGTCGCCCAGATCGGGCTGGTGCTGATCGGGGTGGTCATCCTCGCGGCGCATGCGCCCTATGGCGCCGCACAGGGCGCGATATCGCGCATCGGCATCACGCTGCCCCTCGGCGCCGGTGTGACCGTTGCACTTGTGGCAGCCGTAACACTGATCTGGCTACAGCGGGGCGCCGCCTCGCCGCTGATGCGCGTCAGCCGCAGCGTGCTCGGCGGCTGGATGGAAGATGCGGAGCCCCAGATGAACGCCATCCAGGCCAAGCTCTCCGGCATCTACGATTCGCCTTGGCGTGTGGCGCTGTGCACGCTGCTGCACCTGATCGGCTGGCTCGGCACCGGCTGCGCGAGTTGGATCTCGTTCGGCCTGCTCGGCGCCAATATCGATTTTGCTACCGCCCTGGGCATCGAGGCCCTGCTGCACGGCGTGTTGGCCCTGGCCATCCTCGTGCCAGGATACGCAGGCGTGCAGGAAGCCGCCTATGCGGGAGTCGGCGCCCTGTTCGGCCAGCCGCCGGAACTCGCTCTGAGCGTCTCGCTGCTGCGGCGCGCCCGTGATCTGGCCTTGGGCGTGCCGATCCTGCTGATCTGGCAGGGCGTGGAGTGGCGGCGCCGGATGCGCCTCGGCCGCCGCGCATCGATGGTGGAACCAAGCGGGGCGAAGACGGACTAGGGGTAAAAAAAGAAGCAAAAAACTTTTGGGAGGCTGTCGCGGACTCGCCGGCAGCGTGCGCAACAGGTCAAAGTTTTTTGCTTCTTTTTTTCAAAAAAGAAGGCCTTTCTTTCCCTCTACACCGACCCCGCCACATACGCCTTCAAGCTATCAACCTCTTGCGCCTGCGCGTCGAGTTGCGCCTTGACCACGTCACCGATGCTGACCATGCCCACAACTTCGTCCTGATCCAGCACCGGCAGGTGCCGTACGCGTCCCATGGTCATCATCTGCAGCGCCTCTTCAGGCGAGGTGCCAGGGGTGACGGTATGCAGCAGGCGGGTCATCAACTGCGCCGCCGTCATCTCCAGACAGGCAGCGCCATCGCGCGCGATGGCGCGCACGATATCGCGCTCGCTGACAATGCCGAGCAATTGCCCCGCGGAATCACGCACCAGCACCGCGCCGATCCGCCATTCCGCCAGGATTCGGGCGATGTCGGGGATCTTGGTCACAGGCGCCACGGAAGCGACGTCGTGGCCCTTGTGGCGTAGAATATTGGCTATGGTCATGTCTTGGGGTCCCTCGCGTGTCGGATGCGGGCGGGAACCCATCTGGCGGGGCTCCTTAAGCCCAGACCAACGAGCTTGCGACCTCGGGCGCCCCTTTTGCAACTTTTAGGTGTGCGTTGCAGCAAGGGCGGGCGATCACACCTCGGTGGCGACCGTGCCGGGCAGCGCCTGCTCCAGCCTGGCCAACCGTGCTTCCACCTCCGCCAGCCGCGCCTCCGCCACCTCCTGGCCCGCGCGTGCCCGGGCTGCGAGTTCGGCCACCGCCTCCAACTCCTCGCGGCGTACCAGCTCCAGCTTGCGGATCGTCTCGTCGACGCGCGCGCGGATCATCGCCTCGGTCTCATCGCGCAGCCCCGCGAGCGCGGAGATCGCGCCGCCGGCGACACCGGCCAGATCCTCGAAGAAGCGGGGGCGTTCGGCCATGGAAGTGCTCCTGGGGCTGTTCAGTAGGCGGGCACACCGTATAACGCGCGGCATGAGCAAGGTCACGAAGGAAGAAAGAGTGTTCTTTTTTNNTGGTTCCAACCGTGTCGGATCGCCGGTGAACGCGAACAGGCAAAAGTTTTTTGGTTCTTTTTTTCAAAAAAGAACAGCTTCCTTCCTATGAGTGCCCCCCTGCAATTCCCCAGCTTCGACCCAGTCCTGCTGCATCTGGGTCCCCTCTCCATCCGTTGGTACGCGCTCGCCTACATCGTCGGCCTCATCACCGGCTGGCAGATGATGCGCCGCCTGGTGCTCAAGCCGCCCCCGGTTGCCACACAGATGCAGACTGACGATTTCCTCACCTGGGCGACGCTTGGCGTGGTGCTCGGCGGCCGGCTTGGCTATGTGCTTTTTTATCAGCCAGGGTTTTACCTCACCCATCCGCTGCAGATCCCCGCCGTATGGACGGGCGGGATGAGTTTTCATGGCGGCATGCTGGGCGTGGTGGCAGCCCTGATCCTGTTCTGCCGCCGCCGCGCGATACCGCTGTTCGGCTTTGCCGACCGCATGGCCATCGTCACCCCGATCGGCCTTGGCCTCGGCCGCGTCGCCAATTTTATCAACGGCGAACTTTGGGGCCGTCCCGCGCCGGACTGGCTGCCCTGGCGGATGATTTTTCCACGTGCCGACGACATCCCTCGCCATCCGAGCCAGATCTACCAGGCGCTCATGGAGGGCTTGATCCTCTTCCTTGTCGTGTGGGGCTTTTCCCGCAATATGCGTGTCCGCGCCCGCTTCGGCATGCTCACCGGCATTTTTCTCGTAGGCTACGGCATTGCGCGGATTATCGGCGAGTTCTTCCGTGAGCCTGATGCCTTCCTGGGCTACCTGTGGGATGGCGCCACCATGGGCCAGATCCTGTCGATCCCGATGATTCTGGCTGGCCTCGCCTTCATCCTTCTGGCCCGCCGGGGGGCGTTGCAGCCGCGGGCCGAAGCCCCGCTAGCCTGATCGTCTGTGATGCCAGAGCGGCTGGATGAATTCATGGCCAGGGCGAATGCTGCCTATTACGCAACACATGACCCGTTCGCCGATTTCACCACCGCGCCGGAGATCACCCAGATGTTCGGCGAGCTGATCGGCGCCTGGGCGGCTGTCACCTGGGCGTTGATGGGTGCGCCGGTGCCGCTGATTTTGGCGGAGGCCGGCCCAGGCCGCGCTACGCTGATGCGCGACGTGCTGCGCGCCACCGCCCGCGTGGCCCCGGATTTCCGCGCGGCTTGCCATGTGCATTTCATCGAGACATCGCCCCGCCTGCGCGCGGTTCAGGCAGAGGCGGTGCCCGGTGCCGCCTGGCACGACTCCCTGGACGATCTGCCTGCCGGCCCCGCCATTCTGCTGGCCAATGAATTTCTCGATGCGTTGCCCATCCGCCAGTTCGTCCGGCGCGGCGCGGGCTGGATGGAGCGTTTCGTGGCGGAGGGTCGTTTCGTCGAGCAGCCTGCACATGTGGAGCGGGAAGCGCCCGAGGGCAGCGTCGTGGAGGTCAATGACGCCGCGTCCGCCTGGATCATCCGTCTCGCGTCGCGCCTGGTGGGGCAGGGAGGTGCGGCGCTGATCCTCGATTACGGCACGTTGGAGAGCCTGCCTGGGGACAGTCTTCAGGCGCTCCGTTGCGGCAGGCCGGCCGATCCCCTCCGCGACATCGGCTCCGCCGACCTCACGGCGCATGTCGATTTTGCCGCCGTCGGGCGGCAAGCGTCTGCCTGCGGCGCTGCTGTGTGGGGCCCGGTGACGCAGGGTGATTTCCTTGACCGCCTCGGCCTGCGCCATCGTGCCGCCTCCCTCGCGCGTGCCAATCCGCAGCGTGCCGCCGAGTTCGCCGCGGCCATGGATCGCCTGGCGGCCCCCGCGCGCATGGGCACGCTGTTCAAGGTGGTCTGCCTTGCCCACCCTGCGCTGCCCGCGCCGCCGGGATTTGCCGCGTGACCGCCGAATATCTCACCTCTGCCTTGCTCGCCGCGCGGCACGGCTTCTTCACCCGGCGTGGTGGTGTTTCCACCGGCCCGTATGCGGGTCTGAACTGCAGCCTCTCGGGGGGGGACGATCCGGCGCGCGTGATGCAAAACCGGACCCTGGTGGCCGGCGCCATGGGCGTTAAGCTGGCGGCGCTGGTGGGTGTGACCCAGGTTCATGGCGCCGATGTGGTCTGCGTGACCACGCCCTGGCCGCAGGGTTCCGGGCCGCGCGCGGATGCCATGGTCAGTGCCACGCCGGGCGTGGCGCTGGGGATCATCACCGCCGATTGCGCTCCAGCCCTCTTCCTTGATCCCGTGTCCGGCATCGCCGGTGCCGCCCATGCCGGCTGGCGTGGGGCTGCTGGCGGCGTGCTGGAGGCAACCGTTCTGGCGATGGAGCGGCTTGGCGCCGTGCGGGCGCGTGTTGTCGCCGCCATTGGCCCCTGCATCGCCCAGCCCAGTTACGAGGTCGGTGACGATCTTCGCGACTCCGTTGTGCCCACGCTGCCGGACGCCGCGCGTTTCTTTGTCCCAGGTTTACGGCCGGGCCACTGGCAGTTCGATCTGCCGGGTTACTGCGTGGCGCGGCTTGCGGTTGCCGGCGTGCGCGCCGCATGGCTGGGTGCCGACACGTGCGCTGACGCGGCGCGTTTCTTCAGTCACCGCCGCCGCACCCTTGCCTCCGCCGGCCCCATCGGCCACCAGATTTCTGTGATCACGGTGCCAGTTTGAACAAGCCCCAAACAAGCAAAAGGTCTTTGGTTCTTTCTTTCAAGAAAGAACATTCTTTCTTTTTCGTCGCCTTTCTTTTGTCCTCTTGCGGCGACCTCCCCCAGCCCTTCGCCGGCCGTCCCGGCGCGGCTGCCCTGCAATTGAGCCGCCCGCCCCCGCCGCGGCTCCTGGTACCACCGCCTCCCAATGGCCTCCTCCCGCAATCCGATGCGCTGGTCTGGGCGCATGCCATGGCCGATGCGTTGGTTGCCCAGGAGATCCCCGCCTACGCCGAACCGGCGCATAAGGGCGAATGGGTGCTCCGGATGACCGCCGATCTGCAGGGCGTGCAGGTCACGCCACGCTACAGCCTGATCGATCCCCGCGGCGGCGACCGCGGCGATGTTCTCGGCACGCCGGTGGCGGCGTCGGCCTGGGCGCAAGCCGCCCCCGCCATTCTCCAGCAATCCGCCGGCCAGGCAGCCCCGCGGGTTCTGGCCTTGTTGCGCGCCGTGGATGCCAACATCAAGCAGAGCGATCCGAACAGCCTTTACAATCGCCCCGCCCGTATCTTCTTCACCGGTGTCACCGGCGCCCCGGGCGACGGCGACATGGCGCTGGCGCGCTTCATGCGGCTGAAAATCCCCGACACCGGGGATCTGCTGATCGACCAGATGGCAGGTGCCGATTTCATCCTGCGGGGCACCGTGAAGGTGACCGCCGAGCCGGGCAACCAGCAGCAGGTGGAGATTCACTGGCTGGTCAGCGACCCCGCCGGCCGGATCGCCGGCGACGTGGCGCAGGGTCACGATGTCGCTTCCGGCACCTTGGACCATTACTGGGGCGACATCGCCAATGTGGTCACCGAGGAGGCGGCCGGTGGCGTGCACGAGGTGATCACCAATTTCTCCGGCCGCCGCCGGGGGCCCGCGGCGGACGCCAGGCCTGGAAAGACCTCCTGATGCGTATCGTTACCTGGAACATCAACTCGCTGCGCCTGCGTCTGCCCCTGCTCGACCGGCTGATCGCCGCGCTGGATCCGGACGTGATCTGCCTGCAGGAGACGAAGGTTCCCGACGATCTTTTCCCCGATGCCGCCCCCGCTGCGCTGGGTTACCCGCATGTCGCCCGCCGCGGCATGAAGGGGTATAATGGTGTCGCCATCCTCTCCCGCCTTCCGCTCCGGCTGGTGGATGCACCGGACTGGTGCAGCCGCGGCGATTGCCGCCATCTCCAGGTGCATATCGACGCCCCGGGCGGCGTGGTGGAGTTGCACGATTTCTACGTGCCCGCCGGCGGCGATATCCCCGATCGTGTCGAAAACCCCAAATTCGCCCATAAGCTGGATTTTGTCGCGGAGGCGGCGGGCTGGTTCGCTGCCAGCGGCGTGCGCCCGCGCAGCGTTCTGGTCGGCGATCTGAACATCGCCCCGCTCGAACATGATGTCTGGAGCCACAAACAGCTTCTCGATGTTGTCAGCCACACGCCGGTGGAGGTGGCCGCTCTGCTCGCCTGGCAGCACACCGGCTTTGCGGATGCGATCCGCCACTTCGTCCCGGCGCACGAAAAGCTCTACACGTGGTGGTCCTACCGCAACCGGGATTGGCGCGCCTCCGATCGCGGCCGCCGGCTGGACCATATCTGGGTCAGCCGGGATCTGGTGGCCGGGCTACGCCGCTACGAGATTTTCAAGGATGCGCGCGACTGGCCGCAGACGTCGGACCATGTGCCGGTGATGCTGGAGTTGGATGCTTAGAAAGAAAAAAATCGTTCTTTTTTGAAAAAAAGAACCAAAAAACTTTTGTTCGTTTTGGCCCGCTGCCGGCAACAGCGTAGCCCGCGTGAAACGCGGGGCCACGGTGCCGCGGTCTTACGACGGATCCAGCCGATAACCCCCACCTTCGGTCACAAGCAGCCGCGCGTTGGCGGGGTCGGGCTCGATCTTCTGGCGTAGCCGGTAGATGTGCGTCTCGAGCGTGTGCGTGGTGACCGCCGCGTTGTAGCCCCATACCTCGTTGAGCAGGATCTGGCGGGCGACAGGCTTGGTGCCGGCGCGATAAAGAAACTTTAATATCGCCGCTTCCTTCTCGGTCAGCCGTATCCGGCGGTTGCGCTGCGGTTCCTGCAACAGCTTGGCCGAGGGGCGGAACGTGTAAGGCCCGATCGTGAATACCGCATCTTCCGAGTTCTCGAAGATGCGCAACTGCGCCCGCAGCCTGGCCAGCAGCTCGTTCAGGCGGAACGGCTTGGCGATGTAGTCATTGGCGCCCGAATCCAGGCCCCGCACCACATCGGCCTCTTCGTCGGAGCCCGTGAGCATGATGATCGGCATGCGCATGCCCTGCTTGCGCAGCGTGGCGCACAGGTCGCGCCCGTCGCCATCGGGCAGGCCCACATCCAGGATCAGCGCGTCAAAGCGCTGTTCGTGCTTGCGAATCTTGGCCTCTGCCTCGGAAATTGAGGCCGCCTCGTCAGCCGTGAACTCCCCGTCCACCTGCAACTGGGCGGCCAATTCCTCACGCAGGGACCGATCGTCGTCGACGATCAGGATGGGGCGCTCGCCCGACATCTCATTCTCTCCACATCGTGTCGCCGAACTGGCAGCACGTTATCATCAGGTGCCGTAAGCGGCTGTATGCCGGATCGGTTGCAAAACTTTTTGCACGACGCCGGGCTTGTGCCACCAAAAATGACCAATATGCAGCTAAAATCGCGAGCCCGTGATGCAATGAGGCGCCGTGGCGCAAGGTCAGCCCTGGTCCTGGCGCAGATAGCCTCTCCTTGTTTAGCCCGTTCCGTGCCCAATTAAGGGCGGTCACAGTGCGGATGCCGGCGCCTCCATGAACACCAGTCTGTCTCCCCGGCCGCATGTCGCACGCGCCGTCAACCGGGCGATTGCCGAGCTCCGCCGCGGTGTCGCTGTGGTGGTCCACGCAGAAACAATGGACGAGCCGGCCGCGCCCTCCGCCATCCTCGCACTGGCGGCCGAGACCGCCTCCCCGGCCACGATCGCGGAATTCCGCGCCGCCACCGCGGGCGATCCGGTGATGGCACTCTCAGCCTCACGCGCCGCCTCACTCGGCGCCGCAAGCGCGGGCGAGGACCCGGTTCTGCTTGTCATCCCGCGTAGCCAGGTCGATGGCGCGAGCTTGCGCGCCCTGGCCGACCCGCTGGCCCGCATGCCACCGCACCACGCCGTCGCACCGGATCGATTCGCCCCCGGCCAGGCGCTGGCGGCACTGCGCCTGGCCAAGCTCGCCAGGCTGCTCCCGGCTATGCTGCTCGCACCGCAGCGCATCGATATCCCTGGCTTCTCCCAGGAGTACGCCGTGGACCGACCCTGCGCGGGCGATCCATTCGGCGCCGATCTGTTGCATGTGGCAGCACCCGCGATCCTGGCCTACGCCGCCGAAAATGACGCCGGCCTGCTGCGCGCCGCCGAGGCCCGCGTACCGCTGGAGGGCGCCGAAGATGCCCGTATCGTTGCCTTCCGCCCGCCTGACGGCGGCACCGAGCATCTGGCGGTGCTGATCGGCCGGCCGGAATGGTCTCATGGGCGTGGCGATGCCCCGCTGGTGCGGGTGCATTCGGAGTGCCTCACCGGAGATATCCTCGGCAGCCGCCGGTGTGATTGCGGCCCGCAGCTGCATCAGGCCATCCGCCGCATGGAAGCTGAAGGCAGCGGCGTACTTCTCTACATGGCCCAGGAGGGGCGGGGGATCGGGCTCGTCAACAAACTGCGCGCCTACCGGCTGCAGGATGGCGGCCTTGATACGCTCGATGCTAACCGCGCACTCGGCTTTGGCGCCGATGAGCGCAGCTTCGCCGCCGCCGCCACCATGCTGCTCTGCCTCGGCATCACCCGCATCCGTCTGCTCACCAACAACCCCGAGAAGCTGGCCGGCCTCGCCACGCATGGCATCGAGATCGCCGGGCGGGTGAGCCATGCCATCGCCGCAAACGGCGTCAACGACCTCTATCTGGAAACCAAGGCGCGCCGCTTCGGCCATATCCTCGGATGATCGCCGCGTCGGTTGCCGGCGGCCTTCTGCGCCTGGAGTCGCTGACGCTGCGTGTCGCCATCGGCCGGGCGGGAATCGTGGCCCATAAGCAGGAGGGCGATGGCGGCACGCCGCGGGGCGCGCTGCCCCTGCGCCGGGTGCTCTACCGCGCCGATCGTGTGCCGCGTCCGCGTGCCGCCGTGCCCATCGAGCCGATCGCACCCGATGATGGCTGGTGCGACGATCCGACGCATAGCGACTACAATCGGCAGGTGCGCCTGCCGCATGCCGGGGGTTGCGAGGAATTATGGCGCCGCGACGCGCTTTACGACGTGGTGGGGGTGCTGGGCTGGAACGATGCGCCGGTGCAGCGCGGCCACGGATCGGCGATCTTCATCCACGTCGCCCGGGCGGAGCTCGCGCCTACAGAGGGGTGCCTGGCGCTGAGCTATGGGGATCTGGTGGATGTGCTGGCGGCGGGNNGCCGGTAGCGTACGCAACAGGTAAAAGTTTTTTGGTTCTTTTTTTCAAAAAAGAACACTTCCTTACTTCTCCAACCCCAACACCGCATACAACCGCACCGAAGCCGGCCACGCCCGCATCGCCGCCTGCCGCCAGTTCACCGCCCCCCACCCAACCGTGCCGAGGACCGCAAAGCTGAGTACCCATGCCAGCAGGACCAAAGCTGCCGGCGACCGGGCGCGCGGCGGTGCAGGCTCGGGCGCCAGCCGTTCCGGCGCCGTCACGGGCGGCGGCGGCGGGATTGTCAGCGATGGCGGTTCCGCCGGTGCGGGCGGCTCTGCAGGGATGTCGGCTTGCGGAACCCAGTCGCCCTGGCATCGGGCGCAGCGCAGTTTCCGGCGTGTGGCGATCAGCGACGCAGGCACGTCGTAGGCCGCCTCGCAGAACGGACAGATTATACGCATCGAACCCCCGCAAGGTACCTATCCTGCGTACGCTGCCGCCGCTTGGCAATCGGCCGCGCGGCGCGGCAATCTGCCGCCGCGCGGTGCGGTGGCAGCGTGCCTGGCGGTTGCGCGCGGATCACGGGGAAACGGAAGCTGATATGGTCAGGCTGGATGGCGTGGGCCTGCGCTACAATAATGGCCCCCTGGTCCTGGAGGATCTGAACTTCGCCTTGGCGCCCGGCGCCTTCCGCTGGCTGCTTGGCCCCTCGGGTGCCGGCAAGACCAGCCTGCTGCGCCTGCTCACCCTCTCCGTACGCCCCACCACCGGCCGGCTGTCCCTTCTCGGCGTGCCGATCGAACAGGCGCGGCGGCGCGATCTGCCGCCGCTGCGCCGCCAGATCGGCATGGTGTTCCAGGATTTCCGCCTGCTGCCGCATCTCTCCGCCTTCGACAATGTGGCCCTGCCCCTGCGTCTGGCCGGCCGGCCGGAGGGGCAGCTGCGAGTCGATGTGGGTGAGATGCTGCGGTGGGTGGGCCTGATGCGGCGCGCCGAGGCACGCCCGGCCGAACTCTCCGGCGGCGAGCAGCAGCGCGTGGCAATCGCGCGTGCCGTGATCGGCCGACCTGCCCTGCTTCTGGCCGACGAACCCACCGGCAATCTCGATGACGCGCAGGCCATTCGCTTGATGCAGTTGCTGGCCGAGCTGAACCGCCTCGGGACCACGGTGGTCGTGGCAACCCATAATGACAGCCTGGTGGCCCGCCATCCCGGCCGCGCGCTCCGCCTGCATGAAGGGCGGCTGACCGAGGAGACCGCCGTTTCCGTGACCGGCCTTGCCACCCCCGGCCGCCGCGCCACGGACCGCATTGCCTGATGGCCTCGCTGCGCCCCCGCGGTTCGGACGATCTCGGCCTGCGCCGCGCCCTGTCGGACCGGCTGCTGCCGTTGCTGGTGGCGGCGATGGTGTTCCTGGCAGCCCTGGCGATGGCCGGTGCCATCGCGGCCGCCGGCCTTGCCGCGCATTGGCGGGGGGGGGCGGCGTCCCTGCTCACCGTCCAGGTGCCGCAGCCTGAGGGCCGGGCGGAGGCGGTGGCCCTGGTGCTGGAGCACACGCCAGGGCTCACCACACGCCGCCTCGATGCCGCCGAGGTCGCCGATTTACTGCGCCCTTGGCTCGGCCAGGATGCGGCCCGGCTTTCCCTGAACCTGCCCGCCGTGTTCGAGGTCCGGACCGATCCCGTCACCGGGCCGCAGGCGGCGCAATTTGACGCGGCCTTGGAGCGCGCGGCGCCCGGCACGCTGGTGGAGCGAAACGGCGCCTGGTTCGCCCGCCTGGTGGCACTGGCCGGCAGCCTTCAGGCCTGCGCGGCCCTGGCCGTGGTGCTGGTGGCCTGCGTGGGCGCCGCCGTGGTGGCCGTTGCCGCCCGCGCGGGCCTGGCGGCGCGGCGCGACGCGATCGAGATCGTGCATGGCTTGGGCGCCACCCACGGCATGATCGCCAGCCGGTTCGCCGGCCGTGTGACGCTGCTGGCCTTCCTCGGCGCTTTGCTGGGCGTGGCGATGGCCGTGCCGGTTTTGCTTGGCCTCGCCTCGCTGACGGCGCCGTTCCAGGCGCAAACGCTGGCAGCCCCGGCACAAGACGACCCCGGGTCCCTGTTCGCGGCCCTGCCGCCACTGCTGTGGGAACTGCTCCCCGCCCTTCCGGTCAGCGCCGCGCTGATCGGCTGGGTCACCACGCAAATCACCGTGCGCACCTGGCTCGCCCGACTGCCATGAGCCGGTCTTCCGCCAGGGCCGCGTTACGCGTGCTTGCCGGCTCTGCCGCCCTGATGCTGGCCGCCGCCTGGCTGGCCGGGTTCGTATGGTTTCTGCGCGGCGCGGTCACACCCGAGGATAACACTGCGAAGGCCGATGGCATCGTCGTGCTGACGGGCGGTGCCGAGCGAATCGCCACCGGCGTCCGCCTGCTGCAGCAAGGCCGCGGCCACGTGCTGCTGATCTCCGGCGTCGGCCACGGCGCGGACCTCGCGGCAGTGCTGCGCGGCACGGGCGTTGATCCGGCCTCCGTCGCTGCCCGGATCACCCTTGGCCACAGCGCCACCAGCACCGCCGGCAATGCCGACGAAACCGCCGCATGGGTGGAACAGGAACATCTGGCCTCTCTGATCGTGGTGACCGCCAGCTACCATATGCCCCGCGCGCTGACGGAATTGGCACGCAGCGTGCCCGATGTGCGGCTGATCCCCTATGCGGTGCTGCCGCCAGCATTGCGGGGGCAGCAGAGCCTGGGAACGCTGGGGTTGCTGGCGCATGAGTATACGAAGTGGCTGGCGTCGGAATTGGGGTTGGCGCGGTTGAATGGGTGAAGAAGGGAAGGTCTTCTTTTTTGCAAAAAAGAAGCAAAAAACTTTTGGTCTTGGGGTACGCGTCAGGGGGGCGGCGTACGCGCTGTATTTTTATGGGGTTACCACGCTGTTCGTGGTGGTGGGGTGGCCGTGGCGGGTGATGTGCCCGCAGCGCGTACTGCCGTTAGCCAGGGCCTGGGCGGGTACCGTGCTCGCGGGGCTGCGGCCGATCTGCGGCATCACGCTGCACATCACCGGGCGCGAGCATCTGCCGGCAACCGGGCCGGCTTTACTGGCCAGCCAGCACCAGTCCGCCTTCGATACTCTCGTCTGGATGGTGCAGCTGGCCCGGCCGGCGTATATCATGAAGCAGGAACTCACCCGGCTGCCGCTGTTCGGCAGCCTTCTGGTGCCCGCGGGCATGATCGCGGTAGACCGCAAGGGCGGCGCCGCTGCCCTGAAGCGCCTTCTGCTCGATGTGACCCGGGCACGCGACGAGGACCGACAGATCGTGATCTTCCCCGAAGGCACGCGCGTGCCGCCCGGCGGCCGCGTGAAGCTGCAACCGGGCATTGCCGCCATCGCCGGCCGGCTCGACCTGCCGGTTTTGCCGGTGGCGACCGATTCCGGCATATGCTGGCAGCGATCCCCGCTCGGCCGGACCCCGGGCATCATCCATATCGCCATCGGGCCACCGATCCCGGCATATACGCCCCGCGCCGACATGCTCCACGCCATCGAGTCGTTCTGGAGGGCGTGTGAGAGCACCGGCTTCGAGCCTGGGGATAACTCTGTGGACCAAGTCGCCCTCACGCCGGGGGGGGGCGCGCCATGCACCCGGTAACACCTTCGTTTACCAAGGTTTTTGCCTTGCTCGGGAAAGCTGCAAAAGCGCCTCTCACGACGTCTTGTCCGTGGATATGTCGGCCTAACCGGTTGAAAACACTGATTGGTAACTTTGGGAACAGTAAAGTGAACGTCTGCATACGACCGCGGTGTAGGCGCCCCGTGTGCGGCGCGTTTGCGGGTGGCCCCGGGATGTGGATGAAAAGCGCTGCCGATTGGCCTGACCTGGGTGCAGCATGCGGAAAGTGTTGATCGCTGCATGCCTGGTGGCGGCGGTCGCGGTCGTCGCCGATACGCTGGCGTGGCAAATCGCCAGTCGCCAGCTCCGGGCGGGGGTAGAGCGATTCGCCGCCCAGGCAACGCGTCAGGGCTGGGTTGTCAACCAGGGTCATGATGTATGTCCGTGCACGGCGACCGGCTGGCCCTTGGAAGCGCGGCTGAACATCGCCGCCCCGGCGATCGCGGGCGGTGATGGCCTGGTGCCGGGCGGGCTTGCCTGGTCGGCCGACCACATGGTCGTCTCGCTGTCGCTGCGTCATCCGACCACGCTCGGGGTGGAGGTGTGGGGCATCGAGCGTTTGCGCGTGTCGCATGCACCCAAGCTGATCTTCAGCGCGGCGCGCCTGTTGGTGGCGTTGCCTCTGGGCGGCGCGCTGCAAGGAGCGGCGACTCTTCAGGCCAGCTTCATCACCGGCGGGATCGCCGGTTCCGGTCATCCCCAGGATGTGCGCCTTGACGATTTGCGGCTGGAACTGCGCGCCAATCCGGCGGCGCCCGGCAAGGGCGGCGCCCTCGGCCTTGGGGTGGGGCTGGACATCGCCGCCCACACGATCGGCCTGCCGGATAGCCGTCGCTGGCCGCTTGGCGGCACGGTGGCCAGCGCGGCCGGCTCGCTGTTTGTCTGGTCACCCAAGCTGCCTTTCTGGGATGCGCAGGCAGGCCCGTTGGGCAGCGACCCCCGCGCGCAGGCGGAAGCCTGGCGTGACGGCGGCGGCACGCTGAAGATCAGCGATCTGGATCTGCGATGGGGGCCGCTACAGCTCAATGCCTCGGCGGCGCTTGGGTTGGATGGGCGGCTTCAGCCAGCGGGCGAGGGCACGGCGGACATCTCCGGCCTGCCGGGCACGTTGGATGCGCTGGCCGACGGCGAGGCCATCGCGCCGGGACTGGCGGCTACCTTCAAGGCCGTGCTGGCGCCGATGCAGCACGTGAAGCTGGCGCTGGAGGCGGCGGTACATGCCGACGACGCGGCGGTGCGCCTGCCCTTCGTGCTGCGCGACAACACGCTCTCGGTTGGTCAGATTCCCCTCATCCATTTGAACGATATTGTCTGGCGCGCTCCCCCGGCCCACCTTCCCGCCGCCCCATAACGCGCCTATTGCCGGCTATCCCCGGACAAAAGGTCCACGTTTTTGTTTCTTTTTTTCGAGAAAGAAGGCCTTGCCTCGCCTGTTCTCCGCGCTCAAAGGATCGAGCATGTTTCCCCTGGACGCCTTTCATCTCGCCCGCGCGCAATTCGCCTTCACGCTGATTTTCCACATCGTCTTCCCCGCGTTTTCGATCGGTCTGGCCAGCTACCTGGCGGTTCTGGAGGGGATGTGGCTACGCACCGGCCAGCAGGTCTATCTCGATCTGTTCCGCTACTGGGTGAAGATCTTCTCCATCGGCTTCGCCATGGGCGTGGTGTCCGGCCTGGTGATGTCCTACCAGTTCGGCACCAACTGGGGTGCTTTTTCCGACCGTGCCGGCCCGGTGATCGGCCCTCTGATGGGCTATGAGGTGCTCACCGCGTTCTTTCTGGAAGCCGGGTTTCTCGGCGTGATGCTGTTCGGCATGCAGAAGGTGGGACCGCGCCTGCATTTCGCCGCCACCTGTCTGGTCGCGGTCGGCACGTTGATTTCCGCCTTCTGGATCCTTTCGGTGAATTCCTGGATGCAGACGCCGCGCGGCTACACCATCGCGCCGGATGGCCGGTTCCTGCCCGCCGACTGGCTGGCCATCATCTTCAATCCGTCGTTTTTCGTGCGCTTGCCGCACATGGTTCTGGCCTCCTATCTCAGTGTCGCCTTCGTGGTGGGCGCGGTGGGCGCCTTCCACATCCTGCGCGAGCGTCCCCTGGTGCGTGCCGGCAAGCCCCCCAATCCGGCGGTGCGCACGATGTTTTCTATGGCCATGTGGATGGCCACCATCGTGGCACCCGCGCAGATCCTCATGGGTGACATCCATGGCCTGAACACGCTCAAATACCAGCCGGCCAAGATTGCCGCGATGGAGGGGGACTGGGACAGCAGCGGCCCCGCGCCCGAAATCCTGTTCGGTATCCCGGACATGAAGAACGAGGTTACCCGCTACAAGATCGAGATCCCCTATGCCGGTTCGCTGATCCTGACGCACACGCTGGATGGGCGCGTGCCCGGCCTGAAGAACTTTCCCCGCGCCGACCGCCCCGATTCGACGATCGTGTTCTTCAGCTTTCGCGGGATGATCGCCATTGGGTTTCTGATGGCCGGCATTGGCCTGTGGAGCCTCTTCCTGCGCTGGCGCCGCGCGCTGTATGAAAACCCGTGGCTGCAGCGCGCCGTGGTGGCGATGGGGCCGGCCGGGTTTGCCGCCGTCATCCTCGGCTGGATCACCACCGAGGTCGGCCGCCAGCCCTACACCGTTTATGGGCTGATGCGGACTGCCGACAGCATGTCGCCCATCGGCACCGTGGGCGTGGCGACATCGCTGCTCGCGTTCATCGTGGTGTATGCCATCGTCTTCACCGCCGGTATCACCTATTTGCTGCGCCTGATGGGCCGGCCGCCCGTGCGGGGCGAGCCCGATCATCCTGCCGGTCAGCCGATCCGTACCGCCGGGATCACGCCCGGGCCTGCCGGGGCCGTGCCGGAAGGGGCGAGCCACGATCTGCATCGTCCGGTGCTGGCGGAATGATGATGTTCGCGGCTTTTGCCATCCCACCGCGTGACACCTCCAGGAGCCGGGCATGATGACGCAAGCCTATCTGCTGCCCATCATCTGGGCCGGCCTGATCGCCTTCGCGGTGCTGGCCTATGTCGTGCTGGACGGTTTCGATCTCGGAGTCGGCATCCTGTTTGCCATCGAGGGCGACCGCGAGGAGCGCAACGTGATGATCAACGCCATCGCGCCGATGTGGGATGGCAACGAGACCTGGCTTGTGCTCGGCGGCGGCGGTCTCTTCGCGGTGTTTCCGCTCGCCTACGCGGTGATCATGCCGGCGATGTATCCCACCATCATCGCCATGCTGCTGGCGCTGATCTTTCGTGGCGTGGCGTTCGAATTCCGCTTCCGAACCCAGTCCGCCCGCGGCCGCGTATTATGGGACGTGGCGTTTTGCGGCGGCTCGGCGCTGGCAGCCTTCGCGCAGGGCCTCACCCTGGGCGGCTTGCTGCAAGGGATCAAGGTGACTGGCCGTGCCTATGCCGGCGGCTGGTGGGACTGGCTGGACGGCTTCACCGTGCTGTGCGGCGTGGCTGTGCTGTGCGGTTATGCGCTGCTCGGCGCCACCTGGCTGGTCTGGCGTACCGAGGGCGCCTTGCAGCGCCGCAACGCCCGCGCCGCGGAGGCGCTCGGCTTTATCGTTCTGTGTTTTATCGGTGCCGTCAGCCTATGGACGCCGCTGCTCAACCCGATTTTCTATCACCGGTGGTTCGATTGGCCGGGTGTGGCACTGACCGCACCGGTTCCGGTTCTGGTTGCCCTGCTTGCCTGGGGCTTCTGGGTGGGGCTGCGGCGAGGCCACCACATCACCCCGTTTCTCTGCGTCATTGGCTGGTTCGTGCTGTGCTTCGCGGGCTTGGGGATCAGCATCTGGCCGATGATGGTACCGCCCTCGATCACCATCTGGCAGGCCGCCTCGCCGCCTTCCAGCCAGATGTTCCTGCTTGTCGGGGCCTCTGTGCTGATCCCCATCATCCTGGCCTATACCGGCTACAGCTACTGGGTGTTCCGCGGCAAGGTCGGCGCCCATACGAGCTACCATTGACGTCGACGCGAGGGAGCAGGCTGTTCTGGTTCGCGGCCCTTTACGCGGGCGGCGTGATATCGGTGGGCGCTCTTGCACTGCTGCTCCGGCTGGTGCTCGGGAGCCCGTGAAGGAAGTGGCCAAAACTTTTGTTTTGACGAGCATCTTTATCCGACAGGTGACCCCATGTGGTCGGATGATGATCTAAGAGGTAAAAGTTTTTTGGTTCTTTTTTTCAAAAAAGAACACTTCCTTCCCTTTACAAGCTTTCGCGTTTTACACCCATTTTTGTGTATGTCTTTACAGCATTCACACCCCCGGCGCTGATCCCGCGTGATCGGCGGACCGGGTGGTGCGTAGATAGGTCATCGACATCCCATCAGGAGCGACGCACATGACCTACGCTGCCCCGACCTGCGACTACTACGATGACGGCCTGGTCCACAGCCATGATTGGTCCCGCAACACGCCGCCTGGCGGTAAGCATGGCGAGCGTGGTCAGAAGACCGCCCATGCTGCGCATGATCGCGACGACGCGCTCACTCAGGATCACCGCCGCACGCATAGCTGATACGTCGCAGACCGCCGGTGCCGGCCCGCCAGGGCTGCGCCGGCTTCGTCCAGGATTTCGACAGGCGCTTGGAAGCTTCCGTAGAGAAGCAGCCCTGTCATTGGGCGGGCTGGGGCCGATAGGCCCCGGCCGCCGGTTTTCCCCCCAAACGTCGTTCTTAGACTGGTGCCCCTTAGACTGGGCCCCTTAGAGCCCCCTTAGACTGGGCCCGCTGCCGCTTCTGCCTGCGCCAGCGCCCGTGCCATCTGGCTGAGCGCTTCCTGGTGCTTGAGATTCTCGATCAGCGCGAAGTTGCGCGCGAGTTCCAGGCACATGCGCTGGCGTGGGCTCATTTCCACCGCGATCGTTTCGCTGTCGATGCCCTCGAAGAACCAGGAAATCGGCACGCTCAGCACCTGCGCGATGTCGTAGAGCCGTCCGGCCGAAATCCGGTTGAGCCCGCGCTCGTATTTATGTGCCTGCTGGTAGGTCACGCCGATCATCACCGCCAGTTGCTGCTGGGAGAGTCCGAGCATGATCCGGCGTTCCCTGATTCGGGCGCCGACATGCCGGTCGGCCGCATTGGCACGGGCGCTCGGCTTCTGGCTGCTGATCTCCGGTCCACAGCCATCGGCTTCCTCGGGAAGATCGATCAGCTCAATGTCAGACACACCTACCTCCGCAGCAGACCGGTCAACGTCAGTCCCGATCGTTAAGTCATACGCAACAAGGCATTCCACGTCCTGATAGAACCGGACGCCCGGCTTATAACCCGTAAGCCACCGCGCTGACAGCATAGGGATGAAAGTTGCCGGCGTGCAGCAACTACCTGCACCTTCAACGTAAAAGATTCGCCCGCGCCGCAAAATGGCACAGTTTGCGCGCTCCCGATAAGTTGAAATGAGCAAACAGCACCGCTGATTCACCCACAAATCGGCCATTTTGAAAAAGCCAAGACTCCAAGCGCAGGAAATAACGTATGTCCGGAGAGGGAGACTGCGATGAATACAGTACTACTCACATGTGATCAGAAACATTTTTGTAACCCGTTGCCCTAGGCGCTGCTCCCCACGCGTGAAGATGTAACCCTTTCTCGAACGTATCATATGGCGCTACTATGCTTTCGTCTAGCTTTCGGACGTGCCCACCTTGCGGCGTGGCAGCGGCATGATGGGGCTCGGATCGGCTGGCGCGGCGGATAGGGTGTGGGAAGGTGCGGCTGGGCCGCGTTCGGCTTCCGCATGGCGGGCTGCGAGCAGGGTGCGCAGCGACTCGACCTCGCGTTGCAAGGCCATGATCTGCTCGGCAGGAAGTGCCGCCGCATCCGGCTGCGGCTCTGGCTCCGCCGGGCCTGGCTCGGATGGCCGATAGAACGGACTGAACAGGCTCATCGCCCGTTCCATCATGGCAATGTTCTGCTTGCGCATCTCTTCCAGGCCGGGCGGCAGCAGGTTGCCCATGGTCTGATGCATGGCCTCGCGCATCTGCTCCTGCTGGCGGGCGATGGCTGTCATGGTGTGTTCCAGATAGCGCGGCACGATCCCGCCGATGCTATCGCCATAGAAACCGATGAGCTGCCGCAGGAAGGTGGTCGGCAACAGGGCGCGGCCCTTGCTCTCTTCTTCGACGATGATCTGGGTCAGCACAGAGCGGGTTATGTCATCGCCGCTGCGCGCGTCATACACCACAAAGTCGCGCCCGGCGCGGACCATGTCGGCGAGATTGTCCAGCGTGATATAGCTGGAGCTCTCGGTGTTGTAGAGCCGGCGATTGGCGTATTTTTTGACCACCACAGGGGCGGGTGCGGCGGCGTCACCGCCGGGCAGCGGTGCATCGATCTGCGTCATACAACGTCTCCGGGCGTTCGAAATCCAGGGGCGGAATGCGGCGCCGCACGTCGTGGTGTGCGTCGGCCGGTCGGGGCGGCACGTAGGCGGACGACGTTATCATGCGGGCGGCAGCGCACCAAATGCCCGGGCCCTGTGCGCCCGTCAGCCCTGCCGTGTTTCCGCGCGGGCCGGACTTGGCTATACCGCTTGGGTTGAGGACGATTGGGCATGCCGCATGACCGAAATCCCCGGGGTTCCCCCGCGCGGCCAGCCCGGACCTGTCCTGCGGGACTGGATCACCATCTGGCAAAGCGAGCTTTCCGCCGCCGCCACGGACCCCGAACTGGTGCAGGCCTGGACGAAGCTGGTGGCGCTGTGGGCCACCGGCGCCCGTGCGGCTACCACCTTGCTGCCGCCGCCACCGCAGGGCGCCGCGGATGACGCGGCCAGACGCGCCGGGTCCGCTGCATCGTCTGGGTCCGCGCCCGCTGATGCTGCACCTGATGCTGGCGATGCAGCGCAAGCCCGCCTCATCGAGCGCCTGGCACGACGTGTGGAAGACCTGGAGCGCCGGCTCGCCGGACTGGAAGGCAGCGGCGGCCCAGGTTGAAAGTTTCACCAGCGCAGGGCTGATCCCGGACGCAAAGCTTATTGCCGGCATCGCGGCCTATCGCCGCCACCCATGGCGCCGCGACATGCAGGATCCGCCGGCGATCTGGCAGGAGGGCAGCGCCCGCCTACTCGATTACGGCGCCCCGGGGTGCACGGCGCAGCCCGTGCTATTCGTCCCCAGCCTGGTGAATCGGGCCTATGTGCTCGATCTGCTGCCGGACCACTCCATGCTGCGCTTCCTCGCTGCTGCGGGTCTGCGCCCGCTGCTGCTGGATTGGGGGTTTCCGGTCGGCGAGGAATGCGACTTCACCCTCACCGACTATGTCGCCGGCCGCGTCGAACGCGCGGTTGCCGCCGTCGCCGCGCCGGTGACACTGGCCGGGTACTGCATGGGCGGGCTGATGGCGGTGGCAGCAGCCCAGCGCCGCCCGGACCTGGTGCGCCGCCTGGTGTTGTTGGCGACGCCCTGGGATTTTTGGGCAGTTGACGCCGCGCAGGCGTGCCGGCTGCCCGCGTTCCTGCCGTTTCTGGAGCCAGCCTTCGCCTTCGGCGGCGGCATGCCGGTGGACGCGCTGCAGATGCTGTTCAGCCTGCTCGAGCCTGGCGGTGTTGGGGCCAAATACCGCGATTTTGGCGCCCAGGACCAGAATAGCGCCCGGGCGCGCATGTTCGTGGCCATGGAGGATTGGCTGAACGACGGGGTACCCCTGTCAGCGCCCGTCGCCCGGGAGGTGCTCGGCGGGTGGTACGGGCGCAACACACCCGCGGCCGGCACCTGGCGTATCGCCGCGGCTCCGGTGCGCCCTGAGGCGCTGGCCATGCCCAGTTTCGTCGCCATCCCCAGCCGCGACCGCATCGTTCCGCCTCAGAGCGCCCTTGCTCTGGCCCAATTGCTGCCGGTTGCGGTGGTGCACCGGCCGCGTGGTGGTCATGTCGGGATGGTGGCGGGGTCGGGTGCGAAGGCGGGGCTTTGGGAGCCGTTGTTGGCATGGCTGAAGCAAGAGTAAGGAAGGTCTTCTTTTTTGAAAAAAAGAAGCAAAAAACTTTTGCCTGTTGATGCGCGCCTCGCCGGAAGCGCGCGCAAAGTGATAAAAGTTTTTTGGTTCTTTTTTTCAAAAAAGAACACTTTCTTACTTTGTGAACTTTCCGCCCGCCTCCGCCAGCCTCACCAGCAACGGCGCCGGCCGGAAATCCGCCTCCGACATCGCCTGGAACTCCCGCAGCTTGCCCAACACGGTCTTCAATCCCACCGTATCGGCATAGAACATCGGCCCGCCGCGATAGGCGGGAAATCCATATCCCGTCAGCCACACCATATCGATGTCGGAAGCGCGATACGCCTTGCCTTCCTCCAGGATCAGCGCCCCCTCGTTGATCATCGGATAGATGCAGCGTTCGAGAATCTCCTGATCCCCGATCTGGCGGCGGGTGACGCCATGCGCCGCCGATTGCTTCAGCACGAGATCCTCCACGATCGGGGAAGGCGTGTGCTCGCGCTTTTCGGTGTAGTCATAGAAGCCGCAGCGCGTCTTCTGGCCGCGGCGGTCGCGTTCGCAGAGCTGGTCGCGCAGTGTTACGCCCTTGGAGGTGTCGGCCGACCAGCCGATATCCAGCCCGGCCAGATCCGCCATCTGGAACGGACCCATGGGGAAGCCGAAATCATAGATGACCCGATCGACATCCCAGGGCATCGCCCCTTCCAGGATCAGCTTGTTCGCTTCCCGCTGCCGCAGCTCCAGCATCCGGTTGCCGATGAATCCGTGGCAGACACCCGCCACCACGGCCGCCTTGCCGATTTTGCGCGCGAGCTGCATCACCGTCTCCAGCACGTCGGGTGACGTCTTGGCGCCGCGCACCACTTCCAGCAGCCGCATCACGTTGGCCGGCGAGAAAAAATGCATGCCGCACACATCCTGCGGCCGTGACGTGACGGCAGCGATCTCGTCGACATCGAGATAGCTCGTGTTGCTGGCAAGGATCGCGCCCTGTTTCACGATACCGTCCAGTTTTTCAAAAATATCTTTCTTGATCTGCATGTTTTCGAACACGGCCTCGATCACCAGATCGCAATCGGCCAGATCGTGCAGCGACATGCTCGGCGTCAGCAGCGACATGTTCCGCTCCACCGCTTCCATCGTCAGCCGCCCCTTTTTGGCGGTATTCTCGTAATTGCCGCGCATCACGCCCACGCCGCGCTCCAGCGCCTTTTCGTTGGCCTCAACAATGGTTACCGGCAGGCCAGCGGAGAGGAAGTTCATCGAAATCCCGCCGCCCATCGTGCCGGCGCCAATCACGCCGACCTTGCGCACCGGGCGCGTCGCCGTGCCGGCCGGAAGGTCGGGGATTTTCTGCGCGGCGCGTTCGGCAAAGAACAGATATTGTTGCGCGCGCGACTGCACCCCGCTCATGAGCTGCATGAAAAGACCGCGCTCGGTCGCCAGCCCCTCATCGAAGGGTTGCGACACCGCCGCCTCGATGCAGCGGATGTTGTATTCCGGCGCGTCGAAGCCACGGAACTTGCGGGCGTTGGCGCGGCGGAAGGCCGCGAACACGGCGGGCTCGGCCGAAACCCTAAGGTCGCGCACCTTCTTCAGGGGCATCCCGTCCGCAACAACCTTCCGGGCGAACGCAACCGCGAATGCCAGCACGTCGTCCTCGGGCGCGAGTGCATCGATCAGGCCCTTCTCGGCCGCCAGCGTCGCGCCGATCGGCGTGCCGGAGGTCACCATCACCAGCGCCTGTTCCACGCCCACAACCCGCGGCAAACGCTGCGTGCCCCCGGCGCCCGGCAGCAGGCCCAGCCTCACCTCCGGCAAACCCAGCTTCGCGCTCGGTACTGCCACGCGGTAATGGCAGCCGAGTGCCGTTTCCAGGCCGCCGCCCAACGCGGTGCCGTGGATCGCCGCCACCACCACCTTCGGGCTCGCCTCGATGATCCGGATCACCGCATCCAGCCAAGGCTCCTCCGGCGGCTTGCCGAACTCCGTGATGTCCGCTCCGGCAATGAAGGTGCGCCCGGCGCATGCCAGCACAATGCCCTTGACCGCCGCATCCGCGATGGCCTGTTCGATGCCGAGAACAATCCCCCGACGCACGGCCGCCGAAAGCGCATTCACCGGCGGGTTGTTGACGGTCAGGACGGCGATATCGCCGTCGATCTCCAGCGTGGTTACATCGTTGAGCGCGGTCATGGGCTCTTCCTTCCCTGGTGGTCTTTGCGCTCGGTCTTACGACTTTGGGGGGTGACGTAAAGAGGAAGGAAGAAACTGCTTCTTTTTTGAAAAAAAGAAGCAAAAAACTTTTGACTGTTGCGTGTTGCGACGCGGCAGCTTGCGCATAGGTGCCGCGCCGGCGGCGCCTTGGCCCACCCGAGGCCTTCTGCCTATATTGACACGGGCAAGCGGGAGAATAACGCCAATGGAAGACGTCGTCATCGTATCGGCCGCGCGTACGCCTGTCGGCAGCTTCAACGGCGCTTTCGCCACGGTTCTCGCCCACGACCTGGCCACCACCGCGCTGCGCGCCGCGGTCGAGCGCGCCGGGCTGGAAACCGGCCAGATCGACGAGGTGATCCTCGGCCAGGTGCTCGGCGCCGCCCAGGGGCAGAACCCCGCCCGCCAGGCCGCGCGCAACGCCGGCCTGCCCGACGAGAAAACCGCCTTCGGCATCAACCAACTCTGCGGATCGGGCCTGCGCGCCGTGGCCCTTGCGGCACAGCAGATCCGTACCGGAGAAAGTGCGATCGTGGCTGCCGGCGGCATGGAAAGCATGAGCCAGGCGACGCACGCCGCCTATCTGCGCGCCGGCACCAAGATGGGCGCGCTGGAATTCACCGACACGATGCTGAAAGATGGGCTGTGGGATGCCTTCCACGGCTACCACATGGGCATCACCGCCGAGAACGTGGCCCGGAAATATCAGATCACGCGCGACGCCCAGGATGAATTCGCCGTCGCCTCGCAGAACAAGGCGTCCGCGGCGCAAAAATCCGGCCGCTTCCGCGATGAGATCGCGCCCGTGACGGTGAAGGACCGCAAAGGCGACATCGTCGTCGAGAACGATGAATATATCCGCCACGACAGCGACATGGCCGCGATGCAGCGCCTCAAGCCTGCCTTCAGCAAAGAGGGTACGGTCACGGCCGGCAATGCCAGCGGCATCAACGATGGCGCGGCGGTGCTGGTGCTGATGGGCGCCGAGCAGGCGAGCAGACGCGGCCTGACGCCGCTGGCTCGTATCGCCAGCTTCGCCACGGCCGGGGTCGATCCCGCCATCATGGGCACCGGGCCGATCCCGGCGAGCCGGCTGGCACTCAAACGTGCCGGCTGGTCGGTGGCCGATCTGGATCTGATCGAAGCCAATGAAGCCTTCGCGGCACAGGCGTGTGCGGTGAACAAGGATCTGGGCTGGGACACGAGCCGGGTGAACGTGAATGGCGGTGCGATCGCCCTTGGCCACCCGATCGGCGCGTCCGGCGCCCGCGTTCTGGTGACGCTGCTGCACGAAATGGGTAAGCGCGATGCCAAGCGGGGCCTGGCCACGCTGTGCATCGGCGGCGGCATGGGCGTGGCCATGTGCGTCGAGCGGTAATCCAAGCGTTCAGCTTTCAGTCATCAGGGGGAATTTTCTGACGACTGAAAGCTGAGAGCCGAACGCCGCCTCAGGTTTGTTTCTCGCTGGGCTTGTTGATTTCGCAGCGGAAGGAGGCGAGCTGGTAGTCCGGGTGGTCTCGCAGGAACACCGAGGCCATTGGCTGGGCACTCACCATGCAGCCCATGGCGCTGAGCGGAAATTCCGGCATCGGCCGCTTCTCGACGCAGGATTTCGCGTCGGCCATCAGGCAGTAGACAAGAACAAGTTGAACCACGTTTGGTCTCCTTCGGGTGGGACATCCATCGTGCGTCTGGCTTATTTTTGTGCAGTGCAACATAACGGCCCGGACATAGGCAACAAAAATGTCATGTCCGGGTGCGTTTGCCGCACCGATTTCTGCTTTTGTTCTTTTGGCCGTGATCAAGGCGCCACATCCGCAGCGCGCGAGGCGCTGGCCGGTTGCGGCGCCCCGCGAACGGAATACGGCCCACCCATTACGATCTCGTTATCGGCACGCCCGCCGCAGTCCCGCCCGAAAAGGCAAAAGTTTTTTGCTTCTTTTTTTCAAAAAAGAAGACAGTTTCTTACCTCTTATGCAAGAATCGCCGACCGTTCGATCGTCGCCCTCACCCACGCCTCCGCCGCATCCTCATCGAACAGCTCGGACAATTTCTTCATCATCGTCCCGCCCA
>PKZM01000189.1:97681-112260 GCA_003133065.1 Acetobacteraceae bacterium
GCCCATAGCAGCGCCTCGCCGTCGATATTTTCCTTCAGCAGGCCTTCGCGCAGCATCAGCCCCAGATTCTTGCGCGCCCGGCGCCAGGGGGCATCGGCCGATTTGTAGACGATGTGGCGCAGATCGTTCAGCCGGCCCGGGTTGCGTGGTTTGCCGTCCTGCACCCAGCGATCCCGGCTTTGGCCGCCTTTCCAGGCGCGGGTGGTGAAGCCGAGGATCTCCACCTTCACAGCGCAGCGTTCCAGGGTGCGCGCCAGGATATCGCCGCACATGGCGGCCACGGTGATCGGGCGGCCGCGCATGCTGCCCGAATTGTCGATCAGCAGGCTGACCACGGTATCGCGGAATTGCGTATCCTGTTCACGCTTGTAGCTGAGCGACTGCATCGGGTTCACGATCACCCGAGCAAGCCTCCCCGCATCCAGCATGCCCTCTTCCAGATCGAATTCCCAGGCGCGGGTTTGCTGCGCCATCAGCCGGCGCTGCAGGCGGTTCGCCAGGCGCGAGACCACACCCTGCAGATGCTGCAATTGCTGATCGAGCTGTTGGCGCAGCCGCGAGAGTTCCTCCGCATCGCAGAGATCTTCCGCGGCGATCTCCTCGTCGAAGGCCCGCGTGTAGGCGCGGTAATGACTTTCGGTATCGTCGTCCGGCCGCTCGCGCCGTGGCTGCGGGCCGGCGGGGCGATCATCGCCTTCGGCGCCGGCGGCCTCATCATCCTCGCTTTCGCCGGTCTGGTCGGCGTCCTGTTCGCCTTGGATCTCCTCGGGCGAGGCGGCGAGCATACTCTCGCTTTCGCTTTGGGTCTTGCCCTCGCTCTGGGTGGTGTTGTCCTGGGCGCCGCTCTGCTCACCTTCCTGCTGCTGCTCGTCGGCGTTCTCATCCTGCTCGGCTTCCGCCTCTGCCTCGGCGAGATCCAGCGCGGCGAGCAGGCGCCGCGCCGCGCGCGCATAGGCGTTCTGGTCGTCCTGCGCGGCCGCCAGCTCGGCCAGCGCATCATCGGCGGCCGCGCCTAGCGTCTCGCGCCACAGATCCAGCACGGTGGACGCAGCCGGTGGCGAGGCGATGCCCGACATTTTTTCCCGCGCCAGCAGGGCCAGTGCGGCGCTGGCCGGCAACTGGTCGCGCCGGGTCATACGCTCCAGACCATCGGCTTCCACGCTTTCGCTCAGCCGGGCGCGCAGATTGGCGGCAACGCCTTCCATGTGCCGGCCGCCCACGATCTCCACCCGTGCCTGTTCCAGCGCATCGTAGATGGATCGCGCATCGCGTTCCGCGGGGCTGCGGGCGGCGTGCACGGCATCGTCGTGGTGGCGCAGCCGCAAGGCGGCGCTATCGGCGGCGCCGCGCAGGCGGGTCATTTCCGCGGCCGGCAGCGCACGCGAGGGCACCGGCAGCCGTGCCCGCTTGCCCGTGACGCCGGAAGGGCCTGGCTGAAACGCCACCTGAACATCGTTTGTCTGCGCCATCGCGCGCAGGGCGCCCGCGGTGGCGCGCTTGAAATCCTCGCTGCGTGTATCCTTGGCGTTGCCGCTCATAACGCGAACCCAAAAGTTAAAAATTCTTTGCTTCTTTCTTTTAAGAAAGAAGATTCTTCTTTTCTGAAGAAAAGAAGCAAAAGACTTTTACTTATATGGCCCGTCTGACCAACGAGCCCGCCGGCAGTTCCACGTTGAAGCAGCGCTGGAAATACTCGGCCACCGTGCTGCGCTCCGCCTCGTCGCACTTGTTCAGAAAGGTCATGCGGAACGCAAACGCGATGTCGCTGAAGATACGCGTGTTCTCGGCCCAGGTGATCACGGTGCGCGGCGACATCACGGTGGAGATATCCCCGTTGATGAACCCGGCGCGCGTGAGATCCGCCAGCGCCACCATGCTCTCGATCTGGCGGCGGGCAGGGGCATCCTTGGGGTCGATGCCCATCTTGGCCAGCACGATCGCCGTCTCCTGCGCATGCGGCAGATAATTCAAGGTGGCCACGATGTTCCAGCGGTCCATCTGCCCCTGATTGATCTGCTGCGTGCCGTGGTACAGGCCCGTCGTGTCGCCCAGGCCCACCGTATTGGCCGTCGCGAACAGCCGAAAACTGGGGTGCGGCCGGATCACCCGGTTCTGGTCCAGAAGCGTGAGGCGGCCTTCCACCTCCAGCACACGCTGGATCACGAACATCACGTCCGGCCGACCGGCATCATATTCATCGAACACCAGCGCGCACGCGTGCTGCAGCGCCCAGGGCAGGATGCCCTCGCGGAACTCGGTGATCTGCTTGCCGTCGCGCAGCACGATCGCGTCCTTGCCGATCAGGTCGATGCGGCTGATGTGACTGTCCAGGTTCACGCGAATGCAGGGCCAGTTCAGCCTCGCTGCCACCTGCTCGATATGCGTGCTCTTGCCGGTGCCGTGATAGCCCTGGATCATCACGCGGCGGTTGAAGGCAAACCCGGCCAGGATCGCCAGCGTCGTCTCGCGGTCGAATTTGTACGTCGGATCGATATCGGGCACATGTTCTTGGCGTGCGCTGAACGCCGGCACCACCATGTCCGTGTCGATGGCAAAAACCTCGCGCGCCGCGACGCTGGTGTCAGGAATGCCGACCGGCGCCTCCGATCCGGGCACCGGCGGATCGCGCAAGGTTTCCTGCACGGCGGCAATCTTGTTCATCGGTCGGCCTGTCCTTCGTCGTCTATGCCTATTGAGACGGTCATCCCCGCCTGCGGGTTGCGCTGGATATGAACCAGAAGTGTAGCGCGCGCGGAAGCCCGTGCAAAAGGCGCCTCACGCGCATCGCTCACTCCGCGGCGGCACCTTGGCCCGCGCCGGCCGCAACCGGTGTAAAATGGGATCTGACCTGCGCGTAGGCCAGGTTGATCGTCTTGAACCGCTCCTCCGCCGCCCGGTCACCGCCATTAGCATCCGGATGGTTCCGCTTGGCCAATTCCTTGTAGCGGCTCTTCACCTCGTCCAGGGAGACGGGCCATGCCAGCCCCAGCGTATCCAGAGGCTGACGCAAATCGGCCGGCGCGCCAGCAAGCGGCCGCCCCTGGCTTTGCCTGCCTTGGCGCATGCCCGCCGCGCCGAGAATATCCAGGCGGTCATGTACCAGATCTTCTTCGGGCATGCCGCCACCAAGGCGGCCGAGCGGCCAGGTGGGGCGCTGCCATCCGGTATCGTCGCGCATATGCGCCTCAATTTGCCCCGGGGACATGCCTTTATAGAAATCCCACGCCGCGTTGTAGGCGCGCACATGATCCAGGCAGAACCAGAAATACTCGCGCAGCGTGTCACGCGATTTCGGCGCCCGGTATACCCCGTCATGCGGGCAGCCCGGCACATCGCACCCGCGGCCTGGGGCCGCAGGATCAGGGTCGTAGGCCCTGGCGCGGCCAGTCCCGCGGTTTGTGCGTTCGCTCATCGCTGTTTATGTGCGCTCCGGCGGCGGCGCGGCAAGCCCGCGCCACATGCCCGATTTCACACCCCCGATCTCACACCGAGATGCCACGCCGAATGGCAGATATCACCCCTTGCAGGAGAGCCAAGAATGACCACCATGCCCAACACATCCGCCTCACGCGCCGCGCGCATGGAAGCGCTCCTGATGCAGAAATTGGCACCCCACCACCTTAAGTTGGAGGATGAAAGTGCCCGCCACGCCGGCCATGCGGGTGCACGTGCCGGTGGGGAGACCCACTATGCCGTGACGATTGTCTCGTCACAGTTTAATGGTCTTGCCAGAGTAGAACGCTCTCGTATGGTGCATACTATTCTCGCCGATGAGTTCTCAACCGGCTTGCATGCCCTGAGCTTGATCCTGCGCTCATCAGACGAACAAAAATCCTGAAAAACATACAAATTGTTAGAATTCTGTTTTCCCATGGTTACGAGTTTGAGGTAAGTTGACACATGTAAATTTTTTGGAGCCGGTATCTTGGGTGGGAGTAGACTGGTCAATCGGAACATCACGGCGGGGGCAGGGCGGACCAGCATGCGCCTTGAGCCGGAGGTGTGGGATGCGCTGCGGGAGATCTGCTTGCGCGAGGGGATCGAACTGCGCGACCTGATCAAGACCGTCGAACGCACTGCGACGCCTGGCGGCCGAACGAGTGCCGTGCGCGTGCACGTGCTGCAATATTTCCGTGCCGCCGCCACCGATGAGGGGCATCTGAATGCAGGCCACGGCACCACAACAGCGACCGGGCCCGTTGCCTTGTTGAGCGAGATACAAGTCGATCTCGGCAGCACGGCCGAGCCGCAGATTCCAGTGTCCAGCATCCCGGTGCCTGATAGCTTGACGATTGAAAATCGCCTGTCTGACGATTAGCGGGGGGCCGGCACGAAGGAAGACCTATCCTCCTATGGCGTCTCCGGCCACGCATGCTTCGGGTAACGCCCGCGCATCTCCCGCCGTACATCCGCCCACCCGCCGCGCCAAAACCCCGCGAGGTCGCCGGTGATGGCAATTGGCCTACCCGCCGGCGAGAGCAAATGTATCACCGGCTTGACCCGCCCGCTGGCAAGCGCCGGCGTTTGGCGCAGGCCGTAAAAGGCCTGTGCCCGCGCGGCCAGCACGGGCGGCGAAGGGAGGTAATCCACGCTCGCCCGTCCGCCGGGCAGGTCTATCTGCGGCGGCAATTCCCGGTCCAGCCTTGCGGCCTCGGCCCACCCCATGATCCCGCGCAGCGCCGCGCAGAGATCCACACGGTCGAGATCTGCCAGGCGAGACACACCTAATAGGCAAGGTGCCAGCCATTCTTGCGCGCCCGCCGCGAGCGCTTCGTCCGACAAATCCGGAAATCCGGGGTCGATCCCGCGCAACACGGCCGCGCGTGCCTGCAATTGCCGGGCCGCCTCGGTCCAGGGCAGCGCCTCCATCCGCGCCGCCACGACGCCTGCCAGGGTGCGGGCCACCGCTTCGGGTGCGGCAGCCTCCATACGATCCTCCAGCACCAGCGCGCCGTAGCGCCGACGGCGGCGGGAGAACACGGCGCCGGTTGCCGGATCGAACCCGCTCTCCACGGTGTCGGTCACGCCGGCCGCGATGGTTGGGGGCAGGTTCGCCGGGTCCAGCCGGGCTGCCAGCCGGATCTCGGCCGCCGCTTTCTGTTCCAGCGCTGCCACCACCAGCAGCTTGCACTGCGCCAGCCGATCCGCCTTACCGAGCCGCGCCCCACCACCGCCCGAGAGGCGAAACGACCCCACATCCCCGCGGCTTTGGGCGATCCGATCCGGAAACGCCGCCGCCAGCAGCGCGCCGGGATCGCCATCCGCGTCGGCCCGGGTGCCCAGGCGCCGCCGATACTGCGCCGCGGTTTGCCGTATGCGCGCCAGCGCGCCACGATCCGCCTCGGCCGCGCCATGCGCAATCGCCGCAAGCCGGGTGGACACATCGGCATCCCCCGTCCCCCGCAGCGGATCGCGTTCCTCCAGCAGCGCTGCCAGATCCGCCGCCATCGAACGCGCCGCGTCATCCCCGGCCGACAGCATCATCGCGGCCAGCCGCGGGTTCGCGCCCAGTTGCGCCATCTCCCGCCCCAGCGACGTGATCCGACCCTCGGCATCCAGCGCGCCGAGCCGTGCCAGCAAGGTGCCGGAAGCCGCCAGCGCGCCGGCAGGCGGCGGGTCGGGGAAGGGCAGGGCGGAAGGTGCCGCACCCCAGGCTGCGCAATCCAAAGCCAGGCCGGACAGCTCGGCTTCCAGGATCTCCGGCCGGTCGAACGGTGCCAACCCCCGGTGCAGCGCCGCCGTCCAGAGCCGGATCGCGACACCTGGCCCTTCGCGCCCCGCGCGGCCGGCGCGCTGCTCGGCGGCCGCGCGGCTGATCCGCAGCGTTTCCAGCCGTGTCAGCCCGGTCGCCTGGTCCAGCCGGGGCGTGCGCCGCCAGCCGCCATCCACCACGATCCGCACGCCCGGCACGGTCAGCGATGTCTCGGCGATCGAGGTCGCCAGCACCACCCGCCTTCCCTCGGCCGGCCGAAGCGCCCGGTCCTGCTCGGCCGGCGGTAACTCGCCATGGAGCGGCAGCACCAGCGCGCCGCATCCGGCCAGCAGCGCTTGCGTGCGCCGGATCTCGCCCATGCCGGGCAGGAAGGCGAGCACATCGCCGGCGTCGCTGGCCAACGCGGCGCGGATCGCCCGAGCGCACGCCTCCGCCAGATCGCGCGGGTGGGCGATGTCGCGCGCCGCGAACCGGGTTTCGGTGGGGAACATCCGGCCCGCGCTCTCCACCACCTCGGCGTCCATCAGGCTGGCGAGCCTTGCCCCGTCCGGTGTGGCCGACATCGCGAGCAGCCGCAGATCGGGCCGGTAGCCGCGCTGCAGATCGAGGCAGAAGGCGAGCGCCAAATCCGCATCCAGTCCGCGCTCGTGCACCTCGTCGAAGATCACGCAGGCGACGCCGTCCAGCCCCGGATCGCGCTGCAGCCGCCGCACCAGCAGCCCTTCCGTCACCACCTCGATCACGGTTGCCGCCGAGACCGCGCTATCGATCCGCGTGCGATATCCCGCCCGCTGGCCCACACTCTCACCCAACATCATCGCCATGCGGGAGGCCGCGGCCCGCGCCGCCAGCCGCCTCGGCTCCAGCATAACGATCCGCCCCCAGCCCGCCTCCATCAGCGCGATCGGCACACGCGTGGTCTTGCCCGCCCCCGGCGGCGCCACCAGTATCGCATTGCCCCGTAACCGCAGCAGTGCCGGCAGCGTATCCTCAACCGGTAAATCCACCCGCACCCCGCACGAACAAAAGTTTTTTGCTTCTTTTTTTCAAAAAAGAAGGCCTTTCTTTTTGTTCTTTTTTGAAAAAAAGAACCAAAAAACTTTTACCTATTGCACTCGCGCAGGATAACCAATGCGTTTTTCCGTCATCGCTCTATTGCTGGCGTTACCATTCACGGCCCAGGCGCTGGAGAGTCCGGCGATGACGACGGCGCGGGATAGCGCAAGCCTGGTCAGCGAGGCAGACACATTTACACCCGGCAAGCCGCTCAGGCTCGGCCTGCACCTGAAGATCGCCCCGGGCTGGCACACGTACTGGTCCAATCCTGGGGACGCGGGTGCGCCGCCCACGCTGGACATCACCGGCGCCCCTGCGGGGCCGATCGCCTTCCCCACGCCCGAGCGCCTGATCGACGGCCCCTTCACCAGCTACGCCTATACCGGTGACCTGCTCCTGCCCGTCACGATCACCCCGCCGGCCACGGCCAAGACGCTCATCATCGACGCCCACGCCACCTGGCTTGTCTGTGCCAATGTCTGCGTTCCGGAGGAAGCGAGCTTCCACCTGAACCTGCCTGCAGGCGATGCCGTTCCCAGCGCGCAAGCTCCGCTTTTCGCCGTCGCCGACGCGCACACGCCCCGCGCATCACCCTTTGTCGCTCATGTCACGCCCGAGGGAACCCTCTGGTTCGATGCACCCAAACTCTCGCTGCGCGCGGCCCTGTTCTTTCCGGCTGATGCGGGGGTGATCGATCAGGGGGCGCCCCAGCACCTGACCGTGACACCGGATCGCCTCACTCTCGCGCTCAAGCCGGTCAAGGCCCCGCTGCAAAATCTTGCTGGCGTGCTCTCCCTCACGGACACCGGCGGGCAGGTGGAAAATCTCGCCATCAATGCGACCCAGATGGCCCTGCCGGCGCAGGCCGTCGCACCGGACGCACCGCCGGGCCTGGCCCGCGCGCTGCTGCTGGCCTTCGCCGGCGGCTTGATCCTCAATCTGATGCCCTGCGTGCTGCCGGTTCTGGCGATCAAGGCGCTGGCGGTGGCCCGGCTTTCCGGCGCCGCGCGGGCCCATGTGCGGCGGGACGCGGCATTCTATACGCTGGGCGTGCTGGTGACGTTCTGCGCGCTGGGCGCTGCCATCATGGCCATCCGCGCGCTGGGCGGCCAGGCCGATTGGGGCATTCAGTTCCAGTCCGCGGCGTTCACCACGGGCATGGCGGCGCTGTTGCTGGCGATCGGCCTGAACATGTCCGGCGTGTTCGTCCTCGGCGGCACGCTGGCTGGTGCCGGGCAGAATTTTGCCGCGCGCGGCGCATTCTTCACCGGGCTGCTGGCCGTGGTGGTGGCAACACCCTGCACCGCGCCCTTCATGGGCGTAGCACTCACCGCGGCGCTGGCGATGCCGCCGCTGGCGGCGATGTTGATATTTGTGGCACTCGGCGCCGGCTTGGCCGCGCCATACGCTGCCCTGGCGCTGAACCCCGCCGCCGCCCGGCTTCTGCCCCGCCCCGGCGCGTGGATGGATACGCTGAAGCATTTGCTGGCCTTCCCCATGTATGGCGCATCCCTCTGGATGGTTTGGGTGGTCAGCCAGCAGACGGGCCCGGCCGGCCTGGCCGCCGCCTTCGCTTCACTCCTGCTCGTGGCCTTCGCTGCCTGGGCGTATGGCTATGGCCAGACGCAGGGCGCGCCCCGGCTGCTCAACGGCGCTGCCCTGGCCTCCATCCTCGGGGCCGGCGCCTTGCTCTGGGTCGCATCGACTGCCGGCGGCCCCGCGGCCAACGCGGCTGGCATCTCCGCCGACGGCTCGGAACCCTTTTCTCCCGTCCGCCTCGCGGCCTTGCGCGCCGAGCATCGGCCCGTGCTGGTGGATATGAGCGCGGCCTGGTGCGTCACCTGCCTGGTGAACGAGCGTGTGGCGCTCGCGCCCCAATCCGTCCGCGATGCCTTCGCGCAGCACAGGGTTGCCTATCTGAAGGGTGACTGGACCCGCCAGGACCCGACCATCACCGCTTTCCTGCGCCAGTACGATCGTTCCGGCGTTCCGCTCTATGTGTTCTTCCCGGCGGACGGGCCTGGCGAGGTGCTGCCGCAGATTCTGACCCCCGGCATCGTGCTCTCGCACCTTGCCGCCTGACGTCACGCGTACGCTTTAACCATCGCTTATCCAACGCCCGGCTATTCTGGTCCCGAAAAGAATAGCCCTGGAGCCGCCGCGTGCTTACCCCCTTCTATCGCCGTGCGGAATTTCAGGGCGTGCCTGGCCGCGCCGTTCAGCCCACACGGGTTCCCGATCACTTCCAAATCCATGGCGAGCCTGGCCTGCGCCGCAACCTCATCCTGTCGCATTTCAAATACACATTTCCCGAATATGTCGGCATCCTGCGTGGCACCTACGTCGCGCTCGATAACGGCCATGCGCTGATCGACGAGGATGGCGAGCTCATTACCATCAACCATTCCAAGGACGACATCACCGCATCGAAGGATATCAACGAGCATTTCATCACCCCTGCCATCCAGAGGCAGATCCTCGGCCTGAACGGTCGTCGTAACGATTTACCCCTGGTGCAAAAGGCTGCTCTTCTCTCCCACCCTTATGCCCAGAATTTTTACCATTTTTGTCTCGATACGGTCACCAAAACCCGTTTCCTGGACGAGTTCGATGTGGATACGGTGGTCATCCCTCCTGTCTGCCTCGCCAAAACCTTCCAACGGGATCTACTTGCCCGCACGCAGGCCCCGCGCAGCGTTCTGCCGCTGAATCAGCCGATCCGAATCAAGGATCCGGTGCTTGCCCACGGCTACACCTCCCCTGCCGCGCTCTTCTGGCTGCGCCAAAAAACCGGCTTCACGCAAAAACCCGGCGCGCGCCGCGTCTACATCCACCGCACCAATCTCTCGCGCTCCACGGCGGGCGATTGCATTGTGCAGACCGCCGATTTTGCCGCATTTTTGGAGGAGTTCGGTTTCGACACGGTCGATTTCGGCAGCGGTGACCTGACCATGCAGCAGCAGATCGCCATGATTGACGGCGCCGGCATCATCCTGGGCGCGCATGGTGCCTCCATGACCAACATCGCCTTCCTCAATCCCCCTGCCACGATCATCGAGCTTTTCGGCAACCGGATATTCGGTGGTTTCATGGACATCGCCGCCAATCTGGACCTGCGCTACCACGGGATCATCTGCGAGGATTTCGACGGTGACGCCAACATGATCCCGGACTGCGGGAAGCTTCGCGCGCTAATATCGAGCCTGATATAGGCCTGGCCGCCGCGCGCTGAGCCGCCGTGAAAGCGCCGGATCGCCCAGGTAACGTATCGGCTTGACGATGATGCCCATCGGCCCTGACTGTGTGCGGGATAGAGACACAAGGGCGGGCGCGTATGCGGTGTTGGAGAATCCTACCGGCCATCATGGCCCTCGCCAGCCTCGCCGGCCCCGCACCAGCCGCCGCAAGCGATACCGCCATCTTTGCCGGCACCCTGATCGACGGCACTGGCCGGCCGCCGCAAACCGGTGTCACCATCCTGCTGCACGACGACCGGATCGCAGCCATTACATCGGGCCTGCATGCCCCCGCTGGCGCCGCGGTAATCGACCTCAGCCATGAGACGGTGATGCCTGGCTTCATCGACTGCCACGTGCATATCGCCGCACGCCTGCCCAGCCGCACCAACGAAACCGAATACCGCCTCACCCACAACGATATCAACCGCGCCTTCGATGGCGCCGTGTTTGTCCGCCAGATGCTGCAGCAAGGTTTTACCAGCGCGCGCGACGTGGGCGGCGGCGACTGGACCACGGCGGTGCGCGACGCAATCGATGCCGGCCAGATCCCCGGCCCACGCCTATGGGTGAGCCTGGAGCCGCTCGGCCCCACCGCCGGCCATGGCGACGAGCACGATGGCCTGGATGCAGCGCTCAGCCACCCCGGGTGGGATAACGGCCTGGTGGATAGCGTGGATGAGGCCCGGCTGCGCGTGCGCGAACATAAGCGCCGCGGCGCGACCGTGATCAAGATGATGCCCTCCGGCGGCATCGCCTCCAGCGGCGATGATCCCCGCGCGCAATTGATGACGAATGAGGAAATGAAAGCGGTGGTGGATACCGCGCATTCCCTGGGCCTGAAGGTGGCCGCGCACATCTATCCCGCCGGCGCCATCGAGAACGCGGTGCGCGCGGGCGTCGATTCGGTGGAGCACGGATCATTCGCCACCGCCCAGACCTTCGCGCTGATGAAGGCCCACGGCACCTATCTGGTGCCAACGCTCACGGTGTATGACGTGTTCTATGCCGCCGCGCGCGATACGCCGGAGCTTCTCGCACCCGGCACGGCCAAAAAGGAACTGGCCAACGATCTGCTGCCCAAGAAGAACCTCAAGCTTGCCCTGAGCAGCGGCGTGAAGATCGCCTACGGCACCGATATCGGCGAGGGCGACCACGCCATGGAGTTCCGCCTGCTGATCGACAACGGCATGGCCCCGGCCGACGCCATCCTGGCCGCCACCAGCCGTGCTGCGGACCTGATCGGCGCCGCGGACCGTATCGGCTCCGTGCAGCCCGGCCGCTTCGCGGACCTGGTTGCCGTCTCCGGCGATCCCCTGACCGACCACGCGCTGTTGGACCACGTCGATTTCGTCATGAAAGGCGGCCTGGTCTACCGGCGGAACGGCGCGGCCACGGAAGCTGATCCAGACGCGCCCAAATGAGTAAAAGTTTTTTGGTTCTTTTTTTCAAAAAAGAACAAAAGAAAAAAGACTCTTCTTTTTTGAAAAAAAGAAGCAAAAAACTTTTGCCTGTGGCGTTCGTGGTCGCGGGCGCGGCGTTTTGTGTGTTGCTGGTGGGGGCGGGGGTCAGGGCGGCGCCGGGGGTGCTGATTGTACCGCTGGAGCGGGAGTTCGGCTGGTCGGATGCGACCATCAGCGGGGCGATCGCCATCAATATCGCGCTGTATGGGCTGATGGGGCCGTTCGCGGCGGCGCTGATGGAACGCTTCGGGCTGCGGCGCACTGTGGGCGCGGCCATGGCGCTTCTTGCGGTGGGCGTGGGGCTGACCGTGCTGATGCGCCACGCCTGGCAGATGATGCTGCTGTGGGGCGTGCTGGTGGGTGGCGGCACCGGCATGGTGGCCATGGTGCTGGGCGCGACGGTGGCCAATCGCTGGTTCACGCGCGGGCGCGGCCTGGTGCTGGGCCTGCTCACCGCCAGCAGCGCCACCGGCCAGTTGGTGTTCCTGCCGCTGCTGGCCAGCCTGGCCGAGCACCATGGCTGGCGCGCCGTATCGTTCACCATGGCCGCCGCCGCTGCCGCCATGGTGGGCGTGGCGCTGCTGCTGCGTGACCGCCCTTCCGACCTGGACCTGCCGCCCTATGGCGGCACCGCCATCGAGCCCTATCGCCCGAGCGGTGAGAACCCCGCCCTGCGTGCGCTGCGGGGCCTGCGCACCGGCGTGGGCAACGCCGATTTCTGGCGGCTGAGTGGCACCTTCTTCATCTGCGGCGCTTCCACCAACGGCCTGATCGGCACCCACCTGATCCCTGCCTGCATCGATGCCGGCATCCCGGCCGTGCATGCCGCCGGCTTGCTGGCGGTGATGGGCATCTTCGACTTCTTCGGCACTACAGGATCGGGCTGGCTGACCGACCGCGTGGACTCCCGCAAGCTGCTGTTCTGGTACTACGCCCTGCGCGGCCTGTCGCTGATCTACCTGCCGTTCTCCTTCGGCAACAGTCTCTATGGCCTGTCGATCTTCGCCGTATTCTACGGCCTGGACTGGATCGCCACCGTGCCGCCGACCGTGCGCCTTGCGGAACAGGCTTTCGGGCGCGGCAACGCGGCGCTGATGTTCGGCTGGATCGCCGCCGCCCATCAACTGGGCGGTGCTGCGGCCGCCTGGGCGGCGGGCCTGGTTCGCACCGAGACGGGCACGTATCTGACCGCCTTTATCTCTGCGGGTCTGGCCTGTTTGATTGCGGCGGGGCTGGTGCCGTTTATTGGCATAAGGAAGAAAGGTCTTCTTTTTTGAAAAAAAGAAGCAAAAAACTTTTATCTGTTGCTCTTACCAGGGTGTCGACACTCCAGCGACAGCCATACCTGAACGTATAAAAGTTTTTTGGTCCTTTTTTTCAAGAAAGAACACTTCCTTCATGCCCCCGCCGCGACAGCACCCCCAGCCCCACCGCCACGCACGCCGCCGCCACGTTCAGCCACAGCGTGGCCCCCATCGGAAACCCGTCCATCTGCGCGTTCATGCCCGCCTGCCGATGCGGCAGCCAGCCGAGCGCCGTGAACAGCCCTTCCATCAGCAGCGCCGAGATCACCATCGTGGCGTAGAACACCACCCCGATATAGGCCGCCATCCGCAGCCCGAAGGCCCGCCGGTATACATCCAGCAGCGGCAGCACGATCAGGTCCGCGAACAGGAAGGCCAGCACGCCCCCGAAGCTGACGCCCGATCCCCACAGCACGGCCGCCATCGGCACATTNNGCCGCCAGGAAGCCGGCGATCAGAAAGCCCAGCACCAGATCCTTCCATAGCATCCGCACATCCATCACGAAGTGCTGCGCCACCCGCACCCAGGCGCCTGCCGTGCCAAGCCCGCCTGTTTGCGCCGCGCCGTGATGATGATGCGCATGGCCCTCCGGCCGATCGCCATGGTGGCGTGCGGCTTCCACCAGCGCCGCCGGGTAGGTCAGCCACACCAGCGCCCACATCACCAGCACCAGGGCCACCGCGCCGATCCATTCGGCGGCCATGAATCGCCACCCCATCAGCACGTACAGAACGATGCCCAGCTCCGCCACCAGGTTCGTCGATGCCAGCAGAAACGCCAGGCTGGGCACCAGCGCCGCCCCGCCCCTGAACAGCGTGCGCGTGATCGCCGCCGCGGCGTAGGAGCAACTGGAACTCGCCGCCCCCGCCAGCGTTGCCAGCGCCACTTCGCGTGGCCCCGCCCGGCCCAGTGCCGCCGTCATCGCACCTTGCGAGACCACCTGTTGCAGAACGGCCGAGATCACGAATCCCAGCACCAGGCTCCAGCCGACATGCCAGAACATCGCCCCCGCCATCTGCAGGGCCTGCGCCAAATGCGACAGCAGATCATGCATGGCGGTGATCCTCGTCCGAAACCGGCGCTGGCGGCCAGCGACGGAAATTGTTGCAAATTGGTCACAACCGCTTCGATTAAACACGATCCACGATTCGAGGACGGATTAAAGCCTAACCACACATTCATAACGTCGATACCGTGAGCCGGGTTCCGTGGAGGGTTTGGGTCCATCGATCATGGCAGAACCAAGCCGGGTGGCGGCCCGCATGTATCGACAGGAAAGCGAGCCCGGGCTCAAACCGATTGGGGTGAAAAATGAGCAGATGCTGTTGTTGCGTGATTGATCTATAGGCAAGTTCTGTTCGATACCGCAAAATATGCCGACCCGCGCGAACGATTTCGTTGGACTGTGCTGGTGTTTCGTCGGCTAGGCTCTTGTGGCGTTACGGCACCGCACGCAATCATCGCCTTAATACCGGGCCGAAACTTCCTGTTTTTGCCCCCTCTATCACCTTTTTTGCCTCCATGCTGCGGGCAGCTTCATGTGGGCTGGAGAAACTCCATGTATAAAGCTTCAGCCTGTCGCTTTGCGCGGGCGGCTCTGGCGGCGTTCGCCCTGGCGGCGTTCGCCGGACCGGCCTTGGCGGATGGTGTCGTCAGAACGCCTTTGCTGGGCAGCAACTTCCCCATTGCCGCCGCCGTCACCGTAAAGGCCGGCTCGGATCTCTATTTCCTCAGCGGTTCGATGGGCCCGAGTGTCGATCCGGCCGCCCCGAAAGGCACGCCGCCGAAATGGGGTGATACGGCCAC
>PKZM01000078.1 GCA_003133065.1 Acetobacteraceae bacterium
GCCACCTATGGCGATGTGGTGGGGGAGACGCTGCATCTGGCGGATTTGCCGGCTTACCTGCCGCAGGCCGCGGTGGCGGTGGAAGACCGGCGTTTCTGGACGCATGGCGGGATCGATCCGTGGGGGATGCTGCGGGCGTTCTGTGTGGATATCGTGGCGGGGCGGGTGGTGCAGGGCGGGTCCNNCGCACGCTGCGGCGCAAGGTGCAGGAAATCCTGTTGACGCTGTGGCTGGAGCGGCATTTCACCAAGCAGCAGATTCTCGAAATCTGGTTGAACCGCGTGTATCTCGGCGCCGGGGCCTGGGGCGTGGATGCGGCCGCGCAGGTCTATTTCGGCATCTCCGCGCGGCACGTGAATCTGTGGCAGGCGGCCGTGATCGCCGGCCTGCCGCGCGCGCCTTCCCGTTTTAATCCCCGCGCTGACCCCAAGGCGGCGGCGGCCCGCGCGGCGGAGGTTCTGGCGGCCATGGTGGCCGATGGGGCGATTCCGGCCGGCACCGCGAAAGCGGCGCAGGCGGAGATCCATTTTGCCCCGGTGGCGCGGGGTGGCGGGTGGTTCGCCGATTGGGCGGCGGCGCAGGGTGAGAGGTTCGTACCCGCGGGCTCGGATGTGGTGCTGCGGGGCACGCTGGATGTGCGGCTTCAGGCGCTCGCCGACCAGCGGCTCAGCGCGATGTTGGCTGGGCCGGGGCAGCTTATGGGCGCGCATGAGGGCGCGGTGGTGGTGCTGGATGCGGATAGTGGCGCAGTGCGTGCCCTGGTGGGGGGCAAAGGCTATGGCGAAGGTCAGTATGACCGGGCGACGCTGGCGCGGCGGCAGCCCGGGTCGGCGTTCAAGCCGTTCGTGTGGCTGGCGGCGCTGGAGCATGGCATGCGGCCCGACGACACTGTTCTGGACGCGCCGCTGCGGATCGGCACGTGGAGCCCGCAGGATTTCGAGCCCGGCTGGCGCGGCGAGGTGACTCTGGAGCAGGCGCTGGCGCTGAGCCTGAATACGGCGTCGGTGCGGCTGATGCAGCGCGCCGGCGGCCCCGAGGTCGTGGCCTCGGTGGCGCATCGCCTGGGTGTGACGGATCGCCTGCCGGATGTGCCGGCGCTGGCGCTGGGTACCGGCGAGGTGGGGCTTCTGGAGATGACGGCCGCGTATGCCACCTTCTTCAATGGCGGGCGGCGGGTAACGCCGTATGGCATTGAATCGGCCTGGATCGACAAGGATCCGTCAATTGTTCCGCACGCCGAACCGCGCGCGGTGGTGGATGCCGGCCTGGCCGCGATGATGGCGCGCATGCTGGGCGCGGTGGTGCGGGAGGGTACGGGGCGGGGCGCTTCGGTGCCGGGGCACCTGGTGGCGGGCAAGACGGGTACCACGCAGGACAACCGGGACGCCTGGTTCATCGGCGCGATCGATGGGCGGGTGATCGGCATCTGGATCGGCAATGATGACGGCCGCGCGATGCGTGGTGTGATGGGGGGCGGGCTGCCGGCGATGCTGTTCCGTCAGATCGCGGGGCGGGGGAGGTGAAGGAAGGTCTTCTTTTTTCAAAAAAGAAGACCTTCCTTTTGCTACTTCCGCGTTGCGGGGCGCTCGTCATCGGGATTCACCGGCGCCGGCGGCAGGCCACCTTCCGGCTTCGGGTTGGCCACGTAGTCGAAGTCCGGTTTGCTGTTCCACGGCCCGCGCGCGTCTTCGCCGTGAGAAAGATTAAAGACGAGCTTCACGGTGTCGTCCGGTTCGATCGTGCCGAACATCGGGTCGTCCAGCTTGCCCATGGACTGCAGCGCGGTCATGAACATCTTGGCGTGGGTGATTTCGCGCGTCAGCAGGTGGCGCAGCGTGCGCTGCGTGCCTTCATCGTCGCAGGCCTTGATCAGCGCTTCATAGGTCTGGCGTGCGCCGGCTTCGGCGGCGATGTTGGCGCGCAGGTCGCGCACCACGTTGCCGCCTTCGTTGATGTAGGCGGCCGTCCAGGCGCAGCCCTGGCTGTCGAGGAAGTGCGGTCCGCCGCCTTTCAGCTTGAACAGCGGGGCGTCGTAGACTTTCGTCTGATCCAGCTTGCTGGTGTGCTGCGCAATCAGTTTGCCGACCATTTCCAGATGGCTGAATTCCTCGATGGCGATGTCCTGCAGCATGTCGCGGATGGCGGCGTCTTCCACGTGGAAGGACTGCACCCAGTATTGCAGCGCGGCGGTGAGTTCACCGGTGGCGCCGCCGAACTGCTCCAGCAGGAAGGTGCCGAACCGGGCATCCGGCTTGCCCACGTTGACGGGCTGGATAAGTTCCTTGTTGTGAATGAACATCAGGCAGACCTTTCCCATAGACCCGTCCGTGCTGCGGCCATCGTAGCAAGGCGTTCGGGTGCCAGGCCGCAACAGCATTCTTATGCTCAGGTTGCTCCAGTATGCGTATCCGGCGCTCGACGATGGCCGCTTTCGCGCGTCTGGCCCAGCGGGGACAGGGCGTGTGGGATAATGGGCTCCGATCAATCTGCCGTGCGGTGGTGGGGCTGCCGGCCTGCGCGGCCTCGTGTTAGGAACATCCCGTGCCGACATGCCGCCTTATCATCGCCGGGGAGCCGGATGTGCTTGCCGCCAGCCTTGTTGGGCGGCTTCATCCCGCCATGCCGCGCATCGCACATATGCTGGTCAATGCCGGCACGACCGACGATATTGACCAGGTACAGGCCCGCAGCATGGCATTCGCCGCATGCGTGCCGGTCGCAGACGAGGCGCTGATCGTGACCATACTTGTTGCCCCTCCCCCCGGCCTTGATGATGCGCGCGCCCGGGCGGCGTCGGTGGGGTTATGGGATTTCACCCGCCAGGCCGCGCTTGCCTGGGCCCCGCGGCGTATCAGGGTGAACGCGCTGGGGCTCGGGGCAAGTCCCACCCTGCCGTTCGGCCCGATGGAGGATGCCGGCCGCGCCGCCGGCGCCGTGGCGGGGCAGGCCGCAACCTTGGAGGATATCGTGCGCACATTGCTGGCCATGGCGGCCTGGCCTTCGATGACCGGCCAGATCATTCGGCTGGGCGCGTGAGCGGCGTGGATGTCTTCCGCCCGGCCAGTGCCGCCCGCGAACTGCGCCACGTGTTCCTGCGCGACATGGTGCTGATGGCCAGCGTCGGCGTGCACGGGTTCGAGCATACGGCGCGGCAGCGCGTGCGCATCAACCTGGACCTGGCCGTGGTGGATGATGGCGCCAGCCGCCTCTCCCGTGCCGCACCCAGCCTGGCCGACGATCTTACCCGCGTGGTCGATTACGAGGCGGTGGCAAAGCGTGTGCGGGCAATCGTGGATAGCGGCCATGTGCGCCTGCTGGAGACCCTCGCGGAGAGGCTGGCGGAGGCTTGCCTTGAGGATGCGCGCGTGCGCAGTGTGCGCGTGTGCGTTGAGAAGCTCGATATCTTCGCCGATGTCGGCTCGGTCGGGGTTGAGATCGAGCGACGAGCCGAGGACGCCCTGTAGAAGCAGGGCAGGTCCAGCCGGCAGTTTTCATCCCCCACGTGCCGGGACTCCCAATATTTCCAGATGGATACAGTTTTATGTCGCTTGTGTGACGTCACGCTGCGTAATAAGCCAGCAGTGTCAAGCCTTTTTTGAAGGCCAACCGGTGTTGGGTAGAAACGCCGGCATAATGGCAGCCTGCGGACCCGGCCGTGGCCGCGAACCTCACCCACAGAGTTATCCACAAGCCTATCAACAGACTTGAGTGCCGGGCAGGCCCGGGCCAGGTTTGCCGGTACCAGCGCCATGACAGACATACCCATTCCCTCCGGCCGTGTTGCTGATCCGGACAGCCAACCCTCGGTTGATCCAGCATCTGCGTTGCACGCCACGCCATTGCGCGCGGGCCTTGCGGTGATCGAGGGCGTGCTGGCAACGCTGCCGCTCTCCCCCGGCGTCTACCGTATGCTGGATGCGAAGGGCGAGGCGCTGTACGTCGGCAAGGCCCGCTCCCTGCGCAAACGGGTGGCGAACTACACGCAGATCCACCGGCTGGAGGAGCGGCTGCGGCGGATGGTGATGGACACGGCCTCCATGGAGATCGTGACCACCCATACCGAGGCGGAAGCGCTGCTGCTGGAAGCCAACCTGATCAAGCGGCTGAAGCCGCGCTACAACATCGTGCTGCGGGACGACAAATCCTATCCGTGGCTGATGCTGGCGGAAGACCATGCGTTTCCGCAGGTGAGCAAGCACCGGGGCACGCAATCCCGCCCCGGCAGCTATTGGGGGCCCTTCGCCAGCGCCTGGGCGGTGAACCAGACGGTGAATGCCATGCAGCGGCTGTTCCTGCTGCGATCCTGCGCCGACACGGTGTTCGCCAACCGCTCCCGCCCCTGCCTGCTGCACCAGATAAAACGCTGCTCGGCGCCCTGCGTGGGGCGGATTTCGGCTGCGGATTACGCGGGGCTGGTGGCCCAGGCGAAGAATTTCCTCTCCGGCAAGGTGGCGACCGTGCAGCGCGAGCTCTCGGCCGAAATGGAGGCGGCGGCGGAAAAGCTGGAGTTCGAACGCGCGGCCTCGCTGCGCGACCGGATCAGGGCGCTGACGCATGTGCAGGGCTCCGGCGTGATCAACCCGGCGAGCCTGACGGACGCGGACGTGATCGCGGTGTGGCAGACCGCCGGCCATGCCTGCGTGCAGGTGTTCTTCATCCGCGGCGGCCGCAACAACGGCAACCGCGCGCATTTCCCCAGCACCGTGAAGACGGATGAGGCGGCCGATGTGCTCGCGGCGTTCATTGCGCAGTTCTATGACGACAAGCCGCCGCCGCCGCTGATCCTGGCCAACCAGGATATGGCGGAAGCCGAACTGATCGCCGACGCGCTCAGCCTGAAGGCGGGGCGGCGGGTGGAGCTGGCGGTGCCCAAGCGTGGCGAGAAGCGCCAGGTGGTGGAACACGCCGAAACCAATGCGCGCGAGGCGCTGGAGCGCCGGCTGGCGGAGAGCGCCGGTCAGGCCAGGCTGCTGGAGGGGGTGGCTGGCCTGTTCGGGCTGGCGACCCCGCCGGAGCGGATCGAGACCTACGACAACAGCCATATCATGGGCCAGGCACCCTATGGCGTGATGGTGGTGGCCGGGCCGGAGGGCTTTCGCAAGAGCGCTTACCGCAAATACGGTATTCGCAGCGCGATCGCTCCCGGCGACGATTTCGGCATGATGCGCGAGGTGCTGGAACGGCGTTTTTCCCGCGCGTTGAAGGACCAACAGGCCGGCGCACCGCCGGCCGAATGGCCGGATATGGTGCTGATCGACGGCGGCGCGGGCCAGTATTCCGCGGCGCGTGCGGTGCTGGACGAACTCGGCGTGACCGATGTGACCCTGGTGGCTATCGCCAAGGGGCCGGATCGGGATGCGGGGCGGGAATGGTTCTTTACCGGCGACAAACCACCCTTCCAACTGCCGCCGCGGGATCCGGTACTGTATTATCTGCAACGGTTGCGCGACGAAGCGCATCGGTTTGCCATCACCACGCACCGGGCGGGGCGGTCCAAGGCGCTGGTGAGCAGCGAACTGGACGAGGTGCCGGGTATCGGGGCCGCGCGCAAACGCGCGCTGCTCAATCACTTCGGCAGCGCGCGCGGGGTAAAACAGGCGGGGCTGGAGGATTTGCAGGCGGCACCGGGCATATCGAAGGAAACCGCCAGGCGGGTGTATGGGTTTTTTCATGGGACCTAAGTGAGCAAGGGCGTTCTTTTTTGAAAAAAAACCAAAAGAACTTTTGACACTTGCGTAAGCTGCCGGAGAGTCCGCGACAGCGCTCCCAAAGTTTTTTGCTTCTTTTTTTTTTCAAAAAGACGGCGTTGCTGGGTAATGAGCCCATCACACACGCAATCGTAGTGTAACGATTTCGTAACGATTCTTCTTTTTCAAACGCGTTCTCTTTTTTTGTTGTGCGTTACTTTGCCTGATGACGGGTGTCTTGGCCGAGATGGGGAAAAGAACACAATTTAGAGAGAACAAACCGAGTATAAGTGTAACTCGATACTCTGAAACGCCTCGGCCAGTGTTATGCTCGCGGTGACAATGGCCCGTTGTGCTGTTGTTCCCGCACCATCCTCACGAAAGGTACTGAGATGACGTTTCATGGAACCATCGATATCGCGACCGCCCGGAACTCCCTGCGCCGGCCGCTGCTGCAATCGACCGCCGCGCGGCCCCTGGGGGATGCCGGCGTTGCGACCTACGACAACATCAGCCTGACCATCGATCCCGATATCCGCACCGCGTGGTGCCATATGAACGTGCCCGGCAAGCCGATCGTGACCCAGTCGCTGCTGGACGATCTGCGCCACATGCAGGACGCGATGCCCGACCTGAACGCGGATTTCACGGCCGCTACCGGCGCGCCGCTGACGCATTTCGTGTTCGGCTCGCGCACGCAGGGCGTGTACAGCCTGGGTGGCGACCTGCGGATGTTCGTGGAGGCGTTTGGCCGCGGCGATCGCGAAACGATACATCACTATGCCCGCACGTGCATAGACGTCGTCTATCAGAACATAAATGCACTCGATCTGCCGCTGATCACCATCGGCCTGGTGCAAGGCGAGGCCCTGGGCGGCGGCTTTGAGACCGCGCTGTCGTTCGACATGATCATCGCGGAACGCAGCAGCAAAATGGGGCTGCCCGAAATCCTGTTCAATCTCTTCCCCGGGATGGGCGCGTTCAGCCTGCTGTCGCGCCGGCTGGATGCCGCCCGCGCGCAGAAGATGATCATGAGCGGCCGCATCTACACCGCCGAGGAGCTGTACGATATGGGCGTGGTGGACGTGATCGCCGAAGATGGCTGCGGCGAGGCGGCGGCGGCGGATTACATTCAGCGCAATGCGAGCAAGTTCAACGCGCATCGCGCCATTCATCAGGCACGGCGCCGGGTGAACCCGATTACCCGTGACGAGCTCAGCGACATTGTGGATTGCTGGACCGATGCCGTGTTCCAGTTGGCCGAAGCTGACATCCGGAAGATGACGCGGCTGGTGGCGGCGCAGGACCGGCGCTTCCAGAAGGCGGTACCACCATCCATGGTTGGCTGCGTGGCGTGATTGGTGTCAGCGGGGCGGCGGGCAACGCCGCTCCCGATGGCAGCGAGGCGAAGAAGCAAGGCGTTCTTTTTTGAAAAAAAGAACCAAAAAACTTTTGACACTCGGCGCGCGCTTCCGGCTAGTCCCGCATCAACAGTCTAAAGTCTTTTGCTTCTTTTCTTCAGAAAAGAAGACCTTCCTNNTCCTTGGAGAACATTTCCATCCAGAGACCAAGCTGACGAAACCGCATCGCCCCCAGATTGGCGGAGACGCTGGCGATCGCGTGCGCGGTGCTGCGGAAGGCATGGATCTCGCCCAGTTCGACAGCCGAGCGTAACGCTGCCAACAGCGTTTCGATATTATCGATGAATTCGCCGCAGACCTGGGCGACGAATGTCTCGCCGCCAAGGGTGCGCAGGCTGTCCAATTGGCGGCGATCGATGGCGGGGATCGCGTCGGTCAGCCGGTGATGTGCCGGCCCCAAACTCGCGGGCGCCACCGCGTGGCTGGGTGATGCGGCCCCGCCGGCGGGGCCGCGGCGCCCGGCCATGGTATCGATGATGTCCAGCAGGGCATCGACGGTGACAGGCTTGACGATGCAGTGGTCCATGCCCGCATCACGGCATCGTTCGGCCGCCTCTGGCGTCGCATCGGCGGTGAGGGCAATGATGGGAACGTAGGCCTGACCGAGCGAGGTGAGGCGATAAAGCTGTGTGGCCTCGATGCCCCCCATCCCGTTCATGTTGATATCCATCAGCACGAGGTCGAATGTCTCGGCCGAGAGCATGTCAAGCGCCGCTTCACCATCGCCGACAGTCTCGTAGCGGTGTCCGCCACTTTCCAGCATGCGGCCGACGACTTGCCGGTTGATGACGTTATCGTCGGCCACCAGCACCCGCAAGCCGCGCCGCCGCGGGCGCGCCGGCGCATGCCTGGACGCGTCGATCTGGCTGCGGCTGAGGGTGAGCGCGACATGAACGGCGGCGCGCAGGGCATGATCCTCACAGCCGGGCGGTATGGCCGTCGGCACCGACCAGCGCAAATCGGGCTTTTTGACGTCCAGGCCGCCGACGGCCACGATGGCGGGCAGGTTATCCGTGCCGTTCGCGAGAAGCGTGGACGCGATCATCTCCGCCAGATCGGGCTCGCCCCAGGATACCGCGACGAGCGGGCCGCCGGGCAGCGCGCTTGCTGCCAGTGCCTGCCGGATGGCGTGGTCCTGTCCACCCGCATTTTGCAAGGGCAGGACCCAATCATCGGCAAGCGCCTGCACCGCGCGCCTGTCGCCCGGCTGGAGCCCGATCTCCACCACCGAATCGATGCGTGTGTCATCCTGTGCGGGCGGTGCGGCGATGACGCCGCAATCAAGCTCGAACCAGAAGGTGGCGCCGGCACCGGGTTCGCTGCGCACGCCGATCGTGCCGCCCATGGCTTCGATCAGTTGCTTGCAAATCGACAGGCCCAGGCCAGTGCCGCCGAAGCGCAGATGCGTGGAGCTCTCCGCCTGCACGAAGCGATCGAATATGCGCTGATGCGCCGCGGCCGGGATGCCGATGCCGGTATCGACAACTTCAAAGCGCAGGCGGGCGTTCTCGCCGATACTCTGCGGTACCGATACGCTGATCAGAATGCCGCCGGACTGAGTGAACTTCACTGCATTTCCGGCCAGATTGAGCAATACCTCGCGCAGATGGCGTTCGTCGGTCAGGATGCGCAACGGTGTCGCCGGATGCATATGCAGCGCCACGCGAAGGCCTTTTTCGCGCGCCGAGACGGCAACGATGGCGCGGATTTCGACGAGCAGGGCGATGATGTCCACCTCGGCGATCAGCGTGGGGAAACGGCCGCTCTCGATGGCGGAAATCTGCAGCAGATCGTCGATCATCGAGAGCAAAGACGTGCTGGCATCCATGATGGTCTTGCACATCTCGCCATGCGAGCTGATGAAGACTTCGTTCTTGAGCAGTGATCCGGTGCCGATGATGGCGTGTAACGGCGTTCTCAGTTCATGGCTGACCCTGGCAAGAAACAAGGTCTTGGCCTTGTTTGCCGCCTCCGCCTGCGCTTTTGCCGCCGAGAGGCTGCTCAACAGGACGATCGCATAGAAGGGCAGAAATATCAGCCCGGCCATCAGGCCGATCGTCAGGCTGGTGTTCTCCCGCCAGAAAGGCGTGGTGATCACCACGAGCGCAAAGCCGCAGACGCCGATGATCGTGGACCGGATGAGCCAGGGCAGACCGAAGCGGAGCCCGTTGCCGAAGCCGGTCCAGAGAATGAACGGATAGAAAATGCTGGTGAGGGATCCGCTCAGATGCATCTCAAAGCAGATCGTTGTCAGGTCGACAATCAGGGCGACCATGCGCCGCTTCATGTTCGTGGCCGGCGAGTACAGGATATGCCCGAAGACCGCGCCGGCGACGAGCACTGCGACGGCTAGCACGGCCAGCCCTTCGCGCCACCGCGGCGGCTGTACGATCAGCAGGAAGAGCAGGAAAATCACGGCGAAGATCGCCCGATTTACGCTCATCATGTGCTCGGTATCGGGCCGGCCGGCCAGCCGCGCCTTGATCCAGCGCAAAACATTGGCCAGCCGCGCGATCATGCCGCGATCGTGCGGGCGAGTTTCAGGGGAGGGTGGCATTTGATTGTGCCTGGCCATGTGTAGCGTGGATGTTACAAAGTGAAGGCGAAGGCAAGGTCTTCTTTTTTGAAAAAAAGAAGCAAAAAACTCTTGCCACTTGGCGTGCACCTCGCCGGCAGCTTGCGAAAAGAGCGAAAAGTTTTTTGGTTCTTTTTTTCAAAAAAGAACATCCTTTCTTTTTTGTTTGTCAGTCCAACACCTTCCCCGGATTAAGGATTCCCCGCGGATCGATTGCGGCTTTCAGGCGCCGCATCAAATCCAGTTCCACACCGCCGCGCCACGAAGCGAGAAGCCCGGTCTTGAGCTGGCCGATGCCATGCTCGGCGGAAAAACTGCCGCCCAAGGCCCGCGCGACCTCACTGACGGCATGCATGATCGCATCAGCGCTGGCCTCAAACAGGGCCGGATCGGCGCCTTCTGGTTCGACCACATTGAAATGAATGTTGCCGTCGCCGAGATGGCCGAAGGGGACGATGCGCAGGCCGGGCATCAGCGCCGTGCACGCGGTTTCCGCCTGGCGGAGAAAGCTGGGGATGGCGGAGATCGGCACGGAGATGTCGTTCTTGACGTTCTCGCCGGCGCGGCGCTGGGCTTCGGCCTGATCCTCGCGCAGGCGCCACAGGGCGGCACGCTGGCTGTCGCTGGCGGCGATCACCGCATCGGTGATGATGCCGGCCTCCATGGCGGAGGCGAGGGCCGCTTCCAGCATCTCGCGCGTGGCGGGGCCGGGGCGTGTGGCGCTGCATTCGGCCAGGACGTAGTGCGGGGATGGCGAGGGCAGCGGATCGGCTGTGCCGTCGATCTGGTCCAGCAGCATGCGGAAGGCGTGCCCGCTGATGTATTCGAAGGCGGTGAGGGCGCCCTCGTCCGCGCGTTTCAGATGACCCAGTAAAGCCAGGGCGGCTTCCGGCGTGGGCACGGCGGCGAAGGCGACCTCGACGGCGGCGGAGGCCGGCACCAGGCGCAGGCAGGCGGCGGTGATGATGCCGAGCGTGCCTTCGCTGCCGACGAAGAGCGGCGCCAGCGCGTATCCCGTATTGTCCTTGCGCAGGCGCCGCAGCCCGTTCCAGATGCTTCCGTCGGCCAGCACCACCTCCAGGCCCAGCACCAGGGCGCGGGCATTGCCGTGGCGCAGCGTGAGGCTGCCGCCGGCATTGGTGGCGAGGATGCCGCCGATCTGCGCCGAGCCGGCGCTGGAGATGCTGAGCGGCAGGTCCATGCCGGCCGCCGAGGCCGCCTCCCGCGCCGCATGCAGGGTGACGCCCGCCTCGGCGATCACGGTCATGTCGGTCGAATCGAGGTCGCGCACGCGGTTGAGGCGCGCGAGCGAGAGGACGATCTCGCCATCGGCGGGGGTGGCGCCGCCGCACAGGCCCGTATTGCCGCCTTGGGGCACGATGGCGATGCCGGCTTCGGCGCAGAGGCGGACGCAGGCGGCAACCTCCTCCGTGTCGCCGGGGCGCAGCACGGCCAGCGCCGCCCCCTCCATGATGCCGCGCCAATCGTGCCGGTAGGCGTCGGCCTCCGCCCCGGTCAGGACGTGGGCGGGGCCGATCGCCGCGGCCAGTGCCGCCAGCAGCTTCTCCTCAGTGCCATCCACCTGTGCAAAGCCTCCGCATCAGCCTCTCCGCACGGGTATATCCCGAACGGCGCCAAAACCTTGAGAGCCCTCCCTGCCATGCCTACGTGAGGGCGCGAAATGGTTGATTAACATCATGGCCGTGTCGCCTCCTGGAGGGGCAGGGCCATGACAGTCGCCTGATTGATAGGGACATACACCGATGGACATGGAAAAATTCACCGAGCGGACCCGCGGCTTTCTGCAGGCCGCGCAGACGATCGCGATACGCGAGTTCCACCAGCGCATCACGCCGGAGCATCTGCTGAAGGCGCTGCTGGACGACGAGGAGGGGGCGGCGAGCGGGCTGATCCGCGCCGCCGGGGGCGATGCGCAGAAGGTGCGCGCCGCGAACGAGGCGGAACTCGCCCGCCAGCCAAAGGTGCAGGGCGGCGGCGCGGGCGCGCCGCAGATCACGCCGGAACTGGTGCGCGTGCTGGATGCCGCCCAACAGCAGGCGACCGCGGCGGGCGACGAATACGTGGCGCAGGACCGGGTGCTGGCAGCGCTGGCCGCGAGCGATACGGCGGCCGGGCGCGGCTTGCGCGCCGCCGGCGCCAATCCGCAGACCATCGAGCGTGCGCTGGATGGCATCCGCAAGGGTCGCAAAGTGACCAGCCCCAATGCCGAGTCCGGCTTCGATGCGCTGAAGAAATTCACCCGCGACGTGACCGAGCAGGCGCGCACCCAGAAACTGGATCCGGTGATCGGCCGCGACGAGGAAATCCGCCGCACCATCCAGGTGCTCGCCCGCCGCACCAAGAACAACCCGGTGCTGATCGGCGAGCCCGGCGTGGGCAAGAC
>PKZM01000167.1 GCA_003133065.1 Acetobacteraceae bacterium
GTCGGCAGATCGGTGCCGCGATGCAGCGGGGTATAGAGACGGGCCCCCAGAAGGATCACCGAACGTCGCAGAAGGAATATTATGCCAACTCGAACGGCCCCTGCTCCATCAGCGCCGCCTCGATCTCGTCTATCGCCCGGTCGCACATACGCCGGATGATGACGCAAGCCGCAAAAGTCTCCGCCTGTGTGTGCCGGGCCGCGTAAGCCGCCGCCGCAAAAGCGACGTAGCCGCTGGGCGCCTCGCACTCCTGCATGATGCCGCTAAGCGAGGCCCAAACGCCTTCCTCCGCGCCGCCGTTCTCCATAAACTCCCGCATAACAACAAGCTCGGCATATGGCTCTGGAAACCGCCGCCAGTTGCGCCGGAGTTCGTGGCCCGATACCCAAAGCAGAAGCGGCGTAAACAATTCATGCGCCGCCGGCCACGCCTTCCGGTCCTCCCCGGTCGCCCGGTCATTTTCGTGCAGCGGTCGTAGGGCCGCCCTTCGTCGTTTCTGGCTATTTCGTGGGCTTGGGGCTGGCGGCTGGCTTCTGGCTGGTTGGCGCGGGGGGCGGCTTGGTGCCTGCTGGCATCGGAATCGACAAGCCCATGCGCGGGATCGCACCATCCATGGCAATTCCGCTCAATCCCTTCTTGGGTGGCGGGGCCGCCATTACTTTTGCCCCGCCGGTTTGGCGCTGGTGTGCTGGCTTGGTGATGGTGGCGGCTTTGTGCTGGCGGGCATTGGGATATTTAACCCCATGCGCGGGATCGCGCCGCCGCTGTCGTTCCTCGCGGTATAGTCACCATCCTTACGCGGCGCGGCTGGCTTGGTGTCGGCCATGGTCAACCCTCCTCCGGGTAGAGGCCCTTAAAGTAGGTATTCGCATCCGCCGCTGCCAGTCTTTCCAGCTTGGGCTTGCGCGGAAGGCCATGAGGCAGGGCCTTCCGGTCGGCGGCCAGGCGGAGGGTCATCAACCGGCCCCATCGCTTCGTGATTTTGTCCTCCTCCATGCGGCCCGCCGCGATTTCCTCCCACTCAAGCAAGGCGTCGATAAAGAGGGCGTCAAAGGCCGCGCAGAGGTCATTGGTGCCGGTGAACCTGGCGGAGTAGGGACGGCTCGCTGTAGCGCCTCCGCAACTTGCACCAGCACGATCACGGCGGCCCAAATATGCGGGTCGATGTTCGTAGTGATCCAGCCGCCCAACGCCGCCACGCCGACGACGCTACGCGCCACGGCAAAGCGGGTGAGGGTGGCGCTGAGGCTGTCGCGGTAGCGGCGGACATATTCGCACGCGCCTTTAAGCTCGATAAGCTCGGTCCAGTAGAGGGATTGAGCCCGGTTCTCCATCGCGCCGCTCTAACCTGGCCGCCGAGTCGGGGGAACAGGTGACATGCTCTTAGATTGCCCTATCCCGCCGGGGGCACGTTTGCCCCGTGATCCGCCGGGCGGATTGTCCGGCCTATTCAGATAAGGGAGTCTTGCTGCGTTGTTGTCTCCCTCGGCGCCTTCTTGAAATAGCTAGTATCGACAAGGGGAATAAGCGGGCGCTTGCCGTCGAATAGCTCCGCGATGGTGAGTATCTGCACCTTGGGAAACTTGCCATCTCGTAGAAGCCCGTCTTGACGGCCTCTGTCTTCATCGGGCCAGTAGGCTCCGCTAGTTGGATGGCGGATACCGCCGGATCAGCCGCTGCTGGCGCAGCCAGGCCCCGGCAAGGCCAACCACGCCCACAGGCACATGCCCAGCGCCGCGCATCACCGCGCCGAGCTCAAACGCCAGGCGTTGTTTGGCGAACACACCTGCAAACGCCGTCCGCAACGGCAACGAGGGATCCCAGCACCCGATCGCCTCCGAGCCGGCGCCATTGACTTCGATGATGCTGAACGCACCGCGCTGCAGGGCGGCCAGGCTCTCGAAGCGCACGTCGAAGCGGCCGAAATGAAAATCCGGCATCGACCGCGCGATGGCATCGACACATGCCTCCAACGGGGGCGTGATGTGGGCAGACATGTCGCGGTAGGTCGCGCCCACGCGCAAGGAAGCAACCGTGGTGAGCACAACGCGCTCCCCGATGCCAGGCACCTGTGCCAGCCTGGCAGGGTCGATGCTCCGCGCCAGCTTGCTGCTGCTTCTGTCCGACGCGATCAGCTCCGCCACACTGCGCCGGCCGTCCCCGGCGAGCTCGGGTGCATGCCGGAACGCCATCGCCGTCAACCGTCCGCTTCCGGCCCCCGGCCGGCGGACGTAGAACAGACCCGCCTCCATCGGGGCGGACACCAGGTGCTGGATGATGAAGGCGGCACCGCGCGGAAACGCAGCCGCGTAGGAGCGTAGCCCCGCCGCGTCCTCGATGCTGCGCACCCCGTAGCCGCACCAGCCGATATCGGGCTTGGCGATCAGCGGATAGCCTATGCCAAGCGCCTGCGTGGCCGCGACCGGATCATCCCCCGGCGCAACCCGCGTCCATGCCGCGACATTCGCCCTGAACGCGGGCGCGATCTGCGCCAGGCAGGCCGATTTCGATTCGCCGGCCAAGCCGCCGGTTTCGATCGCGGGGTTGACCGTGGAGGGCAGCGTGAGGCTGCGGTGGCGCGCGGCAAGCCAGAACCAGTGCAACAGCAACGGCACGCACAGGATGGGTTTCGGCAGGTCGGCGATCCGCGGCGCGCGCAGGCGCACCATGGCGGATGCCCAGCGCCACGGAACAATGGTTTGCCGCCCACGTTGCTCCGCGTGATATGAACCATCAGCCATCGCCATTCGCTCCCGCACGCACGCAGCTCGATGCGGTGCCCAAGGCTCTGCGCGCACGGGGCTACCGCTTCATCGCCGTAACGCCGGCCACCCACCGGATCGTCAATGCCCGGCCGGAAAATGGTATGGCGTGTGGCATCGCGGATGTGTTCGGCTGGAACCGCAATTTTACCCCGGAGATCCTGGGGCCCGAGCTGTTCGCCATCGCGCAATCGGCGGGCGTTGTGGTTCCGGCAGGCAACGCACGTTCCGGCGTCTGGCGCAGCCTTGTCCGGGCCGCCTCGTTGGGCGAGCTGATCCTGCTGCATTCGAGCTTTCCGACCGACTCGCCTGAGTCGGTCTTCTTCGGGCCGGACACGTACCGGTTCGCCGACACCGTGGCGGCCTATCTGGCGCGGCGGCCGGTGATTGGACGCGCCATCGACATTGGCTGCGGCACCGGCGCGGTGGGATTGGCCATCGCGCGCGCGTATCCTGGCGCGCAGGTGGTGCTGGCCGATCTCAGCCCGGCTGCGCTGGCGGCAGCCTCGGCTAACGCCGCCGCCGCCGGCCTGGCCAATGTGTGCTGTTGCCACAGCGATCTTCTGGACGGTGTGGAAGGCCGCTTCGACCTGATCGTGGCCAATCCGCCCTATCTGATCGATCCCGCCGCGCGTCTCTACCGCCATGGCGGCGGCCGGCTCGGCGAAGGCGTGTCGCTGCGCATCGTGCGCACGGCGCCGCCGCTTCTGGCACCGGGCGGCAGCCTGGTTCTCTACACCGGGTGCGCCATTGTGGACGGACGCGACGCGTTCCGCGAGGCAGCTCTGCCGCTGGTGGAGGCGGCCGGCTGCCGCTGGACCTATCGCGAAATCGACCCCGATGTGTTCGGCGAGGAATTGGCCGGCGGCGCCTACGCAGGTGCTGATCGCATCGCCGCCGTGGCCCTGACGGTGGAGCGGCCATCATGAATATGTGTCTCCCCTGCCCTGCGCCGGTAGCCGATGGCGTGCAGGCGCGGCTGAGCCTGCTGAACCGGGCGCGACTCTGCCCTGCCCTGCCCGGCGATGCGGTGCCGCACGCTGATGATCCGGCACTTCTGGCGGACGAAGCCGCCTTCCTGGAAGCCGCCCGCGCCAGAGTAGCCGCACGAGCGGCCAGCGCGCCGCGCGATCCGGCCGGCTTTCTTGCCTGGTTCGAAGATCTGCAACAGACCGGGCCAGGGCAGGGCGACACATTGTTCCCGTGGCTGGCCGAGACCTGCACGCTGGACCAGATGCGATGGTTTCTGGCCCAGGAAGTCGCCGGCGAGGCTGGCTTCGACGATCTCACGGCGATGACGCTGCTGCGCATGCCGCCACGTGCCAAACTGGAACTTGCGCGGAATTTCTGGGACGAGATGGGCCGCGGCCACGCCAGCGCCATGCACGGCCCGATGTTGGATTCACTGGCGCACCATCTTCGCCTGGACCTGCGTGCGGATTGCATCGTGTGGGAAGCCTTAGCACTGGCCAATACGATGGCCGGGCTGGCTGCCAACCGGCACTATGCCTACCATGCCGTGGGGGCCTTAGGGGTGGTGGAGCTGACCGCGCCTGGGCGGGCCGCCCAAATTGCCGCCGGGTTGCGAAGGCTGGGGGTACCGCGCGCCTACCGCCACTACTTCGCGCTGCATGCCGTACTGGATGTGCGGCACTCCGCCAGTTGGAACCGTGAAGTCATTGTGCCTCTGGTACAATCCGACCCGCGGATCGCACACGCCATTGCCGAGGGCGCGCTGATGCGCCTCACGTGCGGCGCCGCATGTTTTGCGCGCTACCGCGCGTTTTTCGGCGCGCAGGACTGGCCCGGTCTATAGAACCGACACGCAAGATTCCGGCATACGCCTCATTGGTGGCGCCACGGCCATTTGGCTGCGTTACCGGCGAGTCCGCGACAGCCCGCGAAAAGTCTTTTGCTGCTTTTCTTCAGAAAAGAAGACTCTTCTTCTTACAGCCAGCGGCCTGACAATTGTGTAACGACGTAACAGGTCACGGCATCGCCGGACCCGGTTTAAGCCACGGCCCCGATCCCTACATATAAATTCTCAAGCGCCTCCGCGGCGAGATCCCGCGTCAGAACGGGCTGGAGACGAAAGCAGCGACACGCCTGCTGCGCCTGATCGCAGATGAACCACGGCTGGAACGCGGCAAGTTGATAGCGGTTGTCGCGGGTCAGCTGTGCCACCACGAAATCGAACGCGCTGTCGCTCAGCGCCAATCCACCGGCGGCGGCGGCACGTTCGAAAATCCGGCGATATTCCGCGCGGGTCGGGCCCAGCATCTCGATCTTGTAGGGAATACGGCGCAAAAATGCGGGATCCATCAGATCCGAGGGCTCGAGATTGGTGGAGAAGATCACCAGCTCATCGAACGGAAGCTGGAACGTGGCGCCGGTATTCAGCTTCAGGTAATCGATGCGGCTTTCCAGCGGCACGATCCACCGGTTGAGCAACTCGGTTGGGCTCACCTTCTGGCGGCCGAAATCGTCGATGAGGAAAACACCGTTCATCGCCTTCATATGCATCGGCGCATCATAGGTCTTGGTGGCCGTATCCCAGCGCAGATCCAGCATCTCCAGCGTCATCTCGCCGCCCGCCATCGCGACCGGGCGCTTGCACGCCACCCAGCGGCCGTCGAAGGCCTCGATCTGCACGCTGGCATTAGCCGCCAGATTTGTATCGGTGGGGCTGCCCAGGAACGGTTTGTGCAGGGCAGCATCATACATCTTGATAATCTGGCCGTTCACCTCGATAGCGTAGGGAATGAACACCGGATCGGTGAACAGCCCGGCAATGCGCGTGCCGATGCTGGTTTTGCCATTGCCCGGCGGCCCATATAGCAGCACGGTACGCCCTGCACTGACCGCCGGCACAAGCCGGTTGATGATCTGATCGGATACCACCAGGCCCTTGAACGCGGAGCGCAACGTCTCCGTATCAAGCGTCTCGTTGGTGATCCTTTGCTTGACCACCTGAGTCTGAAACGAAACCAAGCTGACCGGTGCGGGGCCCAGATACAGGCTCTGCTCCATCGCCTCGCCCGCCGCCAAACGCCCCAGATCGCTCAGCGCGTAGCGCATATACCGCACGATTCCGACGTTGCTGGAGCCAAGCACCTGAACCAGCTTCTGGTTCACCGCCTCATCGAGGAGTTCCTGGATCACGGAATGCGGCAGGCGCAGCCGATCCGACAGTTCAGGCAGCGTTTCACATAGCGCGACCCGCATGAACTTCAGAACAAGGCCGAGCAGAAGGCCCCGCGAAATCCCGGTGTCCGCAATGGTGCGCGGCAGCACCGGCGTCTCGTTCATGACGTCGTAAAGCTGCTCGGTCGTCATCAGGCCAAGGGCGATCAAGTTCTCGCCCAGCCGCCCACCCTGCGCGCGCTGGCGTTCAAGGGCCGATTCGATATCGCTGCTGCGGACCACCCCGCGCATCAGAAGAACATCGCTCAGTCGCATAAGGCTATCCAATCGTGTTCGTAGGACGCTACGCCGACAAAAGCTATGCGGAATGAGTCGAAAAAGAAAGAGGAAACTGGCCTGATCACGTATCTTTTTCGATCTGACGTCGAGAATAGTCTCATTCGCAACTTGAGTCTTATTCGCGAGACCATTTCCGCTCGCGCAAGACAGGAACTTTCCAGCGCGTACGGTCGCTCTGCAACCATGACGCGAATACTTCGAGGACGGCACGCGTGGCTCCCGCGAGTTCGCACTGCAAGGCCGCCGATACCGTATACCAGCGCGGATCCTCGATTTCGCGTGATGCCATCGGGCAGCCTGAAACGCTGGTTGCCGCAGCTACAAAAAACCGCGCGTCGAAGCGGATCGGGCTGGCAGCCGGCGTGATCGCCCTGCACAGATAGATCAGCCCATCCAAGGCCGGCGGCACACCCAGGCAGAGACCGACTTCTTCCTGCAATTCCCGTGCGGCGGCCATGGCGAGCGCGTGGCCGAGCCCCGGCGCGGTACCTTGCTCCAGCAGGGCGGCCTGCCCGGGCTTCAACGGTGACGCGGCGATAGCGGTAAAATCCTGCGCATCCACCGCGCCGCCCGGAAACACCCTTACGCCGGGCATGAAGCGATGCCCCGCTTCCCGCCGCCCCATCAGGATTTGCGCCGCATCGGGCGAGCCCGCCAGGCCGCGAACCACGATCAGGCTGGCCGCATCCCGCGCTTCCACCGGCGGCCCACACCGCTCTTGCGTGACGGCAGCGGGAGTCATGTGTCGCATAGGGCGGAAAATCCCGGCGTGTCGCAAGCCAACACCCTTGACGCCGGGCTTGCCTCTGCGCATTTGGAGCTAATCAGGACCGATCTAGTCCGATTGTTGATGCCGCATAGGGCGGCTGAGGTTCGGCGCATGTTCAGGCTCTCCAAGCTGACTGATTATGCCGTGGTCGTGCTGGTTCGTCTCTCCCGGGAGGATGCCGTGCAAACCTCCCCCGGTATTGCCGTCACCACGGGCATCCCCGAACCCACCGTGGCCAAGGTGTTGAAAGCGATGGCAGGCCGCGGCCTGGTCACGTCTCTGCGCGGCGCGCGCGGTGGCTACCGGCTCGGCCGCAGCCTCGCCTCCATCCCCGTGGCCGAGGTGATCGAGGCGATAGACGGCCCGATCGCGCTCACCGCCTGCGTGGATGGCGGCGATTGCGAGAGTAGTTGCCTCTGCCCGATGCGCGGCCGTTGGGATCCGGTGAATAGCGCCATACGCGCCGCCCTGGGCGCCATCACGCTCGCCGACATGGAGAATGCCGCCACCCACCCCGCGTTTCGCCCGCCCAATCTTCCCGCCGAGTTGCCGCAAATGGCAAAGCCTCGCCCGGCGGACCCCCTGCCCTGTCTGGCGCCTCTCGGCTGAGCCCAGACTGCGCCCGCGCCCCTGCCAGAGGGCGATGATATCAAGGAGTATGTATGCCAGCGATTGCCGAAACCCTGAACACCGTCACGGATGTGGCCGGCAGCGGCTACAAATGGGGTTTTGAGACCGACATCGAGATGGACTTCGCGCCGAAGGGCCTGAATGAAGGCATCGTGCGCCTGATTTCGGAGCGCAAGGGCGAACCCGCCTGGCTGCTGGAGTGGCGCCTGCGCGCCTTCGCCGCCTGGCAAGGCATGATCGAGCCGGACTGGGCGCTGCTGAATTACCCTAAGATCGACTACCAGGACGCCTATTACTACGCGGCCCCCAAGAAGAAGCCCGGCCCCGCCTCACTGGACGAGGTGGATCCCGAGTTGCTGCGCATGTACGAAAAGCTGGGCATCCCGGTCAGCGAGCGCGCCATTCTCGCCGGCGTCGAAGGCGAACAGGCGCGGCCGCCGATGGCCGTGGATGCGGTGTTCGATAGCGTCTCCGTCGCCACCACCTTTCGGAGCACGCTGGCCAAGTCCGGCGTGATCTTCTGCCCGATCAGCGAGGCGGTGCGGGACTACCCTGAGCTTGTGCGCAAATATCTGGGCAGCGTGGTGCCGCCCACCGACAACTACTTTGCCGCCCTGAACTCGGCTGTGTTCACAGATGGCAGCTTCGTGTTCATCCCGCGCGGCGTGAGCTGCCCGATGGAGCTTTCCACCTATTTCCGCATCAATGCGAAGAATACCGGCCAGTTCGAGCGCACGATGATCATCGCCGAGGAAGGCGCGAGCGTGAGTTACCTGGAAGGCTGCACCGCGCCCATGCGCGACGAGAACCAGTTGCATGCGGCCGTGGTGGAGCTGGTGGCGCTGGATGATGCCAAGATCAAATACAGCACGGTGCAGAACTGGTACCCCGGCGATGCGCAAGGCCGTGGCGGCATCTATAATTTCGTCACCAAGCGCGG